>DASYIS010000335.1:0-12460 GCA_035997375.1 Chthoniobacteraceae bacterium
ATCCTCCGTGCAGAGCCACGCGACGAGCGCCGCAGCCTCCACGGCCTGGCCAAAGCGCCCCATCGGGATTTTGGAGAGCATGTAGTCGACATGCTGCTGCGTCATCTGCTTGAGCATCTCCGTCTCGATGACGGCGGGCGCGATGCAATTGACGAGGATGTTCGAGGTCGCCAGTTCCTTGCCGAGCGACTTGGTGAGCGCGATCAGGCCGGCTTTCGCGGCGCTGTAGTGCGAGGCGTTTGGATTGCCCTCCTTGCCAGCGATGGAGGCGATATTGACGATGCGCCCAAACCCGCCGGCCAGCATCTTCGGAATGATCGCGCGACAGCAAAGGAACGGCCCGACGAGATTGATGTCGATGACGCGTCGCCACTCCGCGGCGGGCAATTCCCAAGTCTTGCCATTGTTACCGGTGATGCCCGCATTGTTGACGAGAATGTCGATGCCGCCCAGCGCCGCGACCGTCTGCTCGGTGGCGGCGGCGACGGAGGATTCGTCGGTCATGTTCATCTCCACCGTTTCCACGTGCCCGAGGCTCGAGAGCTCGCGCGCGGCGCCGGCGAGCGCCTCCGCGTTGAGGTCCCACAGGCTGACGGAGGCGCCCGATTGCAACATCCGGGTGGCGATGGCATAGCCGATCCCGCGCGCTCCACCGGTGATGACGGCGCGGCGGTTTTGGAGGTCGAGTTGGTTCATGGGGCGAGAGCAGAGTGCGTCGACGGATGAGCCACGTCCAGCATGAGGTCGCCCCTCCACGATCGGGATATTGCGATACATCTTGCCGACGATGAGCGTTACCGGTATCCTTCGCGTATGGTGGAGGGAAATCCAACAAGCCTTGTCGATGATCTTCTCGACGCGGTAAGCGCATGTCTCGACCGCACGAGCGCGGAGGCACTCGTGCGTTTGCGCGCCCCAGCGCCCGTGCAGCACCGCATGGAATTGCTGGCCGACCGGTGCACCGAAGGCCTGCTGACCGCGGAAGAGAGAGAGGAGTACGAAGAGCTCATCCAGTTCGGGGAATTTGTCTCCATCCTGCAGGCGAACGTTCGGCGTCAGCTCGCCGCACGCCAGGCGGGCTGATGAACGCGGCGATTAGAGCGCGGGTGCGCTTGAGGGCGGGCGATCGATGCGAATACTGCAGATTGCGACAGACGCAGGAACTCTCCGTTCCTCTCCATGTCGAGCATATTACCGCCCGCCAGCACGCAGGCGATGACGATTTGGAAAACCTGGCGATCGCATGTTCCCATTGCAATCTGCACAAAGGAACAAACCTGACTTCGATCGATCCGGAGTCAGGGCAGATCGTGTCACTATTTCATCCACGGCAGCAGCAATGGGGTGAGCACTTTGAGACTCGCGGCGCTGTCATCCTCGGCCTCACCGCGATTGGGCGCGCCACCGTGCGACTTTTGAACATGAACACACCGAAGCGCCGAAGATTGCGCGGTTCCTGATGGGCCAGGCACCTGCGGGTTTGCTTGAATTTCGCGCCGTTTCGCGCACAGATGATGCATGGCGAGCTTACCCCAGAGCCTCCTTCGCGGCCACGCTGCCTGGTTTTTTCCGGCGGTGGTTTTGGCCATGAATAACGTCGCCCTCGCGGTCGACCCAACGGACTTCTTTGAAGCGAAGATCCGGCCGCTGCTCGTCGAGCGCTGCGAGGAATGCCATGGCGCGAAGAAGCAGAAGGGCGGGCTGCGGCTGGATTCCAAGGCCGGCTGGCAGACGGGCGGCGACACCGGGGCGGCCTTGAAGCCCGGCGATCCCGAGGCGAGCCTGCTCATCAAGGCGGTGCGTTATGGCGACAAGGATTTGCAGATGCCGCCGAAGCGCCAACTCGCGCCGGAGGAGGTCGCGGCGCTGGAGCAATGGATCAAACTCGGCGCGCCCGACCCGCGAGCGGAGGCGAAGACCGCCCTCGCTGCCGGCGTCGACATCGAGGCCGGCCGGCGGCACTGGGCGTTTCAGCCGCTCGCGAATCCGACGGTGCCGGAGTTGCCGGAGGATCCTGGGAGCCGGCAGGAAATCGATCGTTTCGTCCTGGCGCGGCTGCGCGCGGCTGGGCTGGAACCAAGCCGCCCGGCGGATCGGCGAACGCTGATCCGGCGGGCGACCTTCGATCTCACGGGGCTGCCGCCGAGCAACGAGGAAGTCGAGGCTTTCGAGCGCGATCCGTCGACGGATGCCTTCGCGAAGGTCGTCGACCGCCTGCTCGCTTCACCGCAATACGGCGAGCACTGGGCACGGCATTGGCTCGACCTGGCCCGCTATTCCGACACGAAGGGTTACGTCTATGCGCGCGAAGAGAAGCGGTGGGTGCATGCGTGGCCGTATCGCGACTGGGTCGTACGCGCGCTGAACGAGGACATGCCCTACGACCGGTTTCTGCTGCTGCAACTCGCGGCGGATCAGGTGGAGCCGGCGGGTTCGCCGGAGCTGGCGGCGATGGGTTTTCTCACGCTCGGCCGGCGCTTTCTCGGCGTCACGCACGACATCATCGACGACCGGATCGACGTGATGATGCGCACGACGCAGGCGCTCACCGTCGCGTGTGCGCGCTGCCACGATCACAAGTTCGATCCCATCCCGACGCGCGACTACTACGCGCTCTACGGCGTCTTCCAAAGCTGCGCCGAGCAACTCGTCCCGTGCGGTCCGAGCACGGCGAGCGAGGCCTTCGCGCAAGGTCTGCGCGAGCGCGAAACGAAGCTCCGAGAGACCATGGCCACGCGCCGCGAGGAGCAGTCCGCCCGCGTCCGCGCGACCGTGAAGGAGCACTTGCTCGCGCAATTCGAGCTCGAAAAATATCCCGAGGAGACGTTCGGCCAGCTCCTTGGGCCGGCCGACATCAATCCGGCGTTCGTGCGGACGTGGCAGAGCTTGCTCATGCGCACGAAGCAGCACCGCGAGCCCATTTTCACCGCCTGGCATGAGTTCGCGAAGCTCGCGCCCGATGAGTTTCCGAGAGAAGCCGAAGCCGCGGTGCGGCGTTTGCGGGAGCTGCCGGCCGGCTCGCTGAACCGGCTCGTCGCGCGTGCCTTCGAGACCGCACCGGCGAGCATGCGCGAGGTGGCGGAGCGCTACGGCGCGCTCTTCGCAAGCGTGGAGAAAGAGTGGCGCGAATTCCTCAAGAGCGCGCCTGCGGCGACGCCCTGCCGCACAGAGGACTGTGCGGACCACTTGCCCGACCCCGCCGCCGAGGCCTTGCGCGCGCTGCTCTACGGGCCGGAATCGCCGTGTTACGTGCCGGACGAGTCGATCACCAACAACGAGATTTTCTTCCCGCAAAGCGTGATCGTGGAGCTGTGGAAACTGCAGGGCGAGGTCGATCGCTGGCTCATCCAGACGCCCGAATCGCCGGCCTACGCCATCATCCTGACGGATCGCCCGCACCCGGTGACGCCGCGCATTTTCAAGCGCGGCAATCCGCTGACCAAAGGCGCGGAGGTGCCGCGGCAGTTTCTGCAAGTGCTCGCGGGCGATCAGCCGCAGCCTTTCACGCACGGGAGCGGCCGGCTCGAGCTTGCGCGCGCCATTTGCGATGCGCGCAATCCGCTCACCGCCCGCGTGATGGTCAACCGCGTCTGGGCGGAGCACTTCGGCCGCGGGCTCGTGCCGACGACGAGCGACTTCGGCAAACGCGCCGAGCCGCCGAGTCACCCGGAGCTGCTCGATTGGCTCGCGCGGCACTTCATCGACGACGGCTGGAGCTTGAAGAAGCTGCATCGGCGCCTGCTCCTTTCGGCCACCTATCAGCAAGACTCGACCGCGCCAGCCGACGCCGCGGCGCTGGCGAAAGCGCGCGAGCTCGATCCCGCCAATCGTCTCCTCTGGCGCATGAACACGCATCGGCTCACCTTTGAGGAGATGCGCGATGCCTGGCTCGCCGCCACCGGCGAGCTCGATCTAAAGATTGGCGGCAAACCCGGCGACCTGCTCGCCGGCGCGCGCCGCACGCTGTACGGGACGGTTGATCGCGAGCGCCTGCCGACCGTGTTGCGGACCTTCGATTTCGCGAATCCCGATCTCTCCATTTCGCAACGCACCGACACCATCGTGCCGCAGCAGGCGCTCTTCGATTTGAACAACGCATTCGTCGCGCAGCGCGCGCAAGTCGTCGTCCGCCGCGCCGCGCAACCGCCGCCCGCCGATGATGCCGCGCGCGTACGGCGCCTCTACGCGTTGCTCTTCCAGCGCGCGCCGAACGAGGCGGAACTGGCGGCGTCGCTCGCCTTTGTGCAACCGGAGACGTCCGCACCCGCCAAGCCCGTTTCCTCCACCGCGTGGCAGTATGGCTATGGCGAATGGGACGCGGACTCGGAGACGTTCAAGGCTTTCACCGCGCTGCCGTATTTCAACGGGAGCGCCTGGCAGGGCGGCCCCAACTGGCCGGACGCGAAGCTCGGCTGGGCGCAACTGACGCCGAGCGGCGGGCACCCCGGCAACGATCGGCAGCACGCCGTGGCGCGCCGTTTCGTGGCGCCGCGCGATGGCACATACCGCATCGCCTCCACGCTCAAGCACGAGCCGGCCGTGGGCGACGGCATTCGCGCCTTCATCGCCCAAGGCAGCCATGGCTTGCTCGCTTCCAAGGTCATCCATCACGCCACGGCGGAGCTGAACCTCGAGTCGATCGCCCTGCGCGCCGGCGAGACGCTGGACTTCATCGTCGACCTCGGCGACGTGCTGAACAGCGACCAATTCCTCTGGGCGCCGAAGATCACGAAGCTCGCGAGCAGCAGCTCCGGCGGCGAAGAGCCCGCGCATACTTGGGACGCCGAAAAGGACTTTGCGCCCGTCGCGGTGACGACGCTCACACCATGGGAACAGCTCGCGCAGACCCTGATGCTCACGAACGAGTTCGTGTTCGTTGACTAATCAATACTCACTCTTCGGCGCACCGCCGCGCCGTGTGCGACAAACGAATACGGTGGTATGAATGCGCCCTCACCCGAAGCTCAGAAATTCCACGATCTCCTCGCGAAGTTCGAGACCGCCATGCTCGTCACGCACACGGCCGAGCACGGCTTGCGCGGCCGGCCGATGCAGATCGCCGGCGTCGACGAGGATTCGCGCGTCTGGTTTTTCACCGCCGTCGAGAGCGGCAAGGTCGAGGAGATCGGACTCGACACGCACGTCGCCGTCACCTGCCAGAAGGACGGCGATCTCTTCCTCTCGCTCAGCGGCAAGGCGACGCTGCTCCGCGATCGGGCGAAAGTGGAGGAGCTCTGGCGCGAACCGCTCAAGGCGTGGTTCCCCAGGGGCAAGGACGACCCCGACCTCGCGCTCGTCTCGGTGACTCCGCAGGACGGCGAGTATTGGGACACCGAGGGTCTCAAGAAGATCAAGTATCTCTTCGAGGCGGCGAAGGCCTACGCCACCGGCACGACGCCGCACGTTGACGAAGGCGAGCAACACGCCAAGGTGAAGCTCTAGCGCCGCGGGCGCGAAACTCGGGCGCCGGCGCGAACGACAGTTGCCAACCGTGTCGCACGATCGTAACAATTCGCGTCAGGAATGCCGATCCCTTCTTCTTCCGCCTCGCCTCAGGCGATCCCCCCCGATCTCCCGAAGTTCTCGCGTGAAGTCTCGGTGATGGCCTGGATCGAGGATGCGTACGGCAATTTCCTCATGGTCCGCCAGGCGCAGGGGAAGAAGCTCTGGACACTCCCCGGCGGCAAGGTGAAGGCGACGGAAACGCTCGAGGCCGGCTTGTTTCGCGAGATCGAAGAGGAGATCGGCGGGCAAGTCCGCACCGCGTACCCGACCGCGATTTTCGACCGGCCGGAGAAGCGCAACCTGACCGTGCTCTATCGCGTTAGTCTCATCCGGCAGCGTTTTCGCATCGGCAATACGCGAGAGATCGCGACGATCGAATTCAAGGCGCGCCGGCCGACGCGGTCCTCGCCGTCGGCCATCTATTTTTGCCGTCTGCGGGAGCGTTTCGGTTTGGGCTGGCGGTAGGTGACGGCCACACGCGAAGCTGACCAAAGCGTGCGCGGCACGCGGCCCGGGGAGCGCACGCGCCCTCGCGTGCTCCGGTCGGCGCCCTCGCCGACCGGCCGGCACTCCGCATACGCCCGGTCATGTTTTCAAGATCAACGTGCGCGCGGCGATTCGGCGAGGGCGCCGAATCGCGCACGCGGGGCGCGTGCGCTCCCCGAGCCATGCCGCCTGCGGCGGCAGCCCGCTCATGCGCGAGCGGGTCCTTTTCGAGTGAATAGCCCCGCCTCTTTTTTTGTCCCCTTTTCGCCCTTTCGCGGCCATACCTTCCGGGTCTTTCTCCCTATGTTCCTCCGCGTCCTTTTCCTCCTCGCCCTCCTCACGTCCGCCGGCTTTGCCGCGCCGCCGGCCCGGCCGAAGCTCGTCGTCGCGATTCTCGTCGACCAACTGCGCTACGATTATCTCGATCGTTTCCACGATCAGTTTGGCGAAAACGGGTTTCGCAGGCTGACCGACCATGGCGCGTTCATGACTTTTGCGCGCTACGACTACGTTCCCACCATCACCGGGCCGGGCCACGCGAGCTTCTTCAGCGGCGCGCCGCCGGCGGTCCACGGCATCATCGCCAACGACTGGTTCGACAAGGCGGCCGGCAAGATGGTCTATTGCGTGGGCGATCCGAACGTCCACGGCGTCGGCACGGAGACCAAAGCCGGCCAGATGTCGCCGCGCAATTTCGTCGGGAGCAATTTCTCCGACGAGATGCGGCTGCATTACCGCTCCAAGGTCATCGGCCTTTCCATGAAGGATCGCGGCGCCGTCCTGCCCGCGGGCAAGCAGCCGGCGGGGGCCTATTGGTGGGAATCGGCGAGCGGTAATTTCATCACGAGCGACTACTACCGCGCCGAGCTGCCGGAGTGGGTGCAAAAATTCAACGAGCAAAAGCGCGCGGCCGGGTTCATGGGGAAGCAGTGGACGCGGCTGCTCGATCCCTCCAAGTACGAGCGGGAAGACGACCTCCCCGGCGAGGGCCTTTTGGAGGGGGAAAAAACGCCGACCTTCGACCACGCGATCGAGCTCTCCAAAACGGAGGGCTTCGAGAACATCATGCCGTCGCCATTCGGAAATCAGCTCCTGCGGGAGTTCGCCGAGGCGGCGCTCGAGGGCGAGCAACTCGGCCAGGGGCCGCAGCCGGACGTCTTCTGCGTCTCGTTTTCTTCGGTCGACTACGTCGGGCACCGGTACGGCCCGTATTCGCAGGAAATGCAGGACGCCGTGTTGCGGCTCGATCAAGAGCTCGCGCTGCTTTTCGCCGCGCTCGACAAGAGGGTCGGGCTCGCGAATTGCGCGATCGTCCTCACCGCGGACCACGGCGTCTGCCCGACGCCGGAATTCGCGAGCCTGGTCGGTCTCGACGGCCGGCGCGTCGACTTGGTGAAGCTGATGGAAGACCTGCTCGCGAAGCTGACCGAGCGTTTCGGCAGCAGCAAGGTCCTCCTCACCAACAAGATCTTCGAGGGGAACCTCTACTACAACCACGACTTCCTGCGGGGGAACAACATCGCGGCGGCCGACCTCTCGACCTTCCTGCGCGAGTGGGCGCTCGCGACCGGTTACTTCCAGGCCGGCTACAGCCGCGAGCAACTCTTGGACGGCCGCACGGCGGGCGAGCTTGGCGAACGGGTGCGCAATGGGTTCAACCCCGCCCGCAGCGGCGACATGGTCCTCGTGTACAATCCCTATACGCTCATCGCCTTTCCAAGCGCGGCCAAGGCGGCCGGCGCGGCCCCGACTGGCACCACCCACGGCTCGGGCTACAGTTACGACACACACGTCCCGGTCCTCTTTTACGGCGCGCCGTTTGTGCCCGGACGCTACGCCGACGATTTCCACATCACCGACATCGCGGCCACGCTCTGCGCCGCCCTGCACATCACCGAGCCGGCCGGTTCGATCGGCAAGCCGTGCGTGAAGGTGCTGGCCGAGCAGCCGGAGAATGCCGCGCGCGCCGCGGCGGGGACCGCGGTCGCCGTAACGCCGGCGGTAACCGATGTGCTGGTCGGGAAAGGAACGCCGCCCGCCAAGGCGCCGCCGTCCAAGGTGCCGGCGAAGCCGCGGAAGAAGTGATCACCGGCGGCTTTCTGCGTCCAAGACGCGCTATTCCTCACAGCAAATCGTCCGCGATCACGCTCGTGCGGGCGCGTGTGGCGAGCAGGCGCGCCTGGGCGATGATCGCCTCGGCGTCGGAGTCAAAGCGGTAGCCGTAGCAGTTCGGGCAGACGGTGACCCGCGCCGCCACGATCGAGTCACACCCCTCGCAAATCTTGAACTTGTCCGGCTCGGCGATGATGCGTTCCGCTTTCTTCGCTCGATCCTCGAGATGGGGGTCGGGCTGTGACATGGGTCTGATCTGTATACCGGTTGGCGGGTGATGACAAGGGCGGCGGGGCGGAGGAAACAAAGTCCAGTCATCAATTCCCAAAGATCAAATAAGCTCCAAAAGTCAGGATCCAGGGATCAAACGGGAACCCCGGGCAGCGGCGCGCACTTTTGGTTTGGCCTTTGCTTTCGAGGCTTGGTGCTTATTTGGTCCTTGGGGCTTGGGTTTTTGGTGCTTGCCGTATGGCCCTCACGGCGCGCTCTCCAGATCATACACAGTCCCCCAGTCCCCCGCGGCCACGATGCGGCAACTCGTCCGCCACGGCTCGAGGGAACCGGGGTACTCCTCCTTTTCCTGCGCGCCCCAGAAGAGGTACCGCGCGCCGAGACCCTTCGCGAGCTCGTGCCAGCCGTTGCCGCCCATCAGGATTGTTTTCACGTCGGCGAGGGTCTCTTCCGAGTTGTACCCGTGACTCCAGAGGTGGCCCGGGTAGCCGGCGGCCACTTTGCGCCCGAGCAGGAGCAGCGGGTGGTTGTAGTTCGGCCGGGCGACGAAGCGCGCCCGCGGTGAGATCGCGCGCAGGTCGCGCTCGAGCGGGTCGAGCTCCGAGCGCTTCGCAATGGCCGACCCGTAGCCGTCGTTCAGTCCGCCGAGCAGGCAGAGGAATCCGGAGCCGAAGAGCGCGACGCACGCGATGACCCGGACCGAGAGCGGCCAGGGACGGATGAGGTGCTTCCAGAGGAGCGGCAGCACGAGGAGATACGACCAGATCATGAGCTTCGTGTTGTCCCACTCCCACGGCGCGAACTTCACGAAACAGCAGACGAGAAACACGCCGATCGCCGGCCACAGGAAGCCGCGCTCCCGGGCGGCCGCGCGATGATTTTCGATCGTCGGAATCAGCGCCGCGACGAGGAAAGGGAGGACGCCGAAATTGAGCAGCCAAAACGCCGGCCGCGTGATCCAGACCGCACTGGTCCCGACGATCGGCAGCATGTCCAGCCCCGCGTCCTGTTCCGCGGCGTGCAATTCCACCGAGCGCGACAGGAGATGCGCGTTGCACCACTTGAGAAAGTCCGGGTCGTCCTGCATCCAGCCCACGGCCCAGCCGAGCGCCTTCGGGCCGTGGAAAAACTCGGTGATGAGCAGCACCAGCACGGTCGCGGGAATGACCGCGCACAGGACGAGCCGCAGCACTTCGCCGCGCGCCCTGGCGTAGAAACAGAACCAGACGCCGAGCAGCACCGAGAGGAAGAGAAACGTGTGGAAATGGAAGACCGGCATCGACGCGTAGAGCAGCCACTCGCCCCAGCGCGGCAGCGTGCGGCCGGGCGCGGCGTCCTCGCCGTCGCCAGGGAAATAGCGCGCCTGCCACGAGCAGAGCAGCAGCAGGCCGGCGGGCAGCGCGAACAGAAAGCCGCGCTGCGTGACGAAGAGCGCGAGCGGAATGCTCTTCCACGCGAAGGTCGACTGAAAGTCCTCGAGGTGCCATGCCGGGGTCATGGTCGTAGGATCGAAATTCAGCGAGAACAGCGCGACGAACCCCACCAGCCCGCCATTGCACAGGAAGCCGGTCATCGTGAACGCGCCGCCCCAGCGGTAGAGCATCACGCCCGTGAGCAGCGAGCCGGCGAGCCCCATCCAGATGAACGTGCGGTAGACATCGCCGCCGCACACCACGACGAGGCTGTGGAAGAGATCGACACCGATCGGGTACGAGAGCTTCGTGTTGGCAAAGATCGGGTTGTCCGGCCAGAACGGCACGCCGTTCGCCACCTCGCGGATGTAGGCGAGGTGGAGCGAAAGATCGCCGAGATTGTTCGGGGAGAGGACCTTCATCTCGTCGCGATCGAAGAAGACGACCCACAGGAACGCCCGCAGCGCGAAGAGCGTGAAGAGAAGCACCGCGCCCCATTCCCAGCCGCGCAGCCGCGGCCGGCGCAGCTTCTCGCCGCGCGCCTGCCAGAAGCCCGCCGCCGCGGTCGCCACACCGATCACGAGCGACGCGTGCGCGACGCCGGGCGTCACGCCGCCGAACGCGAACGCCAGCGCGATCGCCGAGAGGACTGCGCTGCTGACGGCGTAGAGCCAGGGAGCAATGAATTTCATGGCGGCTCGGGGGCGGGGACCGGGGTCTCGGCGGGAGGAGCCGGCGCGGCCGGCTGGAACTCCGGCGCGCGGCCGGGGAAGACGGGCGCGAACTTCCGGGCGTCGAAGTAGAGCTCGCCCGTGAGCTCCGAGCTGCCGCGCAGCGTCATCTTCTCGCGGAAATACGGATGCCGCAACCGGTCCTCCACGTCGCCGACGAAGGGGTTCTGGATGAAGAGAAAATCGGCGTCCATCGTCTCACGGGCCGGGGACGCTTCGTGCAGCGTCTCGACGCCGGTGAAGTCGCCGAGCAACCAGGGCAGCGGGTGATTGTCGCCCTCCGTCTCCAGCAGGATGACGCCTTTCAACTGGTAGTTGCTCCGATCCAGCGCGACCATCTTCCCGAGCGGATCCATGAGCTGGTTCACGTCCCGTTTCGTCTGCACGTAGACGTAGGGCTCGGTTTCATCGTCGTACCAAAAGAAATTGAGCCCGACGCTCCAAAAGGCCGAGTGGCCGAGCAGGAGCGCCGCGAGGCCGACCGGCAGCCAGACGGGAAGTTTCTCCCTCGGCGGCGCGCCGGCCCCGCCTCCCTCCGGCTGGGGCGTGCGGGCCAGCGCCATCAATCGCTCCACCACGGCCCCGAAGACGAAGAAGAACGGCCAGATGAGGACGATGATGCACCACGGCGTCTTGTAACGAATGATCGTGTACGCCACGAGCGTGCCGAGGCCGGCGATGACCAGGAAGCGCAGCGACCGGAGTGACCGCTCGACGACGAGCAACGGCGACAAGACCATCCCGAAAAACGCCGCCCATTCATAGCGCGCGAGCAGCGTGATCCAATAGTAACCGTCCTTCGCGTGGCCGCCGCCTTTCTCGGTGCCGGTTTGCACCCACGTCTTGAAAGTGGTCCAGAGCCCGGGCAGATCGCCCCAGCTCATGAGCGCGCCCGAGTAGAAAAAAACGATCGCGCCGAGCGAAACCGCGATCGCGATTTCCCAGTCGCGTCCCGTCCACTGCGGCGGCCGGCGCGGCTCGTCGGCGGCCGGCGAGAGCCACTCCAGCCCGAGGAGCGTCGGCGCCGCCAACGCCAGGGCCGTGAGATGGATAGCGTAGGTTTCCTTCGTCAGGATCATCCCCGCGATCCCGAGCGCCGTCGCCCAGAGCGCCGTGCGCGTCCCGTCGCGCCAGAGACCGATGAGCCCCCAGACGGCGATCATGAGCACGAGCAGCAGGAACGATTCGTGGATGGCGTACCGCCCGTAGAAGGTCATCGCCGGCGAGAGCGCGATGCCGCAGGCCGCGAGCCGGCAGGTGGTCCGGCCGAGATACCGGCGGTAGCAGAGCGCGACCACGACGCAGAGCGTCGAGAAAAGGACGGTCGGCAGACGCAGCGCCCAGACGTGACGCCCGAAGAGGGTCTGCATCAGGAAGAGGAAATAGAAGTGCAGCGGCCCGTGGAAATTCGTCGGGTCGTAGTGGTACGGCCCTTCGCGCGTCATCTGGTCGACGAAGAAGCCGTTGACCCCCTCGTCGAAATGCGGCGGCTTGAGCTCCAGCAGGACGAGCCGCAGCAGGAGCGCCACGACGACGATGACCACCTCCGGCCGGTACTTGGCGCACGAGCGCACGGCGGAGTTGGAGAGGGTGGTCGAGAGGCTCATCGTGGCGGCTGTGGGCAGGGTACGCCGCAGCGTTAGAACAACACCTGCAACAACCAATTGCCAATCAAGAGACCGATCAGACATCGCCCAATTCGCTGCCGGACGCGAACGGTCAGCAAATTGTCGGGCCACACGTACAGAGAATGAATGCGGTAGGGAATCTGCAGGAGCAGCAGCCCGGCGAGCAACCACCCCAGGTGATGTGCGTTCCACGAAGCCTGCCAATGCCCGTGCGCCAGGTGAACGAAACTGTGCGTCAATCCGCATCCGGGACAGCGGACTCCAAACCACGCATACGCCAGACACAGCGGCGGCAGGGTGCAACCGGGAATCCCCGGCACCCCGACCTCTCCCTTTGGCTGCACCTCGAGAATCG
>DASYIS010000336.1:0-5847 GCA_035997375.1 Chthoniobacteraceae bacterium
CGCCTGCGGCGTCTTTGGCCCCTTGGAATTTGCGCACGAAAACAAAACCCTTCCAGAGTGTAGTACAGAAGGCACAAAAAAAAGGACGTGTGACTTCAACGCGAGGCCGGCGGAACCTCACGCAGCGGGAGACTGCGGCGCTTCTCGAAAGCCGTTTCTTTTGTACCTTCTGTGCCTTTTTGTGGCTATCCGTTCCCGTATTTAGGCTGAATTTACTCGTAGAGAAAATCGCGCTGCCGCAGCAGGTAAGTAAGCACACCGCGCCACGCGCGGATGGTGTAGGTGGGATCCGGCAGGCGCGGTCCGCCGGCGATGGCACGGGCATACGGCTCGAATTCGTTCTTCCCTTTGCGTTCCGCGGCGTCCGCGAGAATGCTCGCGAACAGCTCGAACGTCCGCGTCACTTCCGGACTGTCGACGGCATCGTAACGGCCGAGCACGAGCTCGTGGAGATGCGCCATCGTCTGCCGCAGGCGGAGGTCGCTTTCGGGAGATTGGCCAGGCTGAACTTCGGGCTCGAGGCCGGGGAAGAGCCGGCGCTCGCCCGCGGCGAGCGCAAAGTCGAGGGAGACGTTTTTGCCGGCGACTTCATTGGCCATCGTGCGCTGGAGCGCGCCCATCGCCCCGCTGGGATCGGTCGCGCGTTCCGTCACCTCCTTGGCGTCGATGCCGCCATACAGCAGTGCGGTTTGTTTGGTCAGCTTGCCCCAGCTGGTGCCGAAGACGGCCGTCAGCTTGCGCTCGAGCTGCTCCGGTCCGAGCATCCGGGCCAGCCCGAGATCCCCCAACTCGGTCAACCGCTGCGGATTTGCCGCCGCCGTGGACAGGCCGTCGGCGCGATAGAAGGGCGAGACGATCCACTCCTGAAACGCCGTCTTCAGGTTGAACTTCGCCTGCACGAACCGCGAGGCGATGCGCTCGATCTCCGCGTGCTGCGCCGCATATGCGCGCTGCTTCGCGTCGAACAGTGGATCGTCGATCGCCTTGGGCGGGAGGAGCGCGCGCCGGCCGGTCAGGATGTAGTAGACATGCTCGACCATCGTGCTCGCGAAGCGCGGGTCCTTCACCGTCCGCTCGCCGAGCCACTGCAGGGCGCGCCACTTCTGCTCCGCCGGCAGATCCTCCCCTTCGAATCCCGCGCCGAACATATCCTTGTACCAACCGTCCTTGCGCGGGCCGAAGACCCCTTCGATCGCGTAGAAATCCTGAAACAGGCCGGCCACCGGATCGAGCGTGCGATGGCAGACGACGCACTCGGAGGCCTGCATCGTCGGGATCTCGAATTTCGCCGTGACCGCGGCGGCGTCCTTCACGCGCGCGGCGAGTTCCAGCACATCGACCCCGAGGAATTGCTGGTAAAACATGCGCCCGCGCAACCGGTTGCGGTTCGTCTCCGTGGTCGGGTAGCGCCGCAGGTACTGGAACGTCGTGAGCAGGCCGGCGTGCGGGTAAAATCCGGTCTCCGAGTGTTGCACAAACCCGCGGTTGGGGCTCGTGAGCGCGGCCAGGCGCACGGGGATGAACTCGAACGGATCCTCGGGGTTCTGGAACCGGCCCTTTACCTCCTCGAAATTCCCGTACGCCCGCGCGGTGTACGGGGACTCCATGATGAAATCGGCCGTCACGATTTCCGTGAACGGATGGTTCTCCCGGACGATGTATTTGATGAGCTCGAGCGGCTCCCGGCGCGAGGCGTCGCGAAAAACTTCATAGAGGACGTTGCGCGCCCGGCGTTGCGCGGCTTCGTCGCCGGCGCTGCTGACGTCGTAGGTCTGCTCCCAGTTCCGCGTCCCCCGGAAGTTCTCATACGAGAAGATCACCTGATCCGGGAGGCCCGTGAACCCGGTGATGAGAAAGATGTCGTTGAACGCCTCCGCGAGCCGGTCGTAAAAGGCCGGCTCTTTCATGACCCCGTCGAGCACCGGCTGGAACGCGGGGAGCCCACGCTGGTCGACGGTCGCCAGCTCCTCCGGCGTGGGGAGGCGCCCGGCCAGGGAAAGCGTCGCGCGGCGGAGCAGCCGCCGGTTGTCCAGCATCGCGATCCCGTCGAAGAAGTTCGCGGTCTCCTTCACCACCGCGGGAGGCGCCGGCGCACCCTCCGGCGCCTCGAGCCGGCGGACGAACTCCGCGAGAATGCGGTACCCCGTGGAATCCGGCTTCAACACATCGTCGCCGCCATGGGACAACCCGCCCGTCGCCTTCACGAGCAGGCGCGATTTTCCCTCTTTGTGCAGCGCCGCCATTTTCACGAAGGCCGCGCGATTTTGCCGCAGAAAACCGCCGCTCGCCGGGTCGGGGTCGCGCTTGGGATCCTGGAGGATGAACTTGCTGTCCTCGGCGTCGCCGCCGACTTTGTGGCACTCCAGGCAGGTGCGGGCGCCGACCTTCGTCCAAACCTCGTCCGTGAAGAAATCGTCGGCGCGCAGGCAGGCGGGGCCGGGGTGGCGATCGGCGGTAGGTGCGGTCTCGGCGCACCAGCCGCCCGGCGGCAGCAGCAGGCATCCGAAAAGGCACAGACGCAGAAGGTCGGAGCAGTTCATGGGGAAGGCAAAAGTCCCCTTAAGCGAAATCGTGGAGAACGCAAATCGCTCCCGGGGAAGGGTGCCTTTCAAGAATGCCTCACAACACCGAAAGCGTTGGGCGATTTCCGATCTTGGGCGAATCGTCGCGGCGCCGGGTTCAGAATCCCAGTTCCTCGCCGTGGACCGGGATGGACTCGCTCGACGCGGCACGATAGCCTTGGTCACCGGTGGTCGGGCTGCGGCCCTTCCTGAACAAAAGCAGTCCGACCCCCGTCACACGTACTCTCATGAAAGCCCTTCTCCGCCTGGCCCTGGTTGTTGTCGCGCTCTCGGTGGCGCTTTGGTTCGGCGTCGCGCGCGCGCAGTTCGGCGGGGCGAAGCCCTCGCACCTGACGCCGAGCCTCGTCGCCGACACCACGGCGATCGAGCCGGGGAAGCCGTTTACCGTCGGCGTTTTGCTCAAGATCGATCCCACCTGGCACACCTACTGGCAGTCCGCGGGCGAGATCGGATTCCCGCTGGAGGTGACGTGGACGCTGCCGCCGGGCTTCCAAGCCGGCGAGTTGGAGTGGCCGCTGCCGAAGTCGATGCTCGCCGACGACTTTCTGAATTACGTCTATGAAAACGAGACGCTGCTGATGGCGAAAATCACCCCGCCCGCGAATCTGCCGGCCGGCAAGGTCGTGGTGAAGGCGGCGGTGAAGTGGCAGGTGTGCAACGTGTCCGATCCCGCGAAGAAAATCGTCGGCACATGCATTCAGGGCAATGCGAACCTCGAGCTCCCGCTGGCGGCCGGGACGCCGGGGGCGCCGGCGAGCGCCGAGCTTTTCGCCAAGTACCGCGCCCAGCTTCCGAAGACGACGGCTCCTCCCGCGACGGTGTGGGAGCTGAGCGACCCGAAGAAATTCAGCCTGACGGTGAAGGGCCTCGCGGCCGACCAAACGCCCGAGTTCTTCGCGCTGCCGCCGAATGGCGCCACGCCCGGTCATCCGACGCTGAGCGAGCCCGACGCTTCCGGGGCTCGCACCATCTCCTTTGCCGTCACGCCGGCCGCGCCGGCGGGGGCGGTCTGGCACGGCCTGCTCGTCGTGCAGAAAGGCGAGGCGCGCGAAGGCTGGTACGTGGCCTCGGACGCGCCGGCCGGCACCGCGCCGGCGCCGCCGGCGGCGGTCGTGCCTCCGGCCCCCGCTTCTCCGACCGCGCCGCCGGGCGGCAGCACCCCGCCGCCCGCCGGGTTGCAGAACCCGCCAACGCTCCTGAGCGCGCTGCTCTTCGCGTTCCTCGGCGGGCTCATCTTGAACGTGATGCCGTGCGTGCTGCCGGTCATCGCGCTGAAGATTTTCGGCTTCGTGAAGCAAGCCGGGCAGGAGCCGCGTCGCGTCTTTCGGCTGGGGCTCTCGTTTGTCGCCGGGGTCTTCACCTTCTTCCTCGCGCTGGCGGCGATCGCGGTCGCGTTGCAGTCCTCGGGAAGCCATCTCTCGTGGGGCTCGCAATTCCAGAACCCGTACTTTCTTGCGGGGATCATCGCGCTCATTTTCGTCTTTGGGTTGAACCTGCTCGGCGTTTTCGAGATCACGCTCAGCGGCGGCGCGACCTCGAAAATGAGCGAGCTCTCATCACGCGAAGGGTACGGCGGCGCGTTTTTGCACGGCGTCTTCACCACGCTGCTCGGCACCTCCTGCACCGCGCCGTTTCTCGCGGTCAGCCTCGGCTTCGCGCTCACGCAATCCGCGCCGGTCATCTTCCTGCTGTTCGCGACGGTGGCCGCCGGGATGAGCCTGCCGTATTTCCTGCTCACCGCCGTCCCCGCCTGGATGAAGTACCTCCCGAAGCCCGGCGTCTGGATGGAGCGCTTCAAGCAGATCACCGGCTTCATCATGCTGGCCGTCGTCGTCTGGCTTTTCTCCGTCCTGGCCGCCGGCCGGCCGAGCGCCGCCGTCCACCTGAGCTGGTATCTCTTCGCCCTCGCCATCGCTTGTTGGGCCATGGGCGCGTACCAGGTTCGCCTCACGCGCTGGGTGGTGTTCCCGGCCGTCGTCGTCGCCGGCTGGCTCGTCCTCCTGCAAGGCTCGCTCGCCGAGGTGAGCGGCGGCAAAACCTACACCCTCACGCGCACCGGCGACACTTCGCAGCCCCTCGCGATCGACATCAGCGCGGGCGACCGGGAAAGTACCACCGGTCTCGGCACGGCCAAGTTCGCGATCGGCAGCAGCACGGCCACCGTCGCGCAGACCACGGTTTCCAACCTGAACGCCCGCATCGAGGCGGCGCGCAAAACCGGCCGGCCGGTCTTCGTCGACTTCACGGCCGACTGGTGCGCGAACTGCAAGACCTACGAAAAACTCGTGCTTCACAAAGAGGAAGTGAAGGCCGCCTTTGAAGAGAGGAAGGTCATCACCGTCATCGCCGACTGGACGAAGCCCGATGCCGAGATCGAGCAATGGCTCGCGAAATTCGGCCGCGCCGGCGTGCCGCTCTACCTGCTCTATCGGCCGGGCGAGGCAGACCCCGTCGTCATGGATTCGCTGACGACCGGCAACCTGCTGGCGGAACTGGGGAAGGGAAGCGCCACGGGAGGGTAATTCGTGCTCAGGGCCGGCGTTGCGCCAGCCGCTGGCGGATCTCGACGAGCACCATCTTTGACATTCGAAACGTAGTGATTTGGAGGCGGGCAACCGCATCCTCGAAATCGATCCAACCGTTGGAAGCGGAGTATTCGAGCACCGCGAGCAGACCGATGGGCCGGAGCCCGCGTTCTTTTGCAATCCGGCGCCCCTTCTTTTCGTCGAGCAAAATGGAGGCGACCCGGAGTTCCAGCGCGAGCGAAATCGCCTCCATCTCTCCGGGATCGAGGTCGAGAGAAGCATCCACCTGAGAAGGAGCAACCACCCGCAGCCAACCGGGTGGGCTTCTCATCCACCGGCGCACTTCCGCCGGCGTCTCAGCATGGGCAAGTTCCCGAACGACCGCCGGGGGAACAAGCACTTCTGAAGCAACCCTTGGCAGGAGATCTGTCGCCTCGATCAGAATCAGGTAGTGCAGCGGAGAACTGTCTGAGACAACTAAAGGGCCGCTCATCGCGTCCCGAGCTTACGCAAATTCGCCAGTCCCTCCAATTGTTCCTCGACTCCCAACCCAGGCGCCGAGTGATCATGCAAAAACTTCTCCGTCGCAAAAAAGCTGAGCCCGAGCGCCTGCCCCACCTGCCCGGCTGAAAGCGCACCCTCCGCATAGCGCTTGAGGACGAACGCCTCCAACAGCTCACGGGAATGAGCCGCCTCATCAAGACGAAACCGCTTCGCGAATTGATCTGGAACTTCGAGGC
>DASYIS010000337.1:0-22005 GCA_035997375.1 Chthoniobacteraceae bacterium
CTCAGCATTCCCGGCTCCGGAATCACACTGAGGGGAAGGGAGTATTCGCGCCGATCGTACGTGAAGATGAGCCGCGCCGGCTGGCTCGGCAGGGGCGGCTCCTTGAACGCGAAGCTCCCGCCTGCCGTCGCAATTGGAAAAGGGGTTGCGAGGTTCTTCCCGCTCTTCCCGTTTCCGCTTTCCTCTTTGGGCCAAAAGTACCACCCAGCCCCGGCGAGGCCGGCGACGACCAGAACGGCCGCCGCGTACGCGAGCCACGGTGTGCGTTTTTTTGCCTCGGGGGTCTTTCGCTTCGGCTGGAGATACGTGTTGGTGCCCTCTTCCGGCTCCGGAAAAATCTCGGCGCGGAACGCACGGCGCTCCTCGACACTGGAAAGCGCGTGCCGGTGCCAGATCGCCTCCACCATCGCCGCGGAGATTGGGAGGCCGGGCCGGCTCAACGTCTCGGCCGCCACGATTGCGGATTTTTCCGGCATCCGCGCGGCAAAGGAGACCGCCCCCTTTTCCTGCTCCAGCGTCGGGAAATTCTCCAGGATCGGCAACCGGCAGCGGCGGTGCGTCGAGGGGCAGATGAGGACGGCCCCGCTCTGCCATTGCGCCGGCGCCACGTCCATCTCCGCCGCCGGGTTGTGCGGGCTGCGGACCCGGCCCGGCCGGCGCGGGACCCAGTGGACGTCGGGCAGCCATTCGGGCAGCGTCTCGGGCAGCTTGAAGGGCTGGTCCGTCCGCTCGCATTTGAGCGTGTTGCGGGGCATCCAGCTCTCGAAAGGGACCTGCTGCCATTGCTCGCTGTGCGGCGAGTAGACCCAGCCGATCCGCTCCGCGTCGACCGCGCCGACGAGCGGCGGCAGCACGCTTGGGAGGCGGAACTTCTTGCGGGTGGCCTCGCACTCGATCAGCTCGCCGGGCCGCCAGCGCGCCGCCTGGATGCGCATGGTCACGGAGCTGTCGTAGGGGCTGATCACGAGGCCGGGCTCGGCGCCAAGTTTGCCCTTCCGCGGAATCTCCGGCAGCTTTTCCGGCAGGCGGAACGCCTGCCCGCCGGCGGCGCAGGAAAGCTTGCCTCCGGGCAGCCAGTCGCCCTCGGACACCTGGGACCACTCACCGGTGAAGGGCGAGCGGACGAAGCCGGGCCGCGCGGGGTCGATCTCGGCGACCAACTCCGGCAGCCCTTGCGGCAGGCGGATCGGCCGTCCCGAGCGCGGGTGGGGAAACGTCCCGCCCGAGACCCACGCGAGCGCCGGAACTTCCAGCAGCGCTTTGGGGTCGAGCGGATCGCGCACGGAACGACGCGCCGCATTCACCACCTCCGCCGTCACTTCCCACTCCTCGACCTCGCGCGGCGTAGTGAGCATCCGGTGGCTCACCGGGCACTCGAGCTCCAGCCCGGCCTCCCAGCGCGCCGGCGGGATCTCGATCCTGGCCTCGGGCGCGTAAGGGCTCCGCAGAACGCCCGGCTGGTGCGGGTCCGCCAGCGCCCGCAACGGGGGCAAGGGCGTCGGCAGGAAAAAGGGAACCTCCGTGGCGGGGCAAACCAGCCACGCGCCCGGCAGCCACGACTCGGCCGGCACGGCGATCACTTCGCGGGAATCATAGGGACTCTGGATCACGCCCGGGTCGGCGAGCAGCCGGCCCTCGAGAAAAGGGAGCTCGGCCGGCAGGCGAAAGCGCGCGCCGCTGTCCTGGCAGACGAGCACTCCATTCGGGATCCACAGGGGCCACGCCACCTCCTGGCGATGCCCGGGATCGTACGGGCTCTCCACGAATTTCGGCTCGAGCACGGTCCCGAGCAAAAGGTCCAGCTTCCGGGGCAGGCGGAAGTTCCGCTGCGTGTAGGCGCACGGCACGATCTGCCCGCTCTTCCATTGCTCCGGCGGCACGGCTTGCTCCCGCTGTTCCTCGTCGAAGGGACTGCGCACGACCCCCGGCCGGACCACTTCGCAGATGGGCGCCTCTCCGAGCAGCGTGCCGGTCGGGAGGCCGGCCGGCGACGAGTGCGTCCCTTTGCCCGTCCCGGCTGTGCCGCGCCCGACGCCTCCGCTCGTCTCCTTGAGTTTCGGCTCGGGGCGGGGACTCCTCGAGCGATGCTCGCGCGCCGGCGCCACCATCGTCGCTTCGCTCGTGGAGCTCGAGAGTTGCTCGGGCGGAAGCGCATCGGTCGAGGAGTTCGCGTCCGGGGCGGACGGGCGGGAGCGCGGCCCGCTCTCCCACGGCACGGACTCGAACGCGCAAAAGCGCCGCAGGGTTTCCACCGCGGAACTCGCCGGCTCCGAGCCGCAGAGCAGATCGCGCAAATGGTTGTTCGTGGTCCCGCGCAGCCGGGCGGCGGCGGTGTACGCCATCGGGCTGTAAGCCGCCGCGGCATCGACTTCCGTGCCGGTGAGCAGGCGATAGAGCAGCCGGCAGAGCGCGGGGACCGGCTGGAGATGGGCCGTGGCCTCGGCGCCGGTATCCACCACCGTCGAGTCGAGGGGACTCGCCGCGTTTTCCTCCACCACGGTGCCCGCGGTCTGCGTCTCCCCGAGCGCGACCGCTTCCCCCATGCAACTGATGCGCACTTCCAGGCCGTGCCATTCCGTGAGCGGCCGATCGAGCGGCGTCGCGTCTGCGGCGAGCAGGATGTCCTCGCACGCGATGAAGATCTTCGACCGCAGCGCGTCGAACGCCTCCGCCACGGGACGGAGGACGAGCACGGCTTCCGCCATGCTAAGGTGGTTTTTGCGCAACCCGCGCGCGCGGATCGTTTCCTCGAGCGAGACGGCGGGAACGTGCTCCTCCTCGAAGGCCAGGGCGTCGTCGGTTTGCACGATGCGCAGGACGCGGAGGAACGTCCCGGGCCGGCCCGCATCGGTCGCCCGCTGCGCGATGTCGCAAATCTCCCGGCCGCGCGCTTCGGGATCGGCCGGAGCGCCGGCTGTGCGGAGCCGTGCGGCGACGGTGAGCCGCACCTCCGCGCCGTCGCCCTCCTTGCGCCGGGCGAGCCAGCCGGGCGCGCGGCCGCCCTCGGCGAGCGGCTCCCCGAGCACGTAGGAATCCTCGAGCGTGCCGGGCCGGCGCACCAGCTTGAGGCGGGAGTTGAGATATTCGCGCAGCGCCGCCTGCGCACCGGCGGCATCCAGCCGCGTCGCCGGATCCTTGCTCAACATCTTCAACAGGATGGCGCGAAACTCGGCGCTGACCCACGGGGGAATGTCGGCGACGTGATCGTCGTCCGAGATCTTGTGATCGATCAGCGTGCCGACGGATTTGAAGTCGGTCCCGTCCGGCGCGAGCAGCGGCCCCTTCCCCTTGAGCAGGTAAAGCAGCGACATACCGAGCGAGTAGATGTCGGTCGTCTGGTCGATGGAATCCCGGCGAATCTGTTCCGGGCTCGCGTACATGGGCGAGCCGGCGAAGGGCTTCCGCACGTCCAGGGTGTCGATCTCGAGATTGACCAGTCCGAAGTCGACGATGCGGCAGAGACCCTCGTTCTTCTCGAAGCAATCGGCGAGTTGCTGCCGGGTCACCGAGCGGCCGATCTCCTCCACCAGGACGATGTTCTCGGGCTTGATGTCGCGATGCAGCAGACCGTGCCGATCGTGGACTTCGCGCAAGCCGGCGGTCACCTGGGCGCCGATGAGCGCCACCGCCTTTTCCGGCACGGAGCCGAAGCGCGCCACGAGCTTGCGCAGATCGCCGCCCATGCAGAGCTCCATCGCGTAATAGACCTCGTCGCCCTCCTGCCCGCCGCGGATGAGATGGACGAGGTTCTGGTGCTTGAACTTCGCGAGCGCGCTGACCTCCTGCAGAAACTGGAACCGCTTCTCCTCGGTCTGCAGCAACGCCGGGTTCAGGACCTTCAGCGCGACCCACTCCTTGACCTCGCCCCCCGGGTAGCGGTCGGAGCGGAACGCCTCGAACGTCTTGCCAAAACTCCCTTCCCCCAGCAAACGCGGCTTCTGCGCGTGAGCCCCCGCGATTTCGAATTCCCCATAGGAGGAGCTATTTCCCCAGGATGAGCCCATGGCGATGGTGAAGAGCAGGGCCGCCGGCGCCTGGGAACGAGCAGTCGGCACGAGAGCAGGAAACGACGAAATTCGGCATTGTAGAAACGCGACGGTGCTCCATGTAATTCACGGCGAGAAGGAGCAACTTGCAATAGAATTCACCCCTGTGCGCCAAGGCTCTCCCTAATCCAGAGCCCACAATAGGCGCCGGCGTCGCCCCTGAGGTTCGTAGTTCCGCCTTTAGGCGGCGAGCGGCGTGTTGGCAGGAGGCGTTCTGGACAATCTGACGCGCTTGCCGACGGTCGCGCCCAGCCGCCTAAAGGCGGAACTACGAACCCGGAACGACCCGCCCTCTCGGCTCCGGCGGGTTGGAAACACGGCGATGATGAGGATGATGCTGGCTTCCGCGCACAAGCGTGAATCAACCTTCCGCCTGTGAACTCCCACCTCATCGCCAGGGCTCTGATCGCGATGCTGCTACTCCTGCCTTCCGGACCCTGCGTCGCCGATCCCGGCCCCCCGGCGGCGATCCGTGTCCCCCTCAAAAAAATCTCCGGCCGGCCCTGCGTGAGGGCCACCGTGAACGGGCGCCCACTGTGGCTGACCATCGACACCGGGAGCGCGGTCTCGGTCCTCGAGGCGAACACGGCCAAAGAGTGCGGACTGGAAATCCTGCCGGGCGGCATCCCGGCCACGGGTATGCTGGGCGCGGAATCGCTGCTCCGCACCGCGCCTTCCGCCGTGCAAATCGGCCCGCTGTCCCTTCCGGCACGCGCGTGGTTCGTCCGCCAGGGCGCGCCGAAACGACCCTCGGACCGGCCGCTCCTCCAGCCCGCGGTCCAGTTCAATCTTCTCGGGATGGATCGCCTGGCCGGCACATGCCGTTACCTCACTCTGGACAGTATCAAGGGAGAGGTGGTCTTTGGCGCGCAGCACTTTCGCCCCGACCCCGGAATCGCGTATACGACGGCGCCCCTGGAGGTGCGACGCGGGCTGCCCTATGTCGAGCTCCGCGCGGGGGCGGCGCGTTTTTCCTGCCTGGTCGACAGCGGCTCGTCGGTGGCGCTGCTACTCGATCCCGCCACCGCGTCGGGCCTGGCGGGACCAACTTTCCGCGCCGCCGGGGGGCGGCCGTTCGGCTTGGGCGACCAAGCCTCGGCGCGCACCAAGGCCTGGAGCACCACCCTCCCGGAGATCACCCTCGGCACCGGCGTCCTTTCCAAGATCGACACGCTCATCCTCCCGCGCTCGCCCGCCCTCGGTTACGGCGCGTTCGATCGCTGCGCCGTCACGTTCGATTTCGAGGGGTGCCGGCTGTGGATTCGGAAGTGAGCCTCGGCCCGCTGCCGTCCGCGTCTGACGGAACCCCGCCGCGCGTCGCTTAATGAGCGACCGTGGATTTGGGGGCGACGGCGCACCAGACTGCCAGCGCGATGTGCAGGCCGACGGCCGGCCACAGGCCGACGCCGGAGAGCCCGAGCCCAAGCGCCGCGTGGGCGAGAACGGCGGCGACTGCGAGGTTGTAGAACAGCATCGTCACGACCATTGCGCGCCCGTTCTCCCGCGCCAGCCAGCAAGCCAGGGCGAGGGCCAGCAGCGCCGTGCCGCAGGCGTGCGCGATCGTCACCGCGGCAGGCGCCTCGAGCGGCGCGCCAATCAACAACTGTGCAAGCGCGGAAGGCGCGACCAGCAGCCCGAGGCCGGTGGAGGCTTCGACGACGACCGAGACGAGAAGAAGGGGTTTCAAGTTGGAAGCGGGAAGGGGTTGACCACAAAAAGGCACAGACGGCACAAAAAGGAAGGATGATCGTCGAAGTCTGACGAATCGGGAGCGATCTGCCGTCGTGGCGGCCTATTGCCTCCCGGAAAAGTGCGGTTGGCAGAATCGGTGCGGCGGGCTATCTTGTCGGCCTCTATGCCAGTCGATTTTCCCGTCACCGTGGAAGGCGTCATCGATGCGAACGGCACGCTGGAGTTGCTCCACGCGCCGAAGCTGCCGCCGGGGCCGGTACGCGTGCGGCTGGAGGCGGCGCCGGTCTCGCCTAGGCGGCAGGATGAACGGGAAAGCTTGGCTGACGAGGCGATGCTCGATCCGTGGGTCGAGCTGCCATTGCCAGCTTCAGGGTTTATCGTGCAGGGAACCCTTGGCGCTCTGCCGCTACCAGATCGGCCCGTCCTTCCTGAGGAGGTTGACGAGACGTGATCTACGATCTGCCTCCGCTGCAGGCAACGATCGATCAGGGAGACATTGTCGATAACTGTCCCGTTTCCCACATCGCGGGCTTTCAGTTGGAGCCATTGCTGCGGGAAGACATGACCTCGCTGAGCATTCGCAGCAACGTCTGCCGGGTTATCGTGCTTACTCAAACGTGCGATCTCGCGAACGGAAAGGTCACCTTCGCCACGGTTGCTCGCCTGCACGAGGCCGTGGACGTGGTGCAGAAGGGCTTGCTCACCCGAGCTGAGGTTCGCGGATCCGTCCGGGCTGGACGGGTGTACGGATGGTATTTCCTGCCGGCGGCCGGCGAATTCGAGCTTCCCGAAGTCATTGCCGACTTTCGCCAACTTCACACGGTCAGACTTGATCTTTTGACTGCGCTGAGCCGGAACGGCCGGCGCATTTGCCGTCTGACCACACCTTATCGCGAGCACATGGCCCAGCATTTCGCCCACACCTACGCGCGGATTGGTCTGCCCGAGCCGTACGAGACCGCGCCCGAATGAACGGTCACTCGGCGGGTTTCCCAACGTGGTCCCGTCCCGCGCGCCCCTCCCCACCGAGCACGCGAATGCGTGCCATGACTTTCGGGAGATAGCGCGCGCTGACAAAGGTCTGCACGCCGTTGTCCATCGCGGTGGCTTTCCACCGGGGGTGCGTCTTCGCGAGCTCTGCAGTGTGGACGGCGTAGTATTCCTGCGCGGCCTGGCTGCGGAGGAGGAGCGATTCGCTGGACCAGTTGACCTTGGCCACGCCCGCGGCGACGCCGGCCGCCAGGTCGCTTTCCGCCAGGCCGCTGCTGCCGTGCAGCGCGAGGCCGATCGGGCGGCCGCAGATTTCGCTCGCGCGCCGCTGGTGCCGCGCGACCGCTTCGGGCGAGAAGGGGTAGCCCTTGTCGGACAGGCCGTGCTGCGTGCCGACGCCGGGCGCCCAGAGCGCGAGATAGCCCGGAAAGCGCGACTCGACCGCGCCGAGCAAGCGGTCGGCGACTTCGATCTCCGTAACGCCCGCATCGACGCCGGCCTCCATTTCGAGCGTAAGCGGCACGTCGGCGTCGCCGGCGATCTCGCAAAGTTTGCAAATATGCGCAATGTTTTCCTCCTCGCTCATCTCGGACGAATCGAGCGAGATGGTCGACGCGCGCTGCGGCACGCCGCGAATGGCGACCGAAAGGATGCGGATCGTGTCCTGCCCTTTGATGTGGTCGGTGTGAAAGATGACTGGCACGTCGCGGAACCTTTCGCTCGCGGCGAGCGCGGTGAGATCGGCCAGGTAGCGGGCGAGTCCGAGGATCGGATCGCCGCTGCCGTAGCTGCGCCCGGTCAGCTGCCACAGGCTCGTCTCGATGATGATGGGCGCCGCGCATTCGCGGGCGGCTTCGAGGCAATCGGTGACCGCCGCGTGGCTGTCGGCATTGACGGCGAGAAGCGCGAACTTTTCCTCCACCGCGCGGCGCAAAAGGGCGCGGGCCTGGTTCGGGTCGAGCAGCATGGAGATTAAGAGGCGATTTTGATGTGCTTCGGCTTGAGATACTCGAAGACCGCACGGCGCGAGAGCTCCACGCCGTAGCCACTTTCTTTCCAGCCGGCGTAGGGCGCATAGTTCGTATTCACCGCCCCGTGGTTCACGCAAACGGTGCCGGCTTCGAGGCCTTCGGTGAGCTTGACCGTGGTCGCGTAGTCCTTGGTGAAGGCATAGGCGACGAGGCCGTAGTCGGTGTCGTTGGCCAGCGCGAGCGCTTGGTCGAGCGTCTCGAATTTCGCGAACGGGACGACGGCCGCGAAGGTCTCCTCCCGCATCACGCGCATCGCTTGTGTGCAGCCCGTGAGGATGGTCGGGAGGTAGTAGTTGCCCTTGGCGAAAGCGTCGCCGCCGGGCATCGCACCGCCGCAGACGAGCGTGGCGCCTCCCGCGAGCGCGTCGGTGACGTGCGCGTGTGCCGTCACCACGCCGTCGGCGGTCGCCATCGGGCCAAGGTCCACTTTCGGATCGGTGAGACCGTCGCCCATGGTCATCTTCTCCGCGATGATCTTGAGCTTCGCGACGAGCGTGTCGTGGACGCCGGCGTGCACGTAAACGCGGTTGACGCTGCTGCATGACTGGCCGCAATTGCGGAAGCCCTTGTAGGCGATCATCTTCGCCGCGAGGTCGAGGTCGGCATCGGCGCAGACGACCGCGGGGCAATGCCCGCCGAGCTCGAGCGAGACCTTCTTCAGGAACGGCGCGGCCGCGGTGAGGATCTGCTTGCCGACCTCGGTGCTGCCCGTCATCGCGACCTTCGCGACGAGCGGATGTTTGACCAGCGCCTCGCCGAGCGTTGCACCGGGGCCGGTGACGCAATTGACCACGCCGGCTGGCAGCCCGCCCTCGACGAGCGCCGCGCAAAATGCGAGCGGCGACAGCGGCGTGACGGTGGTCGGCTTCACCACCACGGTGCAGCCCGTGGCGAGCGCGGGCCCGAGTTTCCAACTCAGAAGCGAGACCGGATAATTCCAAGGCGTGATGAGTCCGCAGACGCCGACGGGCACATAGGTCACATGGGACCGATACGACTTATCCTCGGTCGGATTCGTAAAGCCCTCGATGCGCACACCCTCCGCGGCGTAGTAGTCGATGGTGTCGCACGAGCCGCCGATTTCGCTCACCGATTGCGCGAGCGGCTTGCCCTGCTCCAGCGCCATGAGCCGCCCGATTTCGTCGGCCTTGGTGCGCACGAATGCCGTCGCTTTGCGAATGATCTTCTCGCGCTCGTAGCTGGTGAGCGCGCTCCAGGTCTTGAACGCGGCGTGCGCCGCCTGCACGGCGGCGTCGAGGTCCGCGGTACTCGCGCGCGCGACCGTGGCGACGACGCGTCCGTCGTGCGGTGACTTGATTTCCGAGCGCGCGCCGTCGCTCGCGGGGCGGCGCTCGGCATGGATGAGCAGATCGAAATGGAGCGGTTCGTTCATGATTGGGGCAGGATGCAGACCTTGAGCGCGGCGCCGCTTTCCATGAGCGGGAAGGCCTCGCCGATGCGCTCGAGCGGGAGCGTGTGCGTGATGAATTTGTCGGCCGGGAAACGCCCGCTGTGCAGCAGCGCGAACGCCGCCTGGAAGTCGCTCTTTTTCTCCGAGTAGCTGCCGCTGATCACGAGTTCCTTGTAGTGGATGTGGTTCACGTCGAGCGGTGCGATCGGGTTCGACTTCGGCAGGCCGGCGAAGAAATTCACGCGGCCGGCTTTGGCCGCGATCTCGAGCGCGTCGTTCTGCGCCGGCGCCGAGCTGACCGCGACGACCACGACGTCGGCGCCGAAGCCGTCGGTCAGCGCGCGCACCTGCTCGCGATGCCCTCCATCGGCTTGCACGAGCACCGCGGCCTCGATGTCGAAACGCTTCGCCATGGCCAGCCGCGCCGGGTTGTTATCGAGCACGATGACCTTTTGCGCGCCCTGCTGCCGCGCGAGGCACGCATGCATCATGCCGATCGGCCCCGCGCCGATGACAGCCACCGTGTCCTTCAATCCGACGCCGAGCCGCGAGTGCGCGTTCATGCAGCAGCCGAGCGGCTCCGCGAGCGACATCTGCTCGTTCGAAATGTCGGAGGTGACCTTGAAGAGGTTGTTCTGCTCGACCGCGATGGCCGGCACTTTCATGAAAGGCGCGAAGGCTCCGTCGTGATGATAGCTCATCGTCGTGCGATGCGTCGTGAGGTTCTCGCGGCCCATCTCCACGTAGCGGTCGCGGCCGTGGACGATGACGATGTACATGACCACGCGGTCGCCGACCTGGACATTCGCCTGCGGCGCGCGCGACTCGACCACGGTCGCGCAGAACTCGTGGCCGAGGACGCGCGGCGGGATGATCTTCTTGTCGCCGTGCCGGAAGGTGCGCAGATCCGTGCCGCAGACCGAGCAGGCGTCGATCTGCAAGAGCACCTCGCCGGCGTCGAGCACCGGCATGGGGACGTCCTGGACGGGGAGTTGTTCTTTGCCGAGATAGGTGGCTGCTTTCATTTAGCTCATCCAGTTGCGGGCGGCGGTCGCGGCCCATTTCACCGTGGTCTTTTTCGTCTGCGTCCAGAAGCCGATCGCGTCCTTGCCGGTCACGTCGCCGACGCCGAATTTCGAGTCGTTCCAGCCGCCGAACGCGAACGGGTCGCGCGGCACTGGGACGCCGATGTTCACGCCGATCATGCCGGCGCTCGCGTGCTGCTCGAAGTAACGCGCCGCCGCGCCGCTGCCCGTGTAAATGGAGGCGGCATTGCCGTAGGGGCTGCGGGTTTCGATGGCCAGCGCCTCGTCGAGCGACCCGACGCGCAGCACGCTGAGCACGGGGCCGAAGATCTCGTCCTGCGCGCATTTCGAGTCGGGCGAGAGGCGGTCGATCAGCGTCGAGCCGATGTAATTGCCGCCGCGCTTCTCCGCCGGCACCGCAGGGTGGCGGCCGTCGACCATCAGCGCCGCGCCTTCGCTTTCCGCGCGGTCGATGTAGCCGGCGATGCGGTCGCGCGACTTCGGATTGATGATGGCCCCCATGTCGTAACCCGCGCGCACCTTGCGCATCTCGGCGGCGATGGCCTCGACAATGGCGTCGCAGTCGCCCACGCCGAGCGCGACGCTCGCGGCCATGCAACGCTGACCCGCGCAACCGGTGGCCGAAGCAGTGAGGTTTTTGGCGACAAGAACCGGGTCGGCGTCGGGCAGGATGACCACGTGATTCTTCGCGCCGCCCAGCGTGAGCATCCGCTTGCCGCCGGCGTTGCCCCGCGTGAAAACGAGCTTTGCCACCGGCGTACTGCCGACGAACGCGCACGCGCGAATGAGCAGGTGATCGAGCACGGCTTCGACCGTCTCGCGGTCGCCTTGGACGACGTTGAAGACACCGTCGGGCAGGCCCGCTTCGCTCAGCAATTCCGCCAGCAGCAGCGGCGTTTGCGGGACCTGTTCGCTCGGCTTGAGCACGAAGGTATTGCCGCACGCGATTGCCATCGGGAACATCCACATCGGCACCATCGCGGGGAAATTGAAAGGGGTGATGCCGGCGACGACGCCGAGCGGAAAGCGTCGCGTGTAGCAGTCCACGCCGTTCGCCACTTCGAGCAAGTCGCCGGCGATGAGCGCCGGTACCGCGCAGGCGTACTCGACCACCTCCAGCCCCCGCTGAATCCCGGCCGCGCCTTCCTCCACGGTCTTGCCATTTTCGCGCGAGACCATTTCGGCGAGCCGCTGGAGATTCTTTTCCACGAGCGCCTTGAAGCGGTACAGCGGCTGTACGCGATCCTTCACCGGCGTGCGGCCCCAGGTCTGAAAGGCGTCGTGCCCGCGCTGCACGATGGCGTCGACTTGCGCGGCGTCGGCGACGGCGAGTTCGCCGAGCGCCGCGCCGTCGATGGGCGAAGCGAGCGGCAATGTGCGAGCGGCAGTGACCGGGAGGCGCGTGCCGCCGGTGAAAGAAGAGACTGTGTTCATGAGCATTTTGGCAGGAATTCGGAGCCGCGCGAGGCGAGCGCGATGCCGCCGAGCAGACCGGCGCGGTCGCCGAGCTCGGAGATGGCGACGCGCACCGTGTCGACAGGAAACATGCGCACGCGCTCGCGCAACGTGGCGGTGAGCGCCGGAAGAAGCAAGTCGCCGGCGAGCGCCACGCCGCCGCCGATGACGACGATTTCCGGATGCAGCGCGGTGACCATGTTGGCCACGCCGATGCCGAGCCATTCGCCCGCGCGAGCAAAGGCGAGCGCCACTGCTTCGTCGCCGCTGCGCGCGGCGGCGGCCATCGTCTCCGGAGTGACGCGATCCGCGATGCCCCCGGTGAGCGCGTGCAATTGCGGCGACTGTCCGCTGCGCAAGAGGCGTACCCCTTCCGCCATCAGCGCCGGGGCGCTCGCGAGCGTTTCGAGGCAGCCGCGATTGCCGCAACCGCACAGCGGGCCGTCGGGCAACACCGTCTGATGTCCGATCTCGCCCGCCGCGCCGAGCGGGCCGAGGCGCAGCTTGCCATCGATGACCACGCCGCCACCGACGCCGGTGCCGAGGCCGAAATAAAGGAGCGTCCGCGCGTTGCGTCCGTGGCCGAAAATCATCTCGCCGAGCGTCGCCGTGCGCGCGTCGTTGAGGATGAAAACCGGGCACCCAATCGCCGGCTCGAGCGCCGCACGCACGCCGATGTCGCGCCAGTTGGTCGGCAGGTTCGGGAGAAATTTCGTCACCCCGCGCTCCACATCCACGAGCCCCGGCACGCCGACGCCGAGGGCGCGCGGCTGCGCGCCGGTGCGTTCGGCGAGCGCGTTCACCAGCGCCGCGATCCGCGCGAGCACGCGCTCCGGACCCTCGTGCGAGGCGGTCGGCATCTTCTCCTCCGCGACGATTCGCCCATCCGCGCCGGCGAGCGCCGCGTGGACGTTCGTGCCGCCGAGATCGACGCTGGCGTACAGCTCCGTCATCAGCCGATGAAAGGGGCGAGAACGTTGCGGGCCACGCGCAACGCGCGCTTCCGGCCCTCGAGCGTTTTGCCGAAGGTGTCGTCTTCGACCTCGATGCAGACCGGGCCATCGTACCCCGTCTCCATGAGCACCGACATGAAGTCTCCCCAGTCGATCTCGCCGTAACCGGGCAGCCGCGGCTGGTGCCACTCCAGCGGTGGCGCGAAGACACCGACTTGGTTCAACCGCTCGCGGTAGATGCGCACATCCTTCGCATGGAAATGGAACAGCTTCTCCTTGAATTCATGCAGCGCGCTCGCCGGATCGATGAACTGCAGCGCGAAATGCGAGGGATCGAAGTTCAGCCCAAAGTGCGCCGATGGGATGTCCGCAAACGCGCGCCGCCAGATCGTCGGCGAGGTCATGAGATTCTTCCCGCCCGGCCACTCGTCGTTCGTGAAAAACATCGGGCAATTTTCGATGCCGACGCGCACGCCGTTCTCCTCCGCGAAGGCGATCAGCGGCCGCCATGTGGCGAGAAAACGCGGCCAGTTGTCGTCGACGCTTTTCGTCCAATCGCGTCCGACGAAGGTGTTCACCGTCGAAAGGCCGAGCATCCGCGCGGCGGCGATGACCTTCCGCAAATGCGCAACGTAAGTGGCCGCCGCCGCTTCGTCGGGATCGAGCGGATTCGGGTAATAGCCCAGCGCAGAAAGCGCCACGCCGTGCCGCGCACATAGCGCGTTGATTTCCTCCGTTTTCGCGGGCGTGAAATCGGTCACGTCGACATGCGTGATGCCCGCGTATTTGCGCTCGGCCTTGCCCGCCGGCCAGCACATGGCCTCGACGCAGCCGAAGCCTTCGGCCGCAGCAAAAGCGAGCACTTCATCGAGCGAGAGCTCGGCGAGAATGGCGGAGACGAATCCGAGTTTCATGAAGGTGGAAGAGAGGGATGAGAATAGTCAGCGAAGCCCCCGCGCGGCGCAGCCGCCAGTCGACCTCGAGTGTAGAGGCGGCTCTCTGTGAGCATAGGCGAACAGGTGCCGCCTCACTTTTCTTGGACGTTGGTCCACTGGAGGCGCTCAAGGAATTGGAGGCGGCACCCCTTCGCCTATGCTCAGGGAGAGCCGCCTCTACACACGAGGACGAAGGCGTCCATCGCGGAGTCGCGCGCTCGACATGGATCGCTTCCGGCTTATGCGCCTCTTGTGCCTTTTTGCGGCTGACCATTCCGATATTCTGGTTCATACCGTTTGCCATTGCCCGGAGCGGTGGCTGCGGAGGATGGCGTCGCAGAGCGCGACTTCGTGATGGCCGTCCTCGGCGGTGGCGTAAAGCGGCGTGGCGGATTTGCCGTTCGCGATGTCGGCGTACACCGCGCGGTAGAGCATCTTGAAACTGTCGGGGAAACCTTCGGCGTGGCCGGGCGGGTAGTCGGTGAAACCCGCGGCGTCGGTGAAGCCGGGGCAGGCGCGGTGCGACTCTCGGTTCGCGCCGTCGCGGCTTCCATAGTGGATGACGTTCGGCACCTCGCTGTGCCACGAGGCCGAGCCTTCGGTGCCGTAAAGCTCGAGCCGGATGCTGTTCTTGCGGCCCGCCGCGACCTGCGAGATCGCCACGTTGCCCAGCGCGCCGCCGCCGAAGCGCAGCAGGATGTTGGCGAAATCCTCGGTGTCGACCGGATAGCTCACCGTCTCCGCCGGCGCGTCGTGCGAGAAGGTCTGCACTTCGCCGACCGGGCGCCGGCGCGTTTTGTGAAAGGTGCTGAGCTGCGCCATGACGGCCTCGATGCGCGCGCCGAGGACGAAGCTCGCGGTGTCCATCCAATGCGTGCCGATGTCGCCGACGGCGCGCAATTCCCCGCCTTCGTCCGCGAGCAGCCGCCAGTTGTAATCCGTCGGCTTGAGCAGCCAGTCCTGGAAGTAGCTGCCGTTCACGTGGATGATCTGCCCGAGGCGCCCCGCCGCGACATCCGCGCGCAGCTGCAGCACCGCGGGATAAAACCGCACGTTGTAGTTCACCGCGAACACCAGCGCCGCGTGCCGGCCGGCGAGCGCGACGAGCTCGCCGGTCTCCGCCGTGTTCATCGCCAGCGGTTTTTCACAGATCACGTGCTTCCCCGCCAGCAGCGCCTCCTTCGCCTGCGCGAAATGTTGCCGGTTCGGCGACGTGATGTGGACGACGTCGATCTCCGGCGAGGCCAGCATCGCCACGTAGTCGTGGCCCGTGAAGACTTGCGGAATGGACCATTGCCGCGCCACGGCTCGCGCCTTCTCCGAGCCGCAAATCGCCGTCACCGCCACGCCGATGCGGCGCAGCGCCTCGATATGCACCGGGCCGATGAAGCCGGAGCCGATGATGCCGGCGCGGAGGGGGGAGGGGGAGGTCTGCATGTTGCCTCGGCCAAATTAGAGGGGCGGAGTCAGTTTCAAAGACCGTTTTTTGCGTCATTCCGCCAGCCGCGCGGGCGGCCACTGCTCCGGGACGACCGCCTTCAAGTCGTCATCGAAGTGCATCAAGAGCAGGGTCTGGGGATCGGGTTGGAATGGCTCGGCGGGCGGATCGAAGCGCACTGGATTGAAGGTCTGCTGCGGACCGTACTCGACGTGCAAATCGGCATAGCGCGCGACGCTGGAGATTCGCAATTCGTCGATGGAATAGGCGGTGCCGGCGACGGCGCGAGCGACGAATTCCATCAAACGTTTCGCGGTCGTCGGTTTCGTGGCAGGGCGTCCGCCGCTGTAGCCATCCCAGTTCGCACTGCGATAGAAAACGGCGTCGCGGCCGTCGATGTACGTATAGGTGATGGTCTGCCTCGGATCGCCCCGGTAAGGTGCCCAGACCAGCGCAACGTGGGTCCAATCGTCCAATTTCAACTTGGCGGGGAGGGGGACGGTGAGCACGCCGTTCGTCAGCAGGTTTGGCACTTTGGCCGGCGTCAGGCGTTCGTCCCATCGCTTGCGAATCCAGAATTCAATCGTCCCCTGCCGCTCGTCGAAAAGCGGTGTCTCGACGCCGCCGGCCGTGACGTGATCGGGGAGGTGCAAGGCGCGCTTTGGGACGATCTGTACCGCGCTGCCGAAGCGGCCGCGGAGGAACGGTTGCGCCGGATCGTGGGCGACGGGTGGCGCACCGGGTCGCAGCGCCGGACCGATCCGCGCCAAACCGTTGCCCGCGGGCGTTACCCAACACGCGGACTCGGGACGTTCGACGATGCGGAACCAGCCCGGCTTGGTCGCGATCTCGATGCGCACCGCCCGGAGGCCTGCATCGCTCAAGTCGAAAGTCGCGGTGTTCCCGCTGACCTTACCCGGCCGCTCGCGTCCATCGCGATCGCGCACTCGCAAGGTGGCCACTTCCGCCGATTCGAGCTTGAGGAGCTGTTCGTTCGTTGCGATCGGCAGCCAGACCGCGTCGCCGGGCTTGAGCGACAGCGGTTGGGCGGCATTCCAGAGCGGCGCGGTCGGGTCGCTCCAATCGAGCACGGCCAGCTCGAGCTTTGGCTTGAAGACGTAATCACCTTCCGGCGCCGTCGCGGGGATCGTCAAGCGATGCAGCCAGACTTCGTAATTGGGCAGCGTGCGATCGAACGGCTGGATGTCGGAAGCGAAGCGCTCGGTCTTCACGCTGAAATCGCGAAACGGTTTCGCGTCGGGGCCGGCGAGCGTCAGGGTGGGTTCGAAGCCCCACAGGGTCGCGTGCAGCTCCTCGCCTGCGAGCTTGCGCATGGCGATCGCCGTGCGCTGCGGCGGGCGCGGCTTGGGAGCGATGCGCCCGCCATCCTGGCGCGCGGCGTCGAGCGCCCACTCAAGTCGCGGCACGGCGGCGAAGGTCCGGGCGGGCGCGTACGGGTTGTAGAGCCGCGGGCCGATGTCATCGGGTTTCGCCAGGGGATCGGCAAACGGTTGCAGCAGCTCCAATTCCTTCGCGACGAGCGGCAGGAAGCGCGGATCGCGCGTGAAGTAGTAGGCGTAACCGAGATACGAATTGGAATAGACGCCGACCGATTCGTACTCGCGAAACGGATCGGCGGCGTAGCCGGCGGCGAAGTAGCGCCCAAGGATGTCCGGCATCCGCGGGTCTTTCGTGACGCGCGCGTACTTCCACAGGGCCGGCACCCAGAAATGGCCCATCGACGGCGCGTCGGCGTGCGCCGGCAGATCGCTGTCCTGCGGCCGCCAGGTGCCGGTCGCGTGCGCCGGGTCGAGAAAGGCGTCGGCGCATTCGCGCAACGCCTGGCCCACACGCGGATCCCACGTGTGCTCATAGAGCGTCGCGAGGCTGAAGAACATCGTCATCTGGTGCCGCGTGCCGGAATGAAACGGCGCATAATCGCGGATCATCGCGGCCCAACTTTTCGCGGGCGCGCCGGCGGCTGTCGGGCGAAACCACGCCTGTTCGCGGTACCACGGACGCGCGTCCGCCGTGGCGCTCGTAACGCCGGCCAGCTCGCCGAAGTACGTCCGCCAGTATTCGATCACGTCGTTGAAACGCTCATCGCCGGTCAGGTAATACGCGAGCGTCGTCGTCACCAGCGTCCGGTGATAGCTCGCCCAGAACTGCGCGCCGCCGCGCAGCCACGCCTCGGCGTTTTCGTGATGGCGCACGTAGTGGGTCGGGCTGTCGATGCTCCAGTCGCCGGGTTGCCAATGCAGCGTGCGGTGCTCGGGTTCGCCGCCGCGCCAGTCGGACTCGATGGTCGTCGGCCCATGCGCGACCGCCACGTCGACCCAGTGATTCTCCGACGGGATCGCCCAGTCATAAAACTTGCGCTCGCCGGAGCGCAGATAGTTCCACCAGAGCTGCGTTTCCTTCCCGTAGCTGTGAAATTCAAAGCGCCGCGAGTCGGCGAAGAACTTCCCGGTCTCGGCATCCCAGTGATAGCTGTAGTGCGGCCCGGCTCCGAAGAGCCACCAGCCGTAGTCGCCGAACTCGTCCTGCACTTGGCGGGAGAGGTCAAAGAGACGGTCCACGGCTGCTTCCGCCGGCGCGTCGTTCGGCCGCGGGGCGAGGGGACCGAAGACATCGGTCGCGCAGTTCCAAGCGCCGCTCGCCAGCGCGAGCGGTTGCCGCGCGGCGAGGCGGCCGTATTCAGCTCCCTCCTCGCGGCGACCGGCGGCCGCGAAGTGCAGCCAGAACTCGTGGTGCTTGTTGATCCCCAGGCCGTCGGCGGTGCCGCGCTGGATCGCCGGGACATCCGCGAAATAGAAGAACCGCTCGAGCGGATTGCGGTCGTGTTGCTCCTGGCCGCTGCGGAGATACTTCGCGCCCCCGGCTCCGAAGAACTGCTCGATGCCGGCTGCGCCGAAATCCAGCTCTCCGCCGCGCGGGCTCCACAGATGCAGCGTCAACTGATGCGGCGTCGCCTCCCATTCTTTCGGGAACTGCTGCCAGAACCAGCGCAGCGAACCGGTCACGGCGAGGCGGTCGTCGGACACTTGCATCCACTCGCCCATTCGCTCGGGCTCGGCGAGCGTCTTCGTCTGCTGCGCGGAGGTCTCGATGACGGCCGCTGCGTGCTCCGGGTTGCCGTAGTGCCGGAACGTCGTCTGCGCGCTCGCGACCGACTGCGTGTCCGCTTGCCACGGCACGTCGAGCGGCTGATTCCCCGGCTCGCCGGACGCATCGACGACGACGTGGCGGCCGGCGGTCTGCATTTTCGTGTCGAGCGCGAAGCCGATGTCGGCAAAGCGCGTCTGCTTCGTCGAGCCGACGAAGCCCAACTCGTCGATCACTTTGACGAGCGGCAGGCCGGCGAAGAAATGATAGCGCGTCCGATAGGTAGCGATCCGTTCGCCCCGCGGGCCGGTGTAGAAGCCGTCCACCCGCACGCAGGCGCGCACGGGGCCGGCCGCCTCCACCACGACCCGCCGTTCCGCGCCGTCGCGCGCGCTCGAGAAGCGCCGGCCGGCTTGGTCGAGCCAGTAATGCTCGCCCTCCGCCGCGCCGGCGGCGATGGCTTCGCCGGGCTCGATGCGCCCATCGCCATTGAGATCCGCTGCGACGCTCCGCAACGCGGCCGGCCCCGAGGCGGAGAACTCCGCCCGCAGCGCGCCGGTCGACACTTCGACGCCCGCTTCCTGGGTGACCCTCAACGACGTGGCGGGAGGGCGGCGCACCGTGTCATCGCCGAATTCGAGCGCATACTTGCGCCCCGGCTGCGCGAGGAAATCGATCGTTAGCCAGCGCACGCTCTTGCGCTCCGCGTCCCAGGTCGCCGTCACCTGCGCTTGCAGCGGCTGCTCCTCTCCGCGGTCGTCGAGCAGCCGGCAATGTTCGGCGCCGGTCAGCTGCCCGCGGGGAAAGGGCACGCCCGTCGTGATCGGCCATGCGGCCTGGCGATCGGCGAACGGTTCGTCGAGGATCAGATCGATCCGCGTCGCGGCCGGCGCGGAATCGATCGAGGCCAGCACGACGCCGAGCATCAAAAACAAGCGCGCGGAGCGGTGGGAGGTCATGCAAGCGGGAGCGAACGCCGCCATTGTCCGACGCGCCATCCCGCGACTCAAGCTATTGTCCGCCGCGCCCCGCTCACCCCAGCCGCGCGAGCGCTTCCCAGTGCTGCCGCGCTTCATCGGTGATCGCCTTGGGAACGACGACCTCGATTTGGACGAAGAAGTCGCCGCGCTTCTCGGGCCCCGTCACGAGGCCGCGGCCGCGGAGGCGGAGCTTCTGGCCGTTTTGCGTGCCGGGCGGGATCTTGAGTCGCACCGAGCCGTCGGGCGTCGGGACGTTCACTTCCGTGCCGAGGACGGCGAGCCAGGGGAAGAGCTCCAGCTCGTGGACGAGGTCGTCGCCGTCGACCCGGTAATCGGGATGCTGGGCGAGGCGCACGACGAGGTAGAGGTCGCCCGAGAGCTCCTTGCGTGTGCCGACGGCGCCCTGGCCGGCGAGCCGGATGCGCTGGCCTTCGCGGACGCCCTTCGGGATTTTCACCTCGTAGGTCTCGGTCTTCGAGCTGTCCTGCCGGCGGAAGGAAATCTTCTTGCGCGCGCCGTGGAGCGCCTCCTCGAGCGTGACCATGAGGTCCGCCTCGATGTCGCCGCCGCGCGTCTCCGGCTGCTGGCCGAAGAAGCCATGGCCGCCACCCCCGCGTCCGCGGCCGGCGCGTCCGCCGAAGAATTGCTCGAAGAAATCGCTGAAGCCGGTGCCGCCGAATTCGCCGGGATTAAACCCGCCGCCAAAGCCGCCTGCGCCGGGCGGCGGCCGCTGCGGCTGGCGATCCCAATCGGCGCCGAGCTGGTCGTACTTCGCGCGCTTTTCCGGATCGCCGAGGACCTCGTTCGCCTCGTTGATCTCCTTGAATTTCGTCTCGGCCGCCTTCTTGTCCTTGGCGACATCGGGATGGTGTTGCCGCGCGAGCTTCCGAAACGCTTTGCGAATGTCGTCCTGGCTCGCCGTCTTCGAGACGCCGAGGGTTTGGTAGTAGTCCTTGTACTGCACGGGCATAAAGTGGGGGCAAAGCTACGCGCGTTTGACTGCGCTGCCAATGGAGACGCGGAGTGCGCGGCTCCCGCAACGTAGCACAGGCTTCCAGCCTGTGGGGTTCGCGGGCATCCTGCCTGCGGGAGGGAAAGGGGGAAGGGCATACCGCGGGCCACCTTCGACGGGCAGGATGCCCGCCGGCCCCACAGGCTGGAAGCCTGTGCTACGTTGCAGGAGCCGCGCACCGCGCCGGGGCATGGTCTTTGGCATACTCATTCCGCCTTCTCCCCGCTCATCGCGTCGCCGATGGACGAGAACCACGGCGTGCGCAACTCTTCCACGCTCCACGCCAGCTCCACCTCGCCGGTCCGAATGGAGAGCTGCCGGGTGCCGACGACGCCGAGTTGCGTGCCGAGCACCCCGCGTTCTCGCAGGCCCTTCAGCACCCCGTCGGCCTGCGCCACGGAGGCGGTGAGGACGATGCGCGACTGGGCTTCGTGGAAGAGGAGCGCGTCGAGCCGCCCGCCGGTCGGGAGCTGGACCGTGGCGCCGATTTGCCGGTCGGGATGCGAGATGCAGCACTCCGCGAGTGCGACGGCGAGGCCGCCTTCGGAGCAGTCGTGCGCGCTTTTCACGAGGCCGGCCTGGATCAATTCGCGCACCGCCTCCTGGAGGTCGAGCTCGCGCGGATAGTCGACATGCGGCACGCGGCCTTCCTTGCGCCCGTGGATGACTTTGAGGAAATGCGAGGCGCCCAGCGGCTCGTCCGTCAGCCCGCCGTGCAGCTCGCCGGCGAGGATGATGACGTCGCCCTCGTCCTTGAAATACTGCGTCGTGACGTGCTTCGCGTCGGCGATCAAGCCGACCATGCCCACCGTCGGCGTCGGGTCGATCGAGCCGGCGGGGCTCTGGTTGTAGAGCGAGACGTTGCCGCCGGTCACCGGCGTTTTGAACGCGCGGCAACCCTCGGCGAGTCCTTCCACGCACTCGCGCAGTTGCCAGAAATTCTCCGGGTTGTACGGGTTGCCGAAGTTCAGGTTGTCGGTTACGGCCAGCGGCACCGCGCCGGCGCAGGTAAGATTCCGCGCGGCCTCGGCGATGGCGATGCGCGCCCCCTCGCGCGGATCGAGCGCGCAGTAGAGGCCGTTGCAATCCGACGTGGCGGCGAGGATCTTGTCCGCCTCGCGGATGAGGAAGACCGCGGCATCCGAGCCCGGCAGCACCATCGTCCCGGCGCGCACCATGTGGTCGTACTGGCGGTAGATCCAGTTCTTCGAGGCGATGCTCGGGTGCGCGAGCAACTTGAGCAGCGCGGCGCGGCAGCCCTCCGGTGTCGGCTCGCAGAGCGCGGCGAGATCGACCGCTGGCGCGGGTGCTTTCGGCGTCGCCTCGCGATCGTACAGCGGGCCTTCGTCGGCGAGCTGGCGGGCGGGGATTTCCGCGACGATCACGCCGTGATCGCGGACGCGCATCATGCCGTCGTCCTTCACCTCGCCGACCTCGGCGTAAGGCAGATCCCACTTCTCGAAAATCTCCTTCACCACGTGCTCTTTCCCTTTGTGGACGATGATGAGCATCCGCTCCTGCGATTCCGAGAGCATGATCTCGTAGGGCGTCATTCCCGTCTCGCGCTTTGGCACGAGGGCGAGATCGATCTCCACGCCGGTGCCGCCGCGGCTCGCGGTTTCGCAGGTCGAGCAGGTCAAGCCCGTCGCGTCCATGTCCTGGATGCCCGCCACGGCGTCAGTCGCCAGCAGCTCGAGACACGCCTCGAGCAGGAGTTTTTCGCGGAACGGGTCGCCGACCTGCACCGCCGGGCGATCCTGTTTCGATTCCTCGGTGAGATCGCGCGAAGCGAAGGCCGCGCCGGCGAGACCGTCGCGCCCCGTTTCCGCGCCGACGTAGAAGACCGGATTGCCGACGCCTCGCGCCGCGCCACGCGCGATCTGCTCGTGCCGCAGCACGCCGAGATTCAGT
>DASYIS010000338.1:0-15315 GCA_035997375.1 Chthoniobacteraceae bacterium
CGCACCCCGGGCCGCGTGCTGCGCACGCTTTGTTGCGGCCTGCCGCGCTGGGTTCATTCGTGTCCATTCGTGGTTCAATTTCTCAGTCGAGCCACGCGAATCGGGCTCAAGGCGGTATGAGACCACCGCGAAACAGAATCCTCGTTGCCTCCCGTATAACGGTCTAAAGAGTTCCGGCTCAGTCGTCGCTGCCCCCGAGCCGCTTGAGCACCGCGGTTTCCATGCGGTCGATGCGCTCGGTGACGGTGGGCTCGAGCTTGCGCATCTTTTCAAAGAGCGCGCGATTGTAGGCGCGGAGGCCCTTGCGGCCTTCGTCCTCGGAGGTGGCGCCGTCGGCTTTCGCTTTCAAGTCGCGGACATGCTCGTCCTCCACGGCGCGCGCGCGGGCGTAGTCGTAGCGCGCCTTTTCAATGGTGTCGGCATCGCCGGCCTTGATCGCCTGCTCGAGCGCCGCCTGCTCTTTCGCCGCGCCGGGGGCGGTCTTCACCGGCTCCTTGGCTGCGGCGCCCTTCTTCCCTCGCGGCGTCGGGGTGGCCTTGACCGGCTTGGGCGTGGCCGGTTTCGGCGTGAGGTCGGGGGGCTCGACGCCGTCGTTCTTCGGAGGCGTCTCCGTCGTGACGGCGGGCGTTTTCTCCGGCGGCTTTTTCGGTTTCGGCTCGTCGTCGTCGGCCTTGGGCTTGGGCTTCGGCTCGTCGTCGTCCTTTTTCACCTTCGGCTTGGGTTTCGGCGTGGGCGTGGCGACTGCGGCGGGCGTGGACGCCGCCTTCTTGTTGGGACCGAACACCCGCTGGAAGAAACCGGGCTTTGGCGTCGCTGCCGCCGCCGTGAGCACCGGAGCCGGGGTCGCCGCCGGCTTGCGACGCGGACGCGCGGGGCGATCGTCATCATCGTCGTCGGCCTTGGCGCGCTTCGGCGTTTTCTCCGGCTCGGCGGCGGGCGTCGGCGTTGTTTCGGGCGCCGGCGCGGCGGCGGGAGCGGCCGCGGGCGCCGCCGGCTCCTGGGCGCGCACCGGCAGCTCACCGAGGGTGAGGGTCAGCGAAAGAAGGAGAGAAAGTCGGGTGGAACGTGAAACAGGCACGCAAGAATCGTACGCGATGGGTGGCGGATTTGTCGAGGGTGGAGCTGAGGCCCTGTGCGGAGCGCTGGGCATGGACTGAATGGACCGAATGGACTGAATGGACTTTATGGATAGCCGACGGCGAATCCGAAGCCGTCCATATTGTCCATACGGTCCATCCGGAGTCCCGGACACGGGCGCCCGGAAAATCCACCCACCCCGCACGATAGTTGCCGGGGTGGCAAGGAATCCGCTTCTCCAGAAATGACCTATGCCGGATGTCATTGAACTGTCGGACGCAGACTTCGCGTTCCAAATGCAAGGCCTCTCCCAGGAGGCCGAGGCCGAGATCGCGCTGGTTTCGCGCCATGCCCCGGCGCCGGCCGAGCCGGAGCCCGCACTCCCCGCGCCGGCGGCGGCTCCCGAGCCGCCCCAGCCGACGGCGCCGGCCCCCTCGTTGTCGGAGGTGTTGCGGCCGCTCGTGCAGGGAGTGCAGGCCATGGGACGCACCTCGGGCGAGCATGCGCTGATCCTGAGCCGGCTCGACCGCTCGACCGCCGAGTCGACCGAGGCGCAGAAGGAATTGCCGAAGGTCGTGGCCGATCTGCGCGCCATGGTCGACCAGCGGAACTCGATCAGCCGCCAGATGTTCGACGCGCTGCACGAGGAGCTGAAGAGCTACAAGGACGGTTTTCTGCTGGATACGGTCCATCGCCCGATGATTCGCGATCTTATCACGTTATACGATGATCTGTCGCACATTCACCAGCAGATGAGAGCGCCGATCGAGTCCGCGCACGTCGCCTTGCAAGGCCATGAGACTTCCGGGGACCTCGGCAGCCGGCTGGAAAGCGTGAGCTTGCACCTGGAGCATAACCTCGACTTCATCCTCGAGGTCCTGGCGCGGCTCGAGGTGGCGCGCATGGCCCAGGGGAGCGGCCGGCTCAACAAGCAGACCCAGCGTGCGGTCGCCGTCGAGGCGGCCGAGGATCCCGATGAGGACATGATGGTCGTCCGCACCGTGAAACGCGGCTTTCTCTGGAAGGAACGCGTCGTCCGGGCGGAGGAAGTCGTAATTAAAAAGTGGAAAGAAGGTTTTCTCATGGCGCTCAAGCCGATGGGAGACTAGCTTTTCCGACTCGCGGCATGACATTTGCGCGGAGTTTCTAGAGACCCAACTGTGAATCCACCCCTTCCCAAAGACCCACGCAAGTCGGTCGGCATCGATCTCGGCACGACGTTCAGCGCCATTGCGCACATCGATGCCTACGGCAAGCCGCAGATCATTCCGAACTCGGAGAGCGAGCGCATCACCCCGTCGGTCATCCTGTTCGATGGCTCCAACGCCATCGTCGGCTCGCTCGCCAAGCAGAACGCCGTCGCCGAGCCGGAGAAGATCGTCGATTTCGTGAAGCGCGAGATGGGCAAGAGCAAGTCGCAGTTCCACCGCGAGTTCTCCAGCCGCATCTACTCCGCCGAGGAACTCGCGGCGCTCATCATCAAGAAGCTCAAGAACGACGCCGAGCGCTACCTCGGGGAGCCGGTGACCGATGCGGTCATCACCGTCCCGGCGTATTTCAACGACGCCGAGCGCACGGCCACCCTGCACGCGGGGCAGCTCGCCGGCCTCAACGTGCTCCAGGTCATCAACGAGCCGACCGCCGCGGCGCTCGCCTACGGCCTCGACAAGCTCGACCGCGACCAGACCGTCTTCGTGTTCGACCTTGGCGGCGGCACCTTCGACGTCACGATCATGCGGATCGACGGGCGCCACATCCGCATGCTCGCCTCCAATGGCGACCATCGCCTCGGCGGCAAGGATTGGGACGACCTCATCGTCAACTGGGTGGCCGAGGAATTCGACAAGATCCACGGCGAGAACCCGCTGCTCGATTTGCAGAGCTACCAGGACCTCTACACCCGCGCGCTCACCGCGAAGATCCAGCTCTCCTCGCGGACGAAGACGACGATCGTCCATTCCTACAACGGCAAGAGCGTGAAGCTCGAGATCACCCGCGACGAGTTCGAGAAGCGCGCGCGGCACTTGATCGAGAAGTGCAAGACCATCTGCGAAATCGTGATGCAGGAAGCCGGGCTCACCTGGCCGGCGATCGATCGCATTCTCCTGACCGGCGGCATGACGCGCATGCCCTCCGTGCGCGAGATGATGAAGAGCATCGCCATCGATATTCCCGTGGCCGAGGACGTGAGCCCGGACGAAGCGGTCGCCGTCGGCGCCGCGGTCCAGGCGATCCTCTCGCTGCTGAACGAGGAGGACCGGCTCGGCGAACGGACGCTTCCCGTGGAGGTGCGCGAGCAGTTCTCCGGCGACGACGGCCAGCTCATCAAGGTCACGAACATCACCACCCACACGCTGGGCGTCGTCCTCTGGGATGACGGGCGCGTGGAGGAATACGTCTTCCCGATGATCCGGAAAATGACGCCGGTGCCGGTGCAGACGAAGAATTCCTTCGGCACGGCCAAGGCGAACATGAAGAACGCGATCGTCCGCGTGGTGGAAGGCGAGAGCACGGTGCCGACCGAGTGCACGCCGCTCGGGATTTGCGACATCGAATTGCCGCCGTTCCTGCCGAAGGGCTCGCCCGTGGAGCTGACCTACTCTTACAACGAGAACCAGGTGCTGGAAGTCGTGGTCGAGGCCTACGGCCGCCAAAACCGGGTCTCCATCGCGCGCAACACCGGCCTCTCCGAAAGCGAAATCGAGATGGCGACCGCGGATTTGGCGCAGATTACGGTCGTCTAAGGGGGCGTCGTACGATTTGGTAAAGCGTGCTCCCAAACCCCCTTCCAGATAATCCCCAGCGCTGGGATGGCTGGCGCAAGTACAACTCGGAAGACTTCTACGAGCGGCTCTGCCTGAGCTTTGACGCCAACCCGGCGGACGAGCAGATCGAGGACAACTGCCGCCAGCTCCTCGTCTGGTGGCAGAAGAAACTGCCGCTCAAGAACCAGCCGAGCAACCCCGTCGCGCAGATGCTGCGGGGCGGCATGGACGAAGCGCCGGCGCTGCTCGCCGAGGCGCGGACGCGGTTGCTCGACCCGGTCAGTCGCGCGGAGATCGACGCCGGGCAGCGGGCGCGGATCGTCGAGGAGGCGACGAACGAGTTTCGTCGGATCATCCCCTTCTTCATCTCGAACAGCGGCGTGACGGAGGACGCCGAGCGCCGGCTCTACGAAGAGGGCGGCAAGCTGGGCCTGATGCAGGAGGAGATGGAGCGCGTGCTCAATGCCGAGCTCGAGCGCGTCGGCGCGAAGCGCGTGGAAGCCGCGCCCGCGCCCGCCCCGGCGGCGTCCGCGCCTTTTTCGGCCACCCCGGTGGAAGGCGAGATTCGTGCCGGCGATCCGTTTTCCGAGTTCCGCCGCGTCCTCAAGCTCTCCAAGCTCTGCCTCGACGGCGAGGAAATGACCGACGACCAGCGCGACGCCCTCTGCAACATGGGCGAAAGCCTCGGGCTCACCGGCGGGCAGGCGGAGGATGTCATCGACGAATACCTCGAGGAGATCGAGGGGCTCCCCCAAGCGGCGCCGGTGAAGCAGGTCCGGGGTGTGCTGGCCCCGGTGCCGGCCGCGCGCCCGCTCGCCGTCGATCCCAACGCCAAAGGCGCGCCGGCCAAGCCGGCTCCCAAGTCCGCGGTGCCCGCGCCCGTGGCCGCCGCGCCCAAACAGCTCGCCTCGCAAGTCGCGCCGGTGGTGAACACCTCGCCCGTCGCCCGGCTGCACGAGCGCAATCGCTACCCGAACTTCACCGACGAGGTCGGCAGCGAGATGATCCTCGTCCCCTCCGGCGTCTTCCTCATGGGGAGCGACTCGCGCGATGTTGCCCCGCACGAACAGCCCGCGGTCCAGACCACGATCGGCTGTTTCTACATGGCGCGCTTCCCGGTCACGAACCAGCAGTACGAGAAGTTCGATCCGCGCCACGCGATCCGCCGCGCCCCGTGGGCCGACGATTCGCACCCGGTCATCTATGTTTCGAGCAAGGATGCGATCGCGTTTTGCGAGTGGCTGAGCAAACGCGAGGGTCGCAAGTACCGCCTGCCGACCGAGGCCGAGTGGGAGTACGCCGCCCGCGGCACCGATAACCGGGTCTTCCCGTGGGGCGACCGTCTCGACAGCGGCCAACTGGCGAACTTCGCCGACAAGCGGACGAACTTCCCGTGGAGCGACGCCACGATCGACGACGGCTACGCCGAGACCGCGCCCGTCGGCAAGTACCCGCGCGGCGCCAGCCCCTTCGGCATCGAGGACCTCGCCGGCAACGTGAACGAGTGGTGTCTCGACTTCTTCGACTTCTACCGCGGCCAGGCGCGGGTCAATCCCAAGGGCCCCGCGAACGGCACCAAGCGCGTCTATCGCGGCGGCAGTTGGCGTTCCCGCAGCACCAGCCTCCGCGCCAGCGCGCGCGCCTTCAACACGACGGACTACGTGGCGAACGACCTCGGGTTCCGGGTGGTTTGCGAGTGCGAGTGAGGGCCGGCGGCGCGGAGCGCTCCGATGGCCCCGGGTAGGGCGGGCATCTTGCCCGCCCCGGCCGGCGTCCCGCCGGCCGGTGTGGCAAAGCGCCAGCGAGCAGTTGCTCGAGGACGGCTCCGCCCCGCCTTCGCCCGCTGTCGGGCGGGACGCCCTCCACGGCGGGCAAGATGCCCGCCCTACCCGGGGCCATCGGACCCGCCTGCGCGGACCCATTCAACCCGCACGCGCGGTTTGGCTCGCGCGCTCCCAACTCCCGCTGCTACTCCTTGCCGAGCGACGTCCCCCCGCCATGAACGCTTCCGTCCTCGCCCTCCTCGCCGCCCTCCTCCTCACCCTCCCCGCCGCCGCCGAGCCGCCCCGCCTCGCCGGCGCCGCCTCAGTCGACATCACGCCGGATTACCCGATCCGCCTCAGCGGTTACGGCAGCCGGCGCGAGCCGAATGCCGGTGTCGCGCAGCATATCTTCGCCAAGGCCCTCGCGATCGGCGGCGACGACGAGGGGCCGGCGGTCCTTGTCACCGTCGACAACGTCGGCGTGCCGGGCTCGCTCCGCGCGGAGGTGCTGCGGCGTCTCGCCGCGAAAACCAAAGTCCGCGATGAGCGTTTCGCCGTTTGCTCCAGCCACACGCATTGCGCCCCGATGCTCGCGGGCATCCTCCCGAACCTCTTCGGCATGGACATCCCCGCCGAACACCTGGCCTCCATCGAGCGCTACACGCGCGAGCTGACGGACAAGCTCGAGCAGGTCGCCCTGGCCGCGCTCGCCGACCGCCGGCCGGCGCAGCTCGCCTGGGGCATCGGCCAGGTCGAGTTCGCGAACAACCGGCGCGCGTTCCCGGACAAGCCCGTCGATCACGCCCTCCCGGTGCTCCGCGTCACCGGCCTCGACGGCAAGGTGCGCGCCATCTTCGCGAGCTACGCGTGCCATTGCACCACCATCGGGATCGACAGCATCCATGGCGATTGGTCGGGTTGCGCGCAGGAGGCGCTGCAGCGCGAATTCCCCGGCGCCATCGCCCTCATCGCGCTCGGGTGCGGCGGCGACCAGAACCCGATGCCGCGCCGCACGATGGAGCTCGTCCTGCAATACGGCGAAGCCGTGGGCGCCGAGGCGAAGCGGCTCGCCGAGAGCCCGCTCACGCCACTTGCCGGCCCGCTGGAGTGCCGCACCAAAGAGATCGAGCTCGCCTTTGACAAGCTCCCGACGCGCGAGGAATGGCAGGCGCTCGCCGAATCGAAAACCGCCGCCGTTGCCTACCACGCCAAAAAGAATCTCGCCCGCCTCGACCGCGGCGAGCCGCTCCCGACCCGCCTTCCATACATTGTGCAATGCTGGAACTTCGGTTCGGGCCTCGCGATGGTCTTCCTCCCCGGCGAAGTGACCGTCGACTACGGGCTCCGCCTCAAGCGCGAGCTCGACCGCACGCGGCTCTGGGTGAATGCCTACTCCAACGACGTCCCTTGCTACATCCCCTCGCGCCGCGTCCTCGACGAAGGCGGCTACGAAGGCGGCGGCGCGATGATCTATTACGACCGCCCGACCAAATTCGCCCCCGATGTCGAGGAACGCATCATCGCCGCCGTGCGCGAGGTCGTGCCCCGGGAGTTCAAGGCGCCGGGCGCGCCGTAAGAGCCTCGGCTTGTCGGGTTCGTGACAATCTAAAGGCGCCATGAATTTACGATTGATCTTCCCTGGCGATGCGCTTTGATGCCTCCAGCAAAACTGTGCCCACCACCACCACTATGCACCGCACCACCTCATTCCGCGCGCTGTTCATTCTGCCCCTCGCTCTCGCCTTCGTCATGGCGGTGCCCTCGGTTCGCGCACAAGCGCTGGACCCGACGCAGCAGTTGAACAACATCTTGAGGACCTACGCGGGGGAGGAGGGCGCCACCACGACCGCCGCCCTCGCGCGCACGACGATCACTGCGTCGGCGGACGACCTCGTGGCGGCGGTTTACCAGTACCTCCTGAACCGGTCGCTCACCAATCAGGAGATCGTCGATGTGGCGGTCGCCGCGCTCAAGGCGGACGGCGCCGGCAAAGTCCGCGCCGACAAGGACAAAGTCGCGGCCCGCATCCTGGAAGCCGCCATCATCGCCCGCGGCGCGCAGACGGACTCCGCGCTGATCGGCCTGCTGGTGCCGGCCGTCGCCAACGTCAACAATACGCTCGTCGCCTCGAAGCAACTGACCGCCGCCGGCAAGGAAGCAGTCATCGGGAAGGCGCTCCGGGCCACCTCCGGCCTCGGGGCCACGATTGGGGCGCAAGCCGACGTGCTCTCGGCGGCCGCCGGGACCGCGACCGCCGCTCCCAACGTCAAGCGCAAGACCTTCACCATCGCCGTCCTCAAGACCCTCGTCTACAAGCCGCAAGTCTACGATCCGGCGCTCGCCTCCACCTCCCAGGCCACGGAGGCGACGAAGGGGCAGTTGGTTCAGCTCTATAACGGTGCGCCCGAGGCGGTGACCGGGCAGCCTTTGTTCACCAACCACGGCGTGCCGCCCTCGATCGCGGGCGTCCGCGATTACATCGATCGGGTGCTCGACCTGTACAATCCCGCTCTCGCTGACAGCACGGCGAAGACCTCGGAGGCGCTCGTGATCGCCGAAGGCGTCGCCACCAATCCGGCGGTGGCCGGGGCCGTGATCGGCGGCCTCATTCAAGACCAGAAGACCGGCTCGAACGATCCCGCCCTTCAAACCATCCTTGCGAAGGCCATCGCCGACGCGAAACTCGCCGCGGCGATTGCCGACATCGTGGAGAATGGACTGTCGCAGTTTGCGGGCGACAAACGGCAGGCCGCTTTCCTCCTTTCGGGACCCGCCTCGGCGGTGAACAAGGGCAAGATCGCGTCCGGGGCCGTGCGCGCCTCCAACTCCCAGGCCGCCGGCATCATCAACGATATCTTAAGCCCGACGACCACCGGGCAGGTCACGCCGGCGGGCCTGGCGGCCTTCGCCACGGCGGCGGCGACCGGCAATGGCGACAACGGCACGGCGGCGGTCATCGCGACGACGATCATCGACCATGTGACCCCCAAGCCCACTGCGGCGGCGGATCTGACCGCGATCCAGACGATCGCGATCAACGTGATCAAGGCGGTCGCGCCGGCGAACCCCGATTCGGCGTTCGACGTGGCCCAGGCCCTCTTCAACGTGCAGCGTACCATCGGTACGAATCCGCCCGCGAACCCCTACAGCGCCACCGCGGCCAACGGCGGCACCGCCGCGCGGGCCAAACTGGCGGCCGATCTCGCCAAGGGCGCCGCCACCAACTACACGGCGGCCGGCGCCGCGGTCGCGGGCGTGGTGGCGAAGTCGATCGCGATTGATCCGAGCACGCCCGGCCTCGATGTCAGCATCTCCGCGGCGGCGATCAAAGTCGCGGCCAAGGCTTCGTTGAGCATCGCGCAGAAAGTCTCCTTCAACCGCCAGAACTCCGCGGGCTTCAGCACGCTGACCTTTGCTTCCGGCCTCGCCCTGAGCACCGCCTCCACGAACGCCGGCGCGATCGCGGCCGGGGTGTCGCTCACCGACACCAGCCACGCGGGCGACATCGTCAAGGCGGTCATCACCAGCAATGGCAGCACGACCCAGAGCGCCGCGCTGAACAAGGCCGCGTTCACCATTGCGAACACCGCGGCGGTGAACGTCGACGTGGAAGCGATCGCCGACATCGCGCAGAAAGTCGGGACGCTGCTCCAGCCGAAGACCGGGGCGACCAACGCCAATCTCCCGAAGATCACCACCCTCGGGACCCTGGCGACCAGCCTCGCCAAGGCGATCAACACCAAGCCCTTGGTCACCCAGGCCAACCGGAAGGATGAGCTGGGTGAGCTGGCGGCCGTGCTCGTGACGGCGTCGTTGAATTTGACGGATGGGAAAACGCCGGCGGCCCTCGCGGCCATCGGCACGAATATCTACAAGGCGGCTTCAGCCAAGCTTCTGGCGGATGTTGGCAACAATGCGGTGGACCTGGCCGACATCGCCGGTGACGTGGCGGGTGCCATTGCCCAGACGATCGCCCACGCGCCGCTCACCGGCGCCGGTTCGCTCACCGCAGACGAAAAGACCCACCTCCTCGGCGACATCGGCACGGGCTCCTTGATCAAGCTCCTCAGCACGGGGGCGAAGACGTTCGCCAGCCAGGTCAACGTCAACGAGGTCAACGGAATTCCGAATAATAGTGCCTTCGATCTCGTCCGCAACACCGAAACCGTCGTCCTCGGTGTCCACACCGGCAATTACGGATACGTCACGGGCACCGAAGCCATCGGCACGAACGGCACCGCGACGCCGCTGCTCTTCAGCAAATTCGAGATCGGCGCCGTCGTCGATAGCGAGACCCCGGTGAAGAACCTGTAAGCGCAGGCCGGTGTTCAGCCGGGTGCCGGTGGAGGCGGGCGCGGGGTGGCGCGAAGCGCTCCAAAATCGTGTGTAGAGCGCGGCTCTCCCCTGAGCCTCGCGAACGGGGGTGCCGCCTCTAATTTCTTGCGCGTCACCGCGCGACCAGCGTTGGAGGAAGGGGACGCTGCGCTATTCATGGGCGCCGAGGCCCCTGGAGACGCTCAAGAAAAGTGAGGCGGCACCCCCGTTCGCCTTCGGCTCAGGGGAGAGCCGCCTCTACACACTGGAACGAAAACCGGCGTGCGTTCCAGCGCCGGGCTCCTGCTTTGCGGGGTTGGCCTTACTTCAGCTTCTCCAGCAAATACGCCTCGATGCTCGCGTGCTTCACCTCGGGCGCTCCAGGGTAGACGAGTTCGCAATCGACGCCGACGCTCTTCGCCTTCTCCTGCAGCTTCACCCCGTAGTTCGAGGTGTGCGTCGGGTCTTTCGCCGGCTGCCCGATCGCCGGGACGTCGCGATAGAACAGGTAGACCGGCGGATCGTCCGAGGTGACGTGCTCGTACGGCGAGTATTCCTTGATCCACGGCAGCAGCTCTTCGCGATGCGCGAGGAATTCGTCGAACTGCTTGTCGCGGCTCGCCACGTCGACCATGTACCCGAAGGCGTGTCCGCCGTAGCGGCTGTTGGGCGTCCACTCCCTGAGTTGTTTCGGGTCGAGCGATGTCTGCGCGACATCGACGGCCGCGCAGAGGAGCCGGGTCGATTCGCGGGCGACCGGGTCGCTGCTCTTCGGGTCGGCCATGTCGTCATGAAAGGCGAGCCAAAGGCTGGAGCACGCGCCCGCCGATCCGCCCGTGGCGCCGATCCGTTTCTTGTCGATGTTCCACTCCGGCGCCTTGCTCCGCACGAATTGCAGTGCCCGCGCGGCGTCATGCAGCGGCCACTCCACCGGCGGTTTCGCGCCGCCGGCGATCGCTTCCTGGATGAAGCGGTACTCGACCGACACCACGGAGATGCCGTTCTTCAAGAAGCTCCCCAGCGGCGGCCGGCCCTTGTTGTTGGCCGTCCATCCGCCGCCATGAATGTAGAAGACCAAGCCCGTCGGTTTGGACGACTCGGCCTTGTAAAAGTCGAGCACCTGCTTGGGATGCGTCCCGTACGGCACGTTGGCCAGCGTGGGTTCGACCGCCGGCGCGAACGGTTTCTTGGCGGCGGGTGTCGCGGCGGGCGGAGCTTTTTCCAGAGCGGCCGGAGTCTCGGCGGCGTGGAGCGGGACGAAAGCCAGCGCGAGCGCGCCGGCGAGCAGGGGGCGAATCGACATAAGGGAGGGGAGTGTCCGGCGAGACTAACCTCCCGCCCGTCCGATGCGCAGGACAAATCGCGCTGAAAAACGAGCCGCGACGCGCGGTCGCGACTACTTCACCTTGATCAGCTCGACCTCGAAGATCAGCGCCTGGTTCGGCCCGATCGGGCCGCCCGGCGTGCCGCGCGCGCCATAGGCGAGCTCCGCCGGGATGAAGAGCATCCACTTGGAGCCTTCCTTCATCTTCTGCAGCGCCATCGTCCAGCCCCGGATCACGCCATTCACCGGAAACGAAATGCTCTGTCCGCGCTTGTAGGAGCTGTCGAACTCCGTCCCGTCGATCAGCGTGCCGCGGTAATTCACCTCGACGGTGTCGGTCGCCTTCGGGGTCTTGCCCTTTCCCTCCTTGAGCACCTTGTACTGGAGCCCGCCTTCGAGCGTTTTCACCCCTTCCTTCTTCGCGTTTTCTTTCAGGAATTCTTCGCCGGATTGAGGAGCAGCCATAAGGAGGGTTGAGCTAAAGGTGAGCGCGACGAGCGCACGGAGGATGGAGTGCATGACAGGGAAGGGGATGTGGAACCCTGATTCGTCTCCGTGACGGATCATGGTCGCCTCAATCAACCGTCCACCGGCAATGCCGGCGGGAGATGGTGCGCGGTGCAGGGTTCGAACCTGCGACTTCTTGCGTGTGAAGCAAGCGCTCTACCGCTGAGCTAACCGCGCCAAATCGGACGGGAACTGTACCGATTCGCGATCGTTGCGCCAGCGAAATCGATCTCGATCTCCCGCCGCGCGCGGCCGGGCCCCCTGCGTCCGCCGGCGCGTGCGCGATGGTCCCTACGAAAGCGAACGGGCGCGGGTTTTCTCGCCATGCTCCTCCCTCTCCGATTCGTCGTCGCTCTGGCCGGTTGCGCCTTGTTTTCCCTGCCGCTCGCGGCGGAGGAGAAGAGCGGGCCGCTGCGGGCGGCGGTGCAGCCGCTGGTCGAGAGCAATTCGCTCGCGGGCGCGGTGATGCTGGTCGCGAACGGCGAGAAGGTGCTCGACGTGGAGACCGCCGGCTTCGCGGATCGCGAGGCCCGGACGCCGATGCCGGCCGATGCGCTGTTCTGGATCGCGTCGATGTCCAAGGCGATGACGGCGGCTTCAGTGATGATGCTGGTCGACGAGGGGAAGGTGAAGCTGGACGACGCGGTGGAGAAGTATCTGCCGGAGTTCAAGGGGCAGATGGTGATCGCGGAGCAGGACGCGCAACACGTGCTGCTGAAGCCGCCGGGCCACCCGATCACCGTGCGCGAGGTGCTGTCGCACACCAGCGGGCTGCCGTTCAAGTCGCCGTTCGAGTTCCCGACGCTGGACCTGCTGCCGCTCGCGAGCGCGGTGCGCGGGTACGCCGGCCAGCCGCTGGTCTTCGAGCCGGGGACAAAGTACCAGTATTCCAACGAGGGGATCAACACGGCGGGCCGCATCGTCGAGGCGGTGGGCGGGATGAAGTTCGAGGAGTTCCTCGACCGGCGCCTGTTCGGGCCGCTCGGGATGACGGATACGACGTTCTGGCCGACGAAAGAGCAGCAGGCGCGGCTGGCGAAATCGTACAAGGGCAAGGCCGACAAGTCGGACCTGGAGGTGACGGGAGTCGGGCAACTGGTGCTGCCGCTGGACGACCGGCATCGCGGGCCGATGCCGGCCGGCGGGCTCTTCTCGACGGCGCAGGACGTGGCGCGTTTTTGCCAGATGCTGCTCAACCAGGGGACGCTCGGGGGAAAGCGGGTGCTCTCGGAAGCCGCGGTGAAAGAAATGTCGAGCAAGCAGACCGGAGACCAGGTGAAGGACAATTACGGCTTCGGCCTCTCGGTCGGCGCGGATGGCAGCTACGGACACGGCGGCGCGTATGCGACCGACATGAAGATCGATCCCGCGCACGGGCTGGTGTTCGTCTATCTCGTGCAGCACGCCGGCTGGCGCGACGACCTGGGGAAGACCGGCCCAGGCGTGTTCCGGAAGGCGGCGCTGGAAGCGTTTGGGGCGAAGTAGACACGCTTCCGTGCCCGTCTCACCTGGCCTTTTCGGACGAGGTTTGCGTGGCGCCTTTAAAGCCGAGATACGTCCCCGAGGTAATGCCGAGCAGCGCCAGGAGGGCGGGGTTGAATTCCGGCATCGCGAGATGCCAGTAGACCTCCACGGTGAAGACGACCGCGAGCACCAGCGTCCAGACCATCATCTGGAAACGGGCGATACTCAGGTGTTGATCCCCGTCCCGCAGCAGGTCCTTGAAGAAACCGGGGATGCCGAGCGGTCCGGCGTAGACCAGGCGCTCGCGGACGTCGGCGTTGTCGGCTTCCTGCGCAGCGATGCAGGCGCTGGTGGATTCTATTTTTTTCTTCAATTCGGCGATTTCGTTTCCTTTCGTCAGGATCTCCTGCTCCCTCGCACGGAGCGCGGTGAGCTTTTCCGCCACGGCCCGCTGGTCATCGTCAGCCACCGCAGGATCCCGGTCGGGGGCTTTCGCTTCCAACTCGGCGAGCCGGCCGGTCAGTTGTTGCCGCCCCTCCAGGAGCCCGTTCAGGGCGCTTGCGGCTGCGGCCTTTTCGTTCTTCAGCCTCTCCAGTTCCCGGCGCAACTCGGCAAGCGGAGCTTCCATCGTACCACATTTCTCCAACAGTTGCCGCCGGGAGAGGGGAGGCGGGCCGCCGTTTTTGGTGATGAGCGCGGACCCGACGGCGGTGAAGGAACTGATGCCGAGGAGGATGACGGCGGTGTTGTTGACCGTGTCCTTGCGCCCGAGCATCTGCCAGAGGAAGACGAAGGCGAGACTGATGAGAAAAAACCAAAGGGCCATCTGACAGCGGGCGAGGCTGTAAGGCGGCGCCCCATCGGGCCGCGGCGGGGCGTCGTGCTCGCGGAGCAAACCGGACTTGCCAGCGAGTATGAGGACGGCCAGCGCGAAGACGAAGACTGCGCCGAAGAGCACCAGCATGCGATCGGGCATCGCGACGAGCGAAAACATGCTTCCAACGTCCTCCTTCGTGGTCTGGATGTTCGGGGGACGCACCCAAGAAACCATTTCCTGCACCGCTCCATCCTTGCGCTCGAACGCCACGGAGATGCGGCAGCGGCGTTTGAGCTCGGGCCGGACTTTGTCCGGGCGCAGGATTTCCATCCAGGCGTTCTGATCTTCGTCCCTTCTCACGAGTTGGAACAGCATGTGATGATACCGTCCGGCTTTGCCGGCAGGGAGCCGGGGCGGCGGGATGGCAAGGTCTGCCTGGGTGTCGACGGCGGCGCCCAGCGACTCCACGAGATTGGTGAGATCAGTTTGTTTGTCGGCGACAGCTTTGACTTCCGTGGCGGCGCTGGTTCCTCCCACCAGAGCCCAATCTGCGACCGCTTTGGAGGCGGTGGTGGCCGAGTCCCCGGCGTCCTTGATCAATCGAGCAAGCTTTGCTTCAGCCAACTTCAGATCGGCGAGCCTTCTGGCCGAATCGGCGGCGCTCCGTTCTGTCGCCGTCGAATTGTCAGATCGAGTCGCGGCTTTCCGAAGGTCATCGAAGGCGGCCAGGGCGTAGCCGATGGCCTTGAAATCCGATTCACTGAGTTGCCGGGCGGTTTTGGCCGCGAGTTGGGTGGCGGTGAGCTGCGCCTTGGTCGCTTCGATCAGCGCGTCTTTGTCCGCGTTTGTCGCGTTGGCGGCCGCCACTTTTTTCGTCACCTCCTGCACCTTCTTCCTGGCGCGATCTGCGAATCCCAGGTCCGCCTCCACACCGGCCCGGCTCGTGACATGCTCCACCGATTCGAAAGTGGGCTTATTCTCGGCCTCGCGGAGCGCGTTGCCGATTAGCCAACTCCGCCACGCCTTATCCGCTTCCAGGGGATCGTCCGGCGCGGTGCTGTGATAGGGGTAGTTCGGACTGTAGGAACCGACATCGCTCGGCTGAAGGTGTTTGAGAGGCACGCCGTCGATAATGAGCACGAGGCGGCTGATAAAGGCCTCGACGGATTTTTCCTCGGTCAACCCCCTTTCTTTCATCAGGGTCCACCAGTCGCCGAGGTCCTTGATGTGGAGAATGATCTTCTGGTTGAATTCGGCCTCCGTCGGCACGGCGTCCGGTTCCTT
>DASYIS010000339.1:0-26756 GCA_035997375.1 Chthoniobacteraceae bacterium
GCCCTCCGGGCCGCCGGAATAAAACCGCGCCTAGTGCGCCCTTCACCGCTCTCCGAGCCGGTGCAGCATCGCCTGCGCGAGGTTGCCGCGCTCGCCGCCGGTAGTTTGGATCATGCGCTGGAACACGGACTTTTCAGCGACGAGGACGGTGGCGGGGCCGCTCGGGGCGACGGTGACGGTGGCGTTGCGCGGGGCGCCGGAGAGGAGGCCGGCTTCGCCGAAATACTCCCCCGGTTTCAGCACGGCGACCCCTTGGGAGCTGCGCGTGACGAGCGCTTCGCCGTCGACCAGGATGTAGAAATGCTCCGCCACGTCGCCTTCGCGCACGATGACGGCGCCGGCGGGGAAGGTCCGCGGGCGGAACTCGGGGAGGAGCCGCTCGGCATCCGCGGCACCGAGGCGCGGGAGCGCTTCGACGAGCCGCTGGAGGGCCATCCGCTTTTGCAAGAGGCGCGCCATGTCCTGGCTCACGAGGTCGGATTGCGTGACAAGATCGAGGAAATCCGCGCGGCCAAGCTCGAGCACCTCGACGCCTTCCGGTCCCGCGGTGACGGTGGCGGTGCGCGGGATGTTTTGCAGCAGGCCGATCTCGCCGAAGAACTGGCCCTCGCCGAGCTGCGCGAGCGTTTGCGGCGCGCCATTGACGGCGCGCGTGACCTCCGCGCTGCCGCCGACGATGATGTAGAACGCCTCCGCCGCCTCGCCTTCACGGATGATGACTTCGCCGCTCGCAAAGGTGCGCTGGGCGGCGCGCTGCAACGCCTCGGCCACCGCCGGCTCGTCGTGGCCGGGGAAGGTCGCGAGCACTTCCTCCTCGTCGGCGGCGCGCGGCGCGGTGGCGCGATCGGCGTCGGTGCGGTGCGCCTCGATGCGGAGCTTGAACGCGTCATCGGGCGCGGGCAGCGGCTTCACCTTGAGCCGCAATTGGTAGTCCGCCGGCGACGCGGTGAAGCGAAGCTCGTGGAGGAGCGTCGCGACCATGGTGAGCGTCATGAGCTCGACCAGGCCCGTCGCGGTGCAGGTGCGATGGCCGATGCCGAACGGGTGGAACGCATTCTCCTGGCGATGCTCGCTGCGCGGCGCGAGGCAGCGCTCCGGCTCGAACTTTTCCGGCTGATGAAACGGGCATTTCGAGAAGCTCATCGGCACTTGCGAGAGCACGGTCACGTCGCCCTTCTGCACCCTTTTCCCGAGATAAACGAAGTCGCGCGCGGCCACGTGCGGCATCCCCTGCGAGACGGGATGAAACCGCAGCGTCTCGTGATAGACGGCCTGGAGGAGCGTGAGCCGGCGCACGTCGGCGGCATTCTCGATTCCCTCGGCAAAGGCGGCGTCGACCTCGGCGGTGACCTGCGCGAGGAGCTCCGGCCGCTGCAGCAGCTCGTACAGGAGAAAGCCGATAACGCGGCTCATGTACGAGCAGCTGCCGGCGAAGCCGTACATGGAGTAGCAGACCACTTCGTCGTCGGTGAGCGGCTCGCCTTTGCCGTCGCGGATCGCCATCAGCGTGCCGAGGATGGTGCCGCGCTCGCCGGGCCGGCGGCCGGCGGCTTTGCGCTCGCGCACCATGCCCCACAGGAGATCGAGCACACGCAAGCGCGAGGCGCGATACCACGGCATCTTATACATGAAGAAAGGCCAGACGCGGCCGCCGACGTTCATGTTGTAATCCGTCACGCGCAGGCAGTCGCGATAGTGCGCGCGCAGCGACCGGCCGCACATGGCGCGGCAGTATTGCTCGAAGGCCATCGACGACACCTCATCCATCACGCCGACGATGGTGCCAGGCGTCCAGGCGCGCGCCCGCTCGCGCACGGCGCCGATGAATTCCGGCACCCACCGCGAGCCGACCTCGCGCGAATAGGCGACGGAGAGGAGCTTGCGAAAGCGCACGTGCTTTTCCCCCGACTGCCCGAGCACGAAATCCGCCGCGCCCAACTGCACGCCGACGTCGCGGAAGACCTCCTCACGCGAGAGGTACTGGTCGTCGAGCCCCTGCCGAATGAAGTCGCGCGCCTCGAAGCCGGCGATGACGGTGTATTTCAACCACAGCGCGCGGAGGCGATAGACCGGCCCGAGCTCGCGGTACGAGCGCAGGAGCAGCGCGGTCGTGTCGCGGAGAAAACCGAAGGTGCTGCCCAGAATGGGCAGGCCCTTGGCGAGCGGCGCGAGTGGCGCCTCGGCGTCGGCGGGCGCGGCTTCAGGTCGATCGGCGGTGGTGCTCATGGATTCCGAAATTGCTGATCGATCGGGTGGCAGCCACGGCCGGTGGGCCGCTTGGGCGCGCGTCAGCGGAGGCGCGCCGCTTGTTGATGAAAGCGCGCACGCTAAGCTTCCGCCGCGCGGGATCACGAGATAAATCCGCAAGACGCCGGCGACCTTACTTCGCTTCGTCCTTCTTTCGCACAAACTTCTGGCCCGCGAGATACAGCGTGTCCGCGTCTTTCACGTAGACGGGGTAGAACATCTCATTCTTTCCCATCATCGTCTTCCCGAGGAGAAAGTCGCCTTGCGCGGTGTAGGTCATGTAGATGCCTCCTCCGAGGCCGACGTTCAGCGACATATCCTTGTCCGTGATGACCAGCGTCTGCGCCATCTTCGCAAAGGTCTCCTTGTGTTTGGCGGTCACCGCGTCGGGCAGACCCATGAGGAGATCGAGCGGGACCGCCTCGAAGGTCCCGAGGAACTTTGGCGCTTCGGCCTGCGCGAAGGTGGAGAGGAGGGTGAGGGCGAGGATGAGGAGGAGTTTCATGAGGGTGGGAAGTTTCGAGGTTGCTTTCGGTCAACGGAGTTCGTCCTTGCCACCGTACCAGGGCCAGGGGTAAGGCGGCCGGCCGTTCGGGCCGAAATACCGCGCCAGCTCTTCTTCCGTGCGGCGGGCGAGGATGAAGTCGATGGTCGATCGCTTTCCGTTCAGTTCGTATTCGATCTTGATCGGCATGCTCGTGCCGGAGTCGGCGATTCGGAACCGGGCAACCACCCCGCCCGTCTTGCGATGGGGAAGTGCAGTCATCCCCCCTTGCCGGAGCGTCACGGTCTTGTCCAGCGAGACCACGCGCAAAATGGTGATCGGATGCGCCTGGTCGTCGAAGTTCCAAAGATAGATCGTCACCTTCCCCATGGCGTAAGCATCGCCCGAACCGAGCGCCCCGAGCGACCGCTGAACTCCGGACACCACCGGGATGCGGGTCTTTTCGTGATCCACGACCACGCTCATCCCGAGATGTTTCGGCACCAGCCAGCCGGCCGCATCATAGTACTTCGAGTAAACCTTGCGACTCGATAGCCCCGTGCGCCCATTGAACGAGTCCACCGTCATCGTTGTGGAACTGCAGCCGGCGAAGGCGAGGGAAAGGCCCGCGAGGAGATGGAGAGTGGCTTTCATTCGTGAGGGCGCGGATCACTCAACCGCCGAAGGCTTCAGGCCTGAGGCTGAGGGTGGACTCTTCTCCCCTCGGGGCAAGCCGAAGTTGCGAACTTCGTGGAAAACCGGGGACCGTCGGTCAGGCGATCCAACAGCGGCGCAGCCGCCTCCGATTGTAGCCACGGCCCTGTGGGCCGTCTGGACGTGGCGAACACGGGGCGGGGCGAGCGTCATTCGGACCGCAGCGCATGGGTCGCGCGCAGACGGCCCAAGGGCCGTGGCTACAACGGGAACTTCGAATTCGCGCCTCACGAGGGAATTCTTCGCGCAGAAGAATGACATCAGAAGGCAGCAGTATATTGTTCGTCAAACGCTCCGCCCGCTGGTAAGGAATCGCGCCGATGGCACGGAAGGTCTTCATCAGCTGCCGCAAGCAGAGCGTGGAGGGGAGCCGTCCTTGCCGACCGGCCCTTCGATGAAATTCCTGCTCGCCGTTTTCCTCCTCGCCGCCGCCCGACTCGGCGCGGCCGAACGCCCGCGGCTTTGCGTGCTTACCGACATCGGCGGCGATCCCGACGACCGGCAGTCGATGGTCCGGCTGATGGTCTATGCCAATGAATTCGAGATCGAGGGGCTGATCGCGACCGCGGCGGGGACGCCGGGCGAGTTGAAAGAAGCCCGCACCCGGCCCGACCTCATCCGCGAGATCGTGGCGGCCTATGGCCAGGTGCGGGAGAATCTCGCGCGCCATGCCGGCGGCTGGCCGACCGCCGAGGAACTCGCCGGGTGCATCAGGTCCGGCAATCCGCAGCGCGGGCGCGAGCACGTCGGAGAGGGCCGGGACACGGATGGCTCGCACCGGCTCGTCGAATGCATCGACGCCGGCACGCCCGAGCGCCCGCTGAATGTGGCGATTTGGGGCGGCCAGACCGATCTCGCGCAGGCACTTTGGCGGGTGAAACATGATCGCAGTGCGGATGACTTCACGCGCTTCACCCAGCGCCTCCGCGTCTTCGATATCGACGACCAGGACCGTATCGCCGACTGGATGCACGGCGAGTTTCCCGGCCTGTATTACATCCTGGCGAAGGCGCCGGCCGGCCGCGACAAACGCGAAGCGACCTATCGCGGCATCTATCTCGGCGGCGACGAAGCGCTGACCAGCCGCGCGTGGCTCGAGACGAACATCCTCGGCAAAGGTCCGCTCGGCGCGCTCTATCCGACGAAGACCTGGACCGCGCCGAACCCGCACGGCTGCATGAAAGAAGGGGATACGACCTCGTGGTTCTTCTTCCTCCGAGCCGGCGGCAACGACCCCGCCGATCCCACAAAACCCGGTTGGGGTGGCCAATATCGCAAAGCCCCCGACGGCCGGTATCGCGACGTGCCGGCGACCGCCGGCGCCGACCCGCGCGAATCCGTGTCCCGCTGGCGCCCGGCTTTCCAGGAGGACTTCGCCCGCCGGATGGGGTGGTGCGTGGCGGAATGAGTTGTGCACTGTGTAGAGGCGTCTCTCCCTGAGCACAGGCGAAGGGGTGACGCCTCACTTTTCTTGGGCGTTGCCGCACGAGAGACGCTCAAGGAATTGGAGGCGGCACCCCTTCGCCTAGGCTCAGGGAGAGCCGCGCTCTACACATTCAAAGGCGCGCCGCCGCCGCCCCATGACTGGCCCGTTGGAAACCGTTTCCCTTGTGCCTCTGGTAGCCTATCGTGCATGCATTTCCGCCCCTTTCCCGTCTTCATGCAGCCGCTCTATAAATTGGTTTTCCGGTCGTCCCTTCGGGTTCTTCTCGCCGGCGCATGCCTGGCCTCGGCGCAGGCCGCTGACGAAACTCCGCCGGCTACAGCCGCCGCCGCGACCCCGGCGGCCACTCCCAAGAAGCCGCTCCAGGTCAAAGTGGAAATGCGCGACGGGCTGCGGTTCGAGCCGCCGCGCTTTGCCGCGCAGCCGGGGCAGGAGATCACGGTGACGCTGACCAATGCGGACTCGACGCACCAGCAGCACAACTTCCTCGTCGCCCAGCCCGGCAAGCTGAAGGAGATCGTCGAGCAATCGCTCACCCTGGGTGAGAATGGGCCGAAGCAGCAATTCATCCCGGTCAACCCGGCCATCATCGTGCACAGCGCGGTGCTCGATCCCGAGAAGACGAGCAAGGTGACCTTCACGCTGCCGAAGGAGAAAGGCATCTATCCCTTTGTCTGCTCCATGCCCGGTCACGGCGTGATGATGTACGGCGCCATCTATGCCGGCGAGCGAATGCCCGCGCTGAAGGACGATCTCAACGTGCCGCCGAACACCACGCAGCACGGCATCGCCGGCGCGGGACAGCGGCCGTACGTGCAGCGGATCTTCATGCCGGACTCCGGCCCCGCCTCCATCGCCGTGGCGCTGCCGGGTACGGAAAACTACTGCTGGGACGCCGGCGCGTGCCGGCTGCGCTATGCGTGGAGCGGCGATTTCATCGATGCGGCCATGCACTGGAAAGGCAACGGGAACGCGCTGCCAACCTTCGCCCCGCCGTGGTGGAGCGCACCGGCGGGGGCCTTTCCCTTGCAGTTCGGCGAGGCGCCAGAGGCGGTGAAGTTCCTCGGCTACGCGATCAAGGACGGCTTGCCGGAATTCCATTATCGGGTCGGCTCCACGGAAGTCTTCGAGTGGATCTCGGCGGCCAAGGACGGACTGGAAATCCGTTACCGCATCCCGCATGCGCCGGGGACGTTGCGCGTGAGCGAGGGGCCGGGCGAACCGCGGACGCTTTCGCCCGGGCAAGCCGCCCAGTTCACCATAAGCCTGCCCAAGCCGGCCGCCCCCACCCCTCCCTGACCTATGCGCGCGCCTGCTCTCTTCCTCGCCCTCTTCACGCTCGCGGCCGCAGCCGCCGAGGATCGCGTTTCGCCTTATTTTACCGTCACTCCCATCAACACGCCGCCCGGCCTCGATGCGCAGATCGGCGGGCTCGACGCCTTTCCCGACGGGCGCGTCGTCGCCGCTTTTCATCACGGCGAAGTCGCCATCTACCGCCCGCAAACGCAAGAGTGGGAAATCTTCGCCACCGGCCTGCACGAGCCGCTCGGCGTGCTCGTTGAGCCGGCGGGCAGCATCCTCGTCATGCAGCGCCCGGAGCTCACGCGGCTGAAGGCGAGCACGGGCCACGGGCCGGCGGATCAGTACGAGACGGTGTGGGACGGCTTCGGCCAATCCGGCAACTACCACGAGTTCGCATTCGGGCCGGTGCGGGGGCCGAATGGGAAACTCTACGTCAGCCTGAACCTCGCCTCCAACGGCGCGAGCGTGCACAAGGAAGTGCGCGGCGAATTCAGCCCGATCGGCGCGCCGCGCGAGTTGTTCGATGCCCCGGATTGGAAGAAATACGCGAAGGATATCGGCCGCATGTATTCGCGCGTCCCCTATCGCGGCTGGGTCGTGGAAATCGATCCGGCCACCGGCGCGGCCACGCCCTTCGCCAGCGGCTTCCGGTCGCCGGACGGGCTCGGCTTCGACCTCGCCGGGAATCTGCTCGTCGACGACAACCAGGGCGACTGGCGCGGGGCGAGCGAGCTTTTCGTGGTGAAGAAAGACGGCTTCTACGGCCACCCGGCGAGCCTCGTCTGGCGGCCGGACTGGACCGGTGAGGACCCGCTCAAGCTCACCGTCGCGAAGCTGAACGAGCTGCGGACGCCGGCGGCAATCTGGTTCCCGTACGGCAGCATCGCCAACTCGCCCACACAGATCCTGACCATCCCGAAGACCCCGGCGTGGGGGCCGTTCGGCGGCCAACTGATCGTCGGCGAAATGAACTACCCGCGCCTCCTCCGCGCGCTGCCCGAACAGGTGGACGGCGTGTGGCAGGGCGCGGTGATTCCCTTCATCGACGGCGAGACGGTGAAGCGCGGCGGCCATCGCTTCGTCTTCACCGGCGACACGCTCTGGATCGGGCGCACGCATCTTTCCTGGGCCGGCGCGGAAGGATTCGCGAGCATCCAGCCGACCGGCAAAGTCCCTTTCGTGCCGCTGACCATGGAGGTCACGCCGCGCGGGTTTCGCTTCACCTTCACCGCCCCGCTCGACGCCCGCGCCGCCGATCCCAAGCTCTGGAAAGCGCGCCGCTACAACTACCTCTACCACGCCACCTACGGTTCGCCGGAGACAGACAAGGCCGCGGTCGAGCCCGTGGCGATCACCCTCTCGAATAACAACCAAACCGCCGAGGTGGAATTGCCGCCAATGGTGAAGGACACCATCTACGACTTCGACCTCGCCGCGCTGAAGAGCGCCGAGGGCGAGCCTGTGGTTAATAGCCACATCGCCTACACGCTGCGGCGGATTCCGCGGTAGACAGGCGATTCACTCCTCGATTTCCCGATTATCCGATTCCCAACGAGGCGCCAGGAATTCCACTCCTGACTTGGAATGGTGCGTCGTCCACCCGTTGGCCAGCTTCCCTTGGCGCTTGCGCTCGTCGACTTCCGCCAGGCGTGGTTGCAAGCTCACCAGCGCCTCCGCCGCCCGGTTGGCGAAATCCTTCTCCTTCGCATCAGACGAGGTCTGCAGCTCGCCCACCCGTTGCCCGACCGCGGGTGAGAAATGCACCCAATACATCTCAGCATGGTGCGGGTTGACGAAGATGAAACAAAGGGCGTCGCGGCGGACCTCCACGGCGGGGTCGTTGAGCAAACGCAGCAACTGCACATTGAAGCGCCGATCCAGCTTGGGCGGCTCGTACATATTCTGAACGATGGTCGCGCGGAGGAGCCGGTAGACCTTGTCCGCCGACTTGTCCTGCGGGATGAGTTTCAGCAGGAAGTCCAGATTCTCGTCGCGGTAACGGCAGAGGGCCTCAATGGCCAGATCGTAGTTTTCGCTTCCCTGCGCGAGCACGCGCAGCCGGGGCGCCATCGCGTGCCAGACTTCCTCCTCCGCCGGCAGCACGTCCGGAGTGCGGGCGTTGTAAGGTCGCAGGTTGGCCACGGAATACACTCCGAACTCGCCTTGCCAAAAACACAGGCCCAGCCGTTGCTGACTTGAATCCTCGGAATCCAGCAGGCGTCGGACGACGGCCGGATCACTCAAGAAGGGCTGGGCGAGGGCCGCCGCCCGGCGGGCCAGCTCCACCTGCTCAGGATCATCGTCCATCAAAACGACACCGCCGAAATGCCGGTGATAATTCGCATATTCGTTGAGGCGAACCAGGGCGGCGAGTTGAGCGGAGGGGTTGTGCAAATCCCGCTCCAGGCGTTGCAACTCCGCCACATGCTCAAGCGTGAGTTCCCCCGTCTTCGCCGCCGCCGCGGGGACTTGTTCTTCGAACTCGGGCAGGACGGCAGGCTGCACGACCGGCGCACTCGCGTGCGGCCGGCTCCGCTTTCGTGTGCCCACTCGCCAGGCGCCCGCCGCGCCGAGGAGCAGGAGCAGGCAAAGCACCGCCGCTGCCCTCCACGAACGCAACGCTCCAGGCCAGCGCGCAGGCCTCTTCCGCGGCCGGTCCGACGAAGCTGTGCTGCTCGACGGCTCGGCGGAGAGGGGGTCCGGATCCATAATGAATATAGACTATTCCTTCAGGCGACGCTTCGCAAGTGCTCCAACAATCACCCCGGCCCAGGTTGATTTACGCTCAGCGCCCGAATGCGAGCCTTTGAGGCGCCAGGCGTTTTGGGGTATGGACGGCGGGCGTTTCATCGGCGAGAACATCCGGCCCCACACTTTTTCTCAGCTTTTCCCAGCGACTTTCCGAAATGCCAAAACGCCAGACACCCGACGACGACCAGCCGGAGCTTTCTTTGGACGGCACGCCCACGCCCCCACCGGCAGAGCCGGATTCCGCGGAGGCGACGCCCGGACTGACTGCCGAGAACCTCAGCGCCGACGCGCCGGCCGAGCAGGCGGCGGCGCCGTTGCAGCCGGCGCGCGCGCCGGGTCCCATCCAGGACGAGCAGGCGCCGCTGGCGCAGAGCTACCGCAACTGGTTCCTCGATTACGCCAGCTACGTGATCCTCGATCGCGCGGTGCCGCATATCGATGACGGGCTCAAGCCGGTGCAGCGGCGGGTGCTGCACACGCTCTGGGACATGGACGACGGGCGGTTTCACAAGGTCGCGAATGTCGTTGGGGCAACGATGAAGCTGCATCCGCATGGCGATGCCTCGATCGGCGCGGCGTTGGTCGCGATTGCCCAGCGTGGATGGCTGATCCAGCCCCAGGGAAACTACGGAAACCAGTTCACGGGCGACGATGCGGCGGCCCCGCGCTACATCGAGTGCCAGCTGACGAACTTCGCGCGGGACGTCCTCTTCAACCCGAAGACGACGACGTGGCAGCTCAGCTACGACGGGCGCAACCGGGAGCCGATCACGCTGCCGGCGAAGTTCCCGATCGTGCTGCTGGAGGGGGCGGAGGGGATCGCGGTCGGGCTCTCGACGAAGATCCTGCCGCACAATTTCAACGATCTCTGCCGCGCGGCGATCAATCATCTCCAAGGGAAAACGTTCCGCATTCTCCCGGACTTCTTCACCGGCGGGACGGCGGATTTTTCGGAGTACAATGACGGCGAGCGTGGCGGCAAGGTGAAGGTTCGCGCGAGGATCGAGATCCAGTCGAAGCTCACGCTCGCGATCACCGAGCTGCCGTTCGGCGTCACCACCGTTACGCTCATCGAGTCGATCCTCGCGGCGAACGCGAAGGGGAAGATCAAGATTAAGCACATCGACGATAACACGTCGGACAAGGTCGAGCTGATCGTCCATCTGCCGGCGGGCTCGGAGCCGAAAAAGGTGATCCAGCAGCTCTACGTTTTCACGAGCTGCCAGGTGCAGCTGAACCCGGCCGCGTGCGTCATCGTGCGCGACCCGGTGACCGGCGACGACAAGCCGCAATTCCTCGGCGTGCGCGACATCCTGAAGACGAGCGTGGAGGCGACGAAAGAGCTGCTCAAGCGCGAGCTCGAAATCAAACTGGCCGAGCTGGAGCAGCAGTGGCACTGGGATTCGCTGGAGCGCATTTTCATCGAGGAACGCATCTATCGGCGCATTGAGAAATCGCAGACGTGGGAGAGCGTGCTCGAGGAAATCCGCACCGGCTTGCAGCCGTTCATCGCCGGCTTGCGGCGCGAGGTGACGGAGGACGACATCACGCGGCTGACCGAGATCCGCATCAAGCGCATCTCGGCGTACAATCGCTTCAAGGCCGACGAGGCGATGCAGAAGATCGAGGAGGACATCAAGCAGGTGAAGAAGGACCTGAAGAATCTCACCGGCTACGCCATCGCGTGGTTCGAGATGCTGCAGGCGAAATACGGCAAGGGGATCAAGCGCCGCACCACCTACGACGACATCGCGCAGATCGAAGCCTCCGCGGTCGTCTCCGCGAACCAGCGCCTGTACGTCAACCGCAAGGATGGCTTCATCGGTCTCAACTGGCGCCAGCACGAGTACGTGCAGGACTGCACCATCCTCGACAGCGTCCTCACGATCATGAAGGACGGTCAGCTCAAGGTGGCCAAGGTCGCCGACAAAGTTTTCATGGGCCGCGAGATCATCCACCTTTCGATTTGGCCGAAAGACGGCGACACGAGCTTCTACACGATGGTCTACCTGGACGGCGAAAGCGGGAAATCGTACGCCAAGAAGTTCCAAATCGGCGGCCTCTCGCGCGACAAACTCTACCCGCTGGTAAAATCCGAGAAATCGAAGGTCCTCTACCTGCACGTCAACGCCACCGAAGAAGGCATGCCGCACGCCCTGCACGTCTTCCTCGACGGCCGCAGCGGCGCGCGGGTGCGCGAGCTGGAGTTCGACCTGGCTTCGCTGCCGGTGAGCTCGCGCTCGTCGCTGGGGCGGATGGTGACGAAGTGGTCGATCAAGGAGGTGAAGGCGCTCAAGCCGAAGAAGGAGTAGCGGTCACGCCGGGCTGCGCGTCCTCGACACCCGAGCGCCGGCTCATTAGCAAGGCAGCCTCTCCCCGAATGAAAACTGCCCGTCTGCTCGTTGTTGTCCTTCTGCTCGTCATTTCGTCGGCACGAGCCGCGGTGTTGCTGGAGCTCGACGCCTCCAAGCTGCCGGTCGGCGAGATCACCGAAACCGGGAACGTAATCCCCGGCGGGCCCTGGCATCCGAATGGCCCGCTGCGGGTGGAGAAAGTGGAGGGACGGACGGCGTTGGTCTTCGGGGGCGCGGAACAGCTTATCTCCGAGGCGCTGCCGGCGCAGAAATGGACGGACTTCACGGTGGAGGCGTGGGTGATGAATCCGACGCTCGAGCGAGTCGAAACGGTGGCGGATATCACCGGCGTGGTCGGCGGGGCGGGGGCGGAGTTTAATTTCGCGAGCAGCGCCAACTCCGGCGCATTTCGCTCCGGCTTCAAAGCAACGACGCCGTTCACGGCCCTGCCCGCGGCCGGCGTGTGGCACCACCTCGCATGGACTTACGCCGGCGGCGTGCTCCGCGTGTTCGTCGATGGCGAGCTCGACCTGGAGCGTCCGCTCAAGGTGGCGCCGGCGTCGCCCGCCAAAGTCCACCTCGGAGCGTCGGGCGAGGTCGACAACAAAGGGCCCAAGCAAGCGTTCAAGGGCGCCATCGCGCGGTGGAGACTGCACGACACGGCACTCACGCAGTCAGAGTTGCGCGCGAGTGCGGGTTTGGTTGGCCCTTACGCGCCGACTCCGCGCGATGGCTCGACGACCGAGGCGCTGGAGATCGTGCCGCTCTGGCGTTCGGACAGTTCGGATCATTCCGTAAACACCATCTTCCTCGGCCTCGACCGGGCCGCCGTGGCGCGCGGAGATGCGGCGACCAGGAACACGTCGGCGCTCGTGCGGCTTCGGGCGGGGGCGACGTATTTCTGGCGGGTTCAGGAGCGGAATGCGGGGAAGTGGCAGTCGAGTCCGGTCTGGACTTTCACCGCCGACCCGGGTCTGGCCGCCGATCCCCGGCCGCGTGACGGCACGAGTAATGCACCGACGGACTTGCGGAATCTCGTGTGGCGGCCGGGCCGATACGCGAAAACGCAGCGGGTCTTCATCGGCGCCACCCGCGAGGAGGTGGAGCGTGCCACTCAGCCGGTCGCCGAGTTTCCTGCGAACATCGGGGGTTGCCCGGTGCCGGGCCCCCTCGCGCCGGGGACGCTCGTCTACTGGCGCGTGGAGTCCGACAATGGCGAACAGCCGAGGTCGCCAGGCCACGTGTGGACCTTTCGCACCCAGGATGCGCCGGTGCAGGACGACGTCACGTTTTTCGTCAGCTCCGATACGCACTACGGGCGCGAGAATAACGCCGCGATCAACCGCCGCGTTATCGACGCCATGAACGCGCTGCCCGGCCAGTCGCTTCCCGCCTCGGCCGGCGGCGGAGTGGTGCGGACACCGCGTGGCGTGGTGCTCAATGGCGACCTGCTCGACGAGGGTTTCGACAAGGAGTCCGCGCCGCAGAACTGGGTGGAATTCTGCCGCGATTACGGGCTCACCGGGCGCGACGGGCGGCTCTGCTTTCCGCTGTACGAAGGCTTCGGCAATCATGACGGCGGGCCGGCGAAAAGCTTCGTCCGCGCCGGCATCAAAGAGCGCAATCCCAAGCGCATCGGGCTCGCGGAGATCTCGCCGGATGGTCATCACTATTCCTGGGATTGGGATCACGTGCATCTAGTGCAGCTCAACCTATTCGGTGGCTCCGGTCCGGAGGACGTGAAGGGCGTGAATGCCGCGGAACACAATCCGGAGGGAGCGCTCGAGTTTCTGCGCGCCGATCTCGCGAAGCACGTTGCGACGAGCGGCCGCCCGGTCATTATCTTCCAGCATTTCGCGTGGGTCGGCGGCATGGCGGACTGGTGGCAGATGGAGGCCAAGGAGCGCTTCTATGAGGTGGTGAAACCGTACCGCGTCGCCTGCCTCATCAACGGCCACTCGCACGGCGCCTCCTTCGCGCCGTGGAAGGATCTGCTCACCGTGCACGACGGCTCCACCGCGCGTGGCGAAAGCGACACCGGCGACTTCATGGTCGTGCGCGTGACGGCGAGCGAACTGATCCTGGCGCAACGGAAGCTCGACGGCACATGGGGCATCACGATGCGGCGCCCGCTAACGCGCTGAACGATGGACGAAACGTCCCATTGGCAGCGATCTCGAATGGCTACAATCACCCGGGTGCCGACGGATTTTAGTCCAGCCAGTTTTCGAATCGTAATCCCGGCACTCGGGAGAAATCAGAGGTGTTGCGGGTCAGAAGCGTCACGTCGTGCGCGAGCGCGATGCAGGCAATTTTCAAATCCAATGAGCCAATGCGCACTCCGTCTCGGCGTAACTGAGTGAACGACGCGGCAGCCTCGGAGTCCCACAGCAGGATGATCCACTCGCTGAAGATTTCGACCTGCCGCTGGAGCTGGGCGTAAGGCTCAATCTGCCGGTTGAGATCGAGTTGGCGACGGATCTCGGCGAGCCAACCGCGCATCTGCTCCTCGACGGTGACAACCGTGACGGCCATTTCCGGCCGCTTCTTCTCCAGTTGCGCCCGGAGGCGTTTTCCTGCGGCGGAACCGCGCTCTCACTCGGAGTAGTGATCTGTATCAAAAACCAGCAATTTCCTTTTCGTAAGTTTGCTGTTCCCGATACTCACGGCCGAGGCGGACCGCAGACTCAAAGTGTGGACTGTCCTTGGACGCACCAAAGGTGGACCACGGATTTTTCTCCCGTTTGGGTTCCTCCGCTTGCGCGCTTAGCTCAGCGACTTTCTTTTCCAGCTCAGCCACGCGTTCTTCGAGCGTTTGCGACATGCGCTGAAGGTAGCGCTACCCTCCGCTAATTCAAGCCACATTCACCCTTGTGCGACCCATCGTCAGCAAAGCGCAGAGTGTCACCAGTGCCGAAGCCGAGAGATAGTACCCGACAGACGGCAGGCCGTGGTGCGTGGCGAGCCAGGTGGCGGCGGAGGGGGCCAGGGAGGCGCCGAAGATGCCGGCGAGGTTGAAGCTGAGGGAGGCGCCGGTGTAGCGGACTTCGGTCGGGAAGAGGCCGGCGAGCGCGGTGCCGAGCGGGCCGTAGATGAGGCCCATGAGGCCGAGGCCGAGGCTCAGGAAGGCGAGGACGCCGAGGGTGCTGCCGGAGCCGAAGAGCGGCTGAAAGAGCAGACCGAAGACGAGGATGCCGAGATCGGCGGCGATGAGGACTCGGCGGGGGCCGGCGCGATCCGCCCAGAGCGCGGAGAGCGGGATGGTGAGGGCGAGGAAGAGGACGCCGGCCATTTGCAGGAGCAGGAAATGCGTGCGCGTGTAGTGGAGCGCGGTGGTGCCCCAGCTCAGCGCGAAGACGGTCATGAGGTAGAAGATGACGAAGGTGGATAGCGCCGCGAAGGTCCCGAGCACCAGCGCGCCGGCGTGGTTCTGGAAGACCGTGAGCATGGGGACGCGCTCGCGGTGGCCTTGCTGGAGCACACCCTGAAAGGCCGGCGTCTCGGTGAGGCGCAGGCGCACGTAGAGCCCGACGAAAACGAGCAGCGCGCTGGCGAGGAACGGGAGCCGCCAGCCGAAGGCGAAGAAGGCCGGCTCGCGCAAATAATGCGTGAGCAGGAGGAAAATCCCCGTGGAGCAAAGGAAGCCGAGCGGGGCGCCGAGTTGCGGAAACATGCCGTACCACGCGCGCTTCTGCGGGGGCGCATTTTCGATGGCGAGGAGCACCGAGCCGCCCCATTCGCCGCCGAGCCCGAGCCCCTGGCCGAACCGGCAAAGCGCCAGCAGGAGCGGCGCGGCCAGGCCGATCGCGGCATAGGTCGGCAGCAGGCCGATGACGACCGTAGAAAGGCCCATAGTGAGGAGCGCCGCCACGAGCGTCGACTTGCGCCCGATGCGATCGCCGAAGTGACCGAAGAGCGCCGAGCCGACCGGCCGGGCAAAGAACGCCAGGGCGAACGTGGCCAGGGATTGCAGCGTCGCCGCCGCATCGTTGCCCTTCGGGAAAAACAGCGCGGGGAAGACCAGCACCGCCGCAGTCGCGTAGATGTAGAAATCGAAGAACTCGATCGTGGTGCCGACGAGGCTCGCGAAGAGCACGTGTTTCGCGGAATTCGCGGGCGCGGGTGTGGGAGAAACGGAAGGATGCATGCGCGGCAGGCACGATACTGTCCGCCGCCGCGCCGCGCGTGCGAGCCTCGATCACGTCTCCCGCACCGAGGTATCCAGCGTGCCGCCGACGTCGAACCGGTCTTTCCCCGCCGTCATCTTGTAAGTCACGGCGCCGATTTTGACGGCGCCGATTTTCTCGGCGGAGAAGCCGTAGTGGTCGAGCGCGCTCGTCGCGGCCGGCGTGCCGAGGACCTGGCCGTCGATGGTGATGCTGGCGATCGTCGCCAGGAGCCCCGGGTCGCCCATGCCGATCACCGTATCGTTGCCGTCGCCGAAGGTATTCACTTTCGTGTTCTTGATGCCGGCGACGAGGCTGCTCGCAATCCAGTCGCCCTTGACTCGCACCGCGCCGATCTTCGCATCGTCGCTGACGGGGACATCGAAATGGTAGCCGGCCAGGATCGTCGCGTACTCGACCGTACCGCCGACGGTGAGGCTGCCGATACTCCCTTGCGTGTGGATGTAGCCGGCGTCGATGCTGGTGTTCGGCCGATTGCCCCCGAGGATGTCGCCCCCGATCGTGATCCGGCCGAAACCCTCGTCCGCGTAGAGGTCGCCGGTATCGAGGACGGTGCCGCGCACGAGCGAGCCATGGATGTTGACGCTGGGGATGTTCGAACCCGGCCCCGTGGCGTGGATGATGCCCGTGACCTGCGCCGTGCCGCCGCGGACATCGCCGCCGATTTCCACGGAGCCGATGAGGCCAGCGGCAAAGATGGCGCCCAACCCGGAGCTGACGCCCCCGATCAGCGAGCCGCTGATTTTCACGCCGGCGATGCCGGTGTTCGAATCGATCCCGCCGAGGTCGTCGCCCTTGATGGTGACGAAGCCGATGCCACCGGCCGTGGTGCGGAGCGAGCCGGTGAGGACGCCCACGGTGGTCTTGCCAAAGGAAGTCCCGACGATGCTGCCCGCGAATTCGTGCCCGATGGTGATCGGCCCGAAACTCTTCCCCTGCACCGCGCTGGTCAGGTCGCCGCCAATCTTGAGCGAGGTCGTATCCGTCGCGATCTCGATGGCGCCGCTGACCGAGCCGTCGATGGTCAGCGCGCCCATCGTGGTGTTGAGGACGCGAATCGAGCCGGCGGTGTGGTTGAGCCCGGCGATCACGTTCCCCACCACGTGCAGCGAGGTGATCGAGCCGGCGCGGATCTCGCCGTTGTCGAGCTGCGTGCCGCCCATGATGGAGCCGCCGATGGTCATCGGTCCGATGTTCTGCGACACGTCTACCAAGCCGCCATCGCTGCCGGTGTTGGCGCCGATGAGGGAGCCGCCGATCGTCAGGCTCTTGATCGAACCGGAGGTCCGCAGGATGCCGGATTCATTCACGCCGTTGGAGGCCACGCTCCCGCCACGAAGATCGCCGCCGATCTTCACCGGGCCCATGTCGCCGCCGCTCTGGATCGTGCCGGTGATCACGCCGACGCCGATCAGCGAGCCGCCCACCGTGGCGCTCGTCAGCTTACCCGTGACGATGATGGTGCCGGAACCGAGGCCGGTGTTGCCCTTCACGTCTCCGCCGATGGTGAGCGGGCCCATCACCCCGTGACAACTGACAGCGCCGGACGGCGACGGGGTGAGCGACATGCCGCCGCCGGTCCCGCCGACGAGCGAGCCGCCGATCTTCAGCCCATCGATCCCGCCGGCCGAACTTTCGATGTAGCCCGCGTTCGGCATGTTGCCGCCCGTCACACTCCCATCGATGGAGATCTTCCCGATGCTCTGGGCGAGCACCGCGCCGGAGTAGCTGTTGGACGAGCCGAGGAGCGAGCCGTGGAGCGTGAGCCCGAGCAGCCGCCCGCCGGCCTCCAGCACGCCGGAGTGGTCGCCCGCGCCGCCGCGCAGGCTGCCGCCGATCGTCACCGGCCCGAGGTCGCCCGTGGTCTGGATGCTCCCGCTGCGCGTGGTGCCGAGGCCGACGAGCGAGCTGCCGATCTTGACCGCACCCACCTTGCCGAACGCGCCGCCGGTCACTTTCAAGTACGCCCCGTAGAAATCGGCATGCACATTGAGCGAGCCGAGCCCGCCCACGAGGTCGCTTTCCAAATCCGGCGCGCCGGTGGTCGTCCCCAGCCGCCCGAGCGACCCGACCGACAGTTTGCCGATGGCCGTCGGCGTCGGAGTCGTTTCCCCGGCATCGATCGCGCCGAGGTCGCCCGCCACTGTCACCGAGGCCAGGTCGCGCCCCGTCGCATCGATATAGCCGACGTTCACAAATCCATCGCCGCCGGCCGCCGTGCGCTTCGCCGTGATGGTGATCGCCGCGTGGTCAAATTCCGTGCCCCACTTCGCCGCGCTCAGGTCGAGCTTGGTGAGTTGCCCGGCGGTGACGGTGGTGGCGGTTTTCAGGTCGGTGGAGAGTCCCTTGTTGCTTTTCACCGTGACGAGATCGCCGTCGACATCGGTAAAGGTGAAGACAGCCGCGGGCGCGATGCGAGCTTCGAGGCACTCCAGAGAGGATCGAGTTTTCATGGAAAGGAGGGCGCGGATGCTAGCAAAGCTTTGCCGCGGGCGCAAAAGTTTGGCGCGGTTCCGATCTCGCCGCAGTCCTTCGCACGCAGCCTCTTCCAAAGCGCTCCTTTCCGTGTTATCAGGCGTCCCTTCCAGTGTCCGAAACCATTCCGCAAACCCCCGCTTCGACTCCGCTCGCGCCGCCGCCCTACCTGCACGAGGTGGTCGCGCTGCTGAAGGAGCGCGAGCCGGAGCTGTGGCAATGGAGCTCGTCGGTCGCGGTGCGCAGCGAAGCCTCGGAGGAGGCGCGCACGGAGTTGCTGAAGGCCAACTATCGGCTCGACGCGGCAGGGCACCCGGAGCTGACGGAGCGTTGCGCGGCGGTCGCGCAGCGGCTGGGTGTGACTGCGCCGATCACGCTTTATCAGGCGAATGGCGGCTTTGGGTTGAATGCGATGCTCTGCTATCTGCCGGGCGAGGCGCACATCGTTTTCACCGGGCCGATTCTCGCCAATCTGCGCGGCGCGGAGCTCGACGCGGTGCTGGCGCACGAGCTCGCGCATTACCAGCTCTGGACGATGAACGGCGGCGAATTCCTGGTCGCGGATCGACTCCTCATGGCGGCCGCGGACGATGCCCGCGCGTCGACGAGCCACGCGCAGACGGCGCGGCGTTTTCGGCTCTACACGGAGGTCTTCGCGGACCGCGGCGGATTCGCCGGCTGCGGCGAGTTGGAGGCGACGGTGGCCGCGCTGGTCAAGACAGAGACCGGGCTGCACGACGTGAGCGCGGCGAGTTATCTGCGGCAGGCGGACGAGATTTTCGCGCGCGAAGAATCGCGGACGAAAGGGCTGAATCATCCCGAGACCTTCATCCGCGCGCGAGCGTTGCGCCTGTGGGCCGAGCAGGATGCCGACGTGGAAAACTGGCTCGCGGCGACGATCGAAGGACCGCTCGGCGTCGATGAGCTCGACCTCGTCGGCCAGCAGCGGCTGACGAAATTGACGCGCCGTTTTCTCGGGGAATTTCTGCGGCCCAAGTGGTTCCAAAGCGCGGCGGTCCTGGCGCACGCGCGCGGCTTCTTTCCGGATTTCGCCGTGCCCTCGACGCCCGATGCCGCAGTCGCGGATGAGCTGCAGTTCACCGACGCGGCGAGCCGCGAGTACCTCTGCTACCTGTTGTTGGATTTCGTCGCGATCGATCCGGATTTGGAGGAGGTGCCGCTGGCGGCCGCGCTGGAATGGAGCGGCCGGCTCGGGATTGGCGAGGCGTTTTCAAAGCTCGCGATGAAGGAGCTCGGCCTCGGCAAGCGCGTGCTCGCGCGGGTGAAGAAAGAGGCGGAAGCGATGCTCAAAGAGCCGACTTGAGACAGGACGGGGAAGGGCTGAAGAAGACGCCGTTTTTCGAGGCGCAAAGGTCTGGGGGGTTGGCAGCCCCCTCCCCGGCTGTTACACCTTGCCGGCTTCACCTATGCCGACCAAGACCCGCCCTTCCTCCGCGCGCCCTGCGCCTGCCAAAAAAGCGTACGCCGCCGCCGGCGTGGACGTGGACCTCGGCAACCAGGTGAAGAGCCGCATCCACGATCGCGTGAAGATCACGCACGGGCCGGAGGTACTCGGCAAGGTCGGCGGCTTCGGCGGGCTCTTTTGCCCGAATTTCAAGGGGATGAAGGAGCCGGTGCTCGTCTCGAGCGTCGACGGCGTCGGCACGAAACTGAAGCTGGCCTTTGCGCTCGATCGCCACGACACCGTCGGCCAGGACCTCGTGAATCACTGCGTCAACGACATCGCCGTCGTCGGTGCGCGGCCGCTCTTTTTTCTCGACTACATCGGCGCCGAGCGGCTGGAGCCGCGCGTCTTCGAGCAGCTCATCAAGGGCTTCACCAAGGCCTGCGCGGAAGCCGGCTGCGCGCTCATCGGCGGCGAGACGGCGCAGATGCCCGGCATGTACCAGCGCGGCGAATACGACCTCGCGGGCACGATCGTCGGCGTGGTCGATCGCGCAAAGATGATCGACGGCTCGCGGATCAAACCGGGCGACGTCGTCCTCGGCCTCGCCTCGGACGGCTTGCACACCAATGGCTACTCGCTCGCGCGCAAGGTCCTCTTCGAGACGATGGGCCTGCGCACCGGGGACAAGCTGCCGGGGTTGAAAAAGAGCGTCGGCGAAGAGCTGCTGCGCGTGCATCGCAACTACCAGCCGCTGCTCGCCACCCTCCCCGGCAAGGCGCTCAAGGGCCTCGCGCACATCACCGGCGGCGGGCTCGTCGACAACCTCCCGCGTGTGCTCCCGGGCGCGTGCGACGCCGTCATCGAGACGAAATCGTGGACCGTCCCGGCGCTCTTCCAGGCCATCGCGCAAGGCGGCCGGGTCGACCGCGACGAGATGTACCAGGTCTTCAACATGGGCATCGGCATGGTCATCGTCACCTCGGCCAAAGACGCCGGCGAGATCGTCGCAAAGACGAAAAGCAAGGTCATCGGGCGGATCGAAAAGGGCGCGGGGAAAGTGCGGCTCGCGTAAGGCCTAACCGTCTGGGCGCTGGAACGTACGCCAGTTCTCGTCCGAGTGTGTAGAGCGCGGCTCTCCTCTGAGCCTAAGGCGAACGAGGGTGCCGCCTCCAATTCCTTGCGCGTCTCCTGCGCTGGAATCGTCCAACCAGGCAAGGGCTGCGCCCTTGATATCCCCGCACCGCGATGCGCGCGAAGCAACCCTGTGTGCTGGAGGGTGCCGCGCCGTCGGCACCAAGGGCGGACACGCCCGCGCCGGCAACGGCGCGAGACGGACGGTGTCCGTCCTCGGTGCCGACGGCGCGGCACCCTCCAGCACGCTGCGTGAAGGCGTACGCGCGGGGCATCAACGCCAACAAAATTCGCATTCGACCCCGTATAACGGGCTAATGCGAGCAGCCTCCACGGTTTGGGCGTCTCCCGCGCGACCGACACTCAAGAAAATGGAGGCGGCACCCTCGCTCGCCTTAGGCTCGGAGGAGAGCCGCGCTCTACACCCGCTTTGGGGCGCTCCGCACCTCCAGTCGCTGCGGACGGCACGCCTCGACACCCGCCGCGGATGCGCTACCGTGCGGCATGCCCGCGATCTTCGAGGCCTCTGGAATTCCACGGCGGCTCGCGCTGCCCATGGTGCTCGCGACTCTGCTCGCCATCGGTCCTCATGGCTCCCCCGAAGCGCGGGCGTTCCCCACGGATCTCGAGGAAGCGAACGCCGATTTGCAGCCGATCTTCACTGTGCCCGCGGATCGCGCCCTGGCGGCGGAGTGGCTGGGCCTGCTGAAGGCCGACGCCGCCTACGAGGCGCTCATCGCGCTCTGCACGGACCCGGATGGCGGAGTCCGCCACTCGGCCGTGGGCGCGCTGGGGAAGCTGGGCGACCCACGCGCCACCGCGACCCTGGCCCGCCTCGCGGCCGATCCGGCGCAGGAGAAGGTGGAGGGCGCGCGGACGTTTTCGTGGTCCGAGTGGGTGTGGTTCTCAGGCTACATCGATTCCGAAAAGATGAAGCCGAAGCCCCGCATCGAATACGACGTGCGGCGGGAGGCGCAACAGGCGCTGCTGCATCTGCGACCGGAGCAGGCCGGCGGCCCCCCGCGCGAACCGACGGAGGCCATCGCGGAGCTCACCGCGCTGCTGAAAACCGACCTGCGCCACGAGAACGACGAGCACCGCGCCTTTTATCTGGTGGCGCTCATGGGCGAGGCGGGAACCGGGCGCGCGAGTGCCGCCGCCCTTTTCCAGGCGCTCGAGCACCGCGGGAATTCCATGATCCGGTCTGACGCGGCGAGCGCGCTGGCTGGCCGCAAGGATGGCGCGGAAGTCATGGCCGCCCTCCGGCCGCTCCTGGCACGCCCGGACGTGAAGGCGCAAACGCTGGTCCAGTATCTGGTGATCGTGCGTCGCCTCCAGCCGGAGGAAGCGCCCGCTCTCGCGCGGCGCATCGTCGAGCAAATGCCGACCGCCGACGAACAGACGTGGGTGAATTTCCCCGGCACGATCAGCGCGGCCTTGCGCCGGTCGCTCCGGGTCGAGGATGCCCCGGTCCTCGATCGGCTGGCGGAACAGTTGGCGCCGGAAGCACCGGTCGCCAGGGATATTCCGAAACGGCGCGAGCAGGTGCTGACCTTGAAAAGGAGCCTCTTGGAAGGTCCGTCCAAGACCGAGGAGGCTGCGCGGCGTATGGACGCGGGCGAGTACGCGCGGGAGTTTCCCCAGAGCGCGGCCGAGTTGGTCCGCCTGCTCCAAGGCCCCAGAAACCTCAAATCGTCCTTTGACGAGGACAAGTTCTACAAGGCGACCCGGCAGGTGGGAGTCTTGAAAGTCCGCGAGGCCGTCCCGGTTCTGCTCACCCTCCTCGATGGCCACACGATGACCGGCTACGGTGGAGACATCGCGGCGACAACGCCGGGCATGGCGGCGTGGGCGCTTATCCAGATTGCCGACCCAGCTTCCATCCCGGAGTTGCGCAAGTGGACGGAAAGATCGCTCGCTGACTTCGAAGCGAAGGGCGGCACGGGGGTGCTCATCGCGTATGGGGCGCTCGCGGGCGAAAAGGCGATCCCGGCCCTGACCGCCATCCTCAAGTACCCGCCCCGGCTCGGGCACCCCGAGGACGAATGGCGCATGCGCGTGGTGCAGCGCTTTTTCAACCCCGTCCCGGCCTACGCTTTCGGAGAACCTCGTACGATCTGGCGGCCGGAGACGCGCGCCGTCCCCGGCTTTTACTGGCCGCAAGCCGCCGCCGCCTGCGCGCTCAGCCGCATCGACAGTCCGCGCGCCCGGGAGGCGCTGCGGGACTGCCTCGCCCATGCCGACGGCCCGCAGTTGCTGGACGACGACGTGATCGAGGCGATTTTCCACGCCATTCCAGATGACCTGAACGCCTGGTCCCGCCGCATCCTCGCCCAGCCCGAGGGCGAGCATCCGTGGGAACCGGACAGCCTCCGCACCACCGCCGTCGCGGTGCAACTTCACTACTTCCCGCAACAGTCCGCCGCCCTGGTGCGCGACATCCTCTCGAACAAGGCACACCCGCTGCGCACCCCGGTGATGAAGCTCCTCCGCGCGCAGCCGATGACAAACGACGACATCGTCAGTGCACTCGGGACCCTGCTCGACGACCCGTTGCCGGAAGCGGTAAAACAGCGCCGCGAAGTCTTCGAGCGCCGGCTGGAAACCATCGATGCCATCGGGTTCCAAGGCGGTCCGGCGGCCGTGGCGATCCTGCTCCGAGTCGCCGCCCGATAGTCGGTTGACCCGGAAGCGGCGTGTCGCCCTACTTCTTCGGCTTTCCCACAGGTTTGGTGATCTCCGGTTTCCCTCCCTCGCGCCAGTCACCCAGCTTCATCACGTGGAACGCGACGACGAGGGCGCGCCGGCGGGCGGGGCGACCGGGCACCGAGCCCGTCGGCGGGGTGTCGAGCTGGAGCACCGCCGGACGGTCTTCCAGCAGTTGGATGTTCGACTGAAGCTTGAACGCCGGCTCCCCGCGGGCGGCCCGCCATTGCAGATCGTAACTGATATCGCAAGCCCTCCCATCCGGGGCGATCTGGGGCTCGACGAGGCAGCGGATTCCGCACTCGTCCGGCCCCAAATCCACCATCACCGGGAGCGCTTCCCCGACCTGCGCACGTGGCGGAGCAGGCGCGCGCGGCTTCTTCCCGGAGGCAGAGATATTCGAGGCGCCCGCCGGTCGGCCCGATGGCCCGCTGAAGGTGAGGGTCCGCAATTCCCGCCAGGTGGCTCCCGCCTTGCGGCGCAGTTCGGGGTAGCCGAGCCGGGGCAACTCCAGCCCTTCTTCCGCCGCGGTGAACTCGACGAGGGTGATGGTCATGCGGATGGAGTCGGCGGAGGCATCGGGAACCGCATCGACCGTCACCGCCGCATCGTAGTCGTCCCAAGTCTGCTGCGGCGCGCGCACGACGACGACGCCGGCTTTGCGAAAGTAAGTCGCCTCCGGGAACGTCAGACCCGCCGCCGCGTAGAACTCACGCACGTCGTATCTGGTCCCAATCCCCTCTCCGGTCTGCGGAGGCAGCAACTGCACACCCTTCCGCGGCGTGGCCGGTGCATCCGGTTTCGCGGGGTCGAACTCCAGGAAGCTTTTGCTCGGATAGCGGAAAACCCGCGTCTCATCGGCCACCAGACCGAGGGGTGCGACCACGACGGCCAGCCCGATTGCGACCATCCGGAGGAAGGGATTCACGGCTTCCTTTTAAGTGGCTCCCCCTCGGATGTCGACAGAGGTTGTCAAAGAACGAACTCCTCACACAAAGACCGAAAGGGACGCGAACGAATTCGCGTCCCTGATTCGGAAACCGGGTCTGGTTCGGCCAGCCGGCCGAAGCTTACTTCGCCGCCTCGGCCGTCTTCTGGCGCGCCTTTTTCAGGAAGCTGCGCACGGTCTCGCTCGGCTGCGCGCCCTTCGAGATCCAATACTCGGCGCGCGGCAGGTCGATGTTGACGTTGTCGCCGGCTTTTTTCGGATCGTAGTTGCCGATGAGCTCGATGAATTTGCCATCACGAGGGCTGCGTTGGTCGGCGACGACGACACGGTAATAGGGGCTGTTCTTGGCGCCATCGCGGCGGAGACGGATCGATACCATAAAATCTAAGAGTGCGGTTTACAACGGACGGTCGAGCGGGGCTTTGCGGGTTCCTACGTTGGCGCCATGGGCACGCGCCATCTTTTTGGTCATTTGTCCCATGTTCTTCATCATCTTCCGCATCTGGCCGAAGCGATTGATGAGGTCGTTGACTTCGGTCACCGAAACCCCGCTCCCCTGGGCGATGCGCTGGCGCCGCCTGGCATTGAGAATATCAGGCTGCGTGCGCTCCTTCAGGGTCATGGAAAGCACGATGGCCTCCACGCGTTTGAGCTGTTTTTCGTCGACCGAAAAGTCCTTCATGTTGCCCATCCCCGGCAGCATGGCAAGAATATTTTCCAGCGGCCCCAGTTTCCGCATCATCTTGAACTGCGCCAGGAAGTCGTTCAGGTCGAACGTCGCCTTGCGCATCTTCTCCTCCATCCGCCGCGCCTCGTCCTCGTCGATCGCCGACGCCGCCTTCTCGACCAGCGAGACGATGTCGCCCATCCCGAGGATGCGGCCGGCCAGCCGGTCCGGGTAAAACGGCTCGAACTGGTCGAGCTTCTCGCCGAGGCCCGCGAACTTGATCGGCCGCTGCGTGACCTCGCGCATCGAGAGTGCCGCGCCGCCGCGCGCATCGCCGTCGAGTTTCGTGAGCACGATCCCGGTGACATCGAGCGCGTCGTGAAAATGCTTCGCCACGCTGACCGCCTGCTGGCCGGTCGCCGCGTCGGCCACGAGCAGCACCTCCTGCGGCTTCAGGAATTCGCACAGGCGCTTCAGCTCCTGCACCAGCGGCTCGTCGATTTCCTGCCGGCCCGCCGTGTCGAAAATCAGCACATCGCCCTGCTGCTCGCGCGCCCACGCGAGCGCCGCCTCGGCCGAGCGGAGCACGTCCTTCTCCTCCGGCGGCGGCGTGTAAACCGGCACCGCGATCTGCCGCCCGAGCGTCGCGAGCTGCTCGATCGCCGCCGGCCGATGCAGATCGCTCGCGATGAGGAGCGGCTTGCGCCCCTGCTTCTTCAGCCAGCTCGCGAGCTTGGCCGACGAGGTGGTCTTGCCCGCGCCGTTGAGGCCCACCATGCAGATGCGCGCCGGCTTCTCCAGATTCAGCGGCGAAGCGTCGCCCCCGAGCAGCGCCGTCAGCTCGTCGTGGAAAATCTTCACGATCTGCTGCCCCGGCGTCACCGAGCGCAGCACCTCTTCGCCCAGCGCCTTTTCCTTCACCCGGGCGATGAACCCCTTCGCCACATTGAAATCGACATCCGCCTCCAGCAGCGCCATCCGCACCGCCCGCATCGCATCGCCGACGTTCGTCTCCGAGATCTTCCCCTGCCCGCGAAGGTCCTTGAAGATATCCTGAAGTTTGTCGGCGAGAAGTGAGAACATGGCGGCGCGGGGCGGGGACTGTAGCAGGGTGCGAGCGGATGACAAGGTGAGAGGGTGACAAGGTGACGATCTACTTCACTGCGGAGCCGCCGGACTCTTCCTCTTCATCGTCATCTTCATCCATCGCGACAGAGTTTCCGGAATTTCCGAACGGAATCGCATGGTTTTTTGGGCCGGGTTGGCGATATTTGCACAATTTCGGGAGACATTGTCACGATTCCGGAATCAGGGCCCGCAACTGCGCACGCAGCTCTTCGTTCTCCTCGAGGAGCAACCCGACCAACTCGCGATCCGGATGCGGCCCCGGCAAACCTGGCCCCGCTCCCGGCCGCTCCGCCAGGCCCGGCTCGCCGTACTCCTCTGGAAACGCCCTCTCCAGCACCGAGGCGGACGCTTCCCAGCCCATCCCGCCGCTCTCTCTGGCCTGGCGCGGCCGCGCCGGCTTTCCGTAATCCTCCGGAAACGCCTTCTCCAGCGCCCAGATCGCGGCCCGCCATTCGGGGCGGCCATCCTTCGTCTTCGCCTCATCCACGATCGCCAGCTTCGACTCGCGGAATTGCTCGCGCGCCATGGCCAGCCACTCCTCCAACTCCGGATGCTCCTTCTTCCACCCCCAAAGCGTCGAACCCGCAATCCCCAGCGTTCGTGCGGCCGCCGTATCCGACATCCCGCGCCGACGGATCGCCTGACAAAGCATCCCCACCGTCTCCTCCGAATACCCCGAAGGCCGCCCTGCAGACCGGGGCGAGACAGGCGTGGCAACATCCGTGGAAACAGCATCAGAAGTGATCAAAGTATTCATGCGCCCGATTGTAGCATGCCACTTTCACAACCCGGCTCACAACACACGTAAG
>DASYIS010000340.1:0-22300 GCA_035997375.1 Chthoniobacteraceae bacterium
CATCCGGATTCTTGACTCCGTATTCGGCGAGTTTCGGCCCCTGCTTGATGGTCGCCGCGCTGGGTACGTAACAGAACCGGCAGGCGTGGGAGCATCCTACGGCGACGTTGAACGCCCAGTTCGAAAGGCTCTTGTAAACGAAGTTGTTGAGCGCAATGACGGCGGGTGCCGACCACATGCCAACGCGGCGATCAGCAGCGGGCTCTTGACGCTCTTCGCTCTGGGACGTCGCGAGTGTCACGCCAGGTGAGTCGAAGCAGGATTTCATGGCTTCAGAATGTCTTGAGCAATCTTCACGGCGGTCTTGGCACCGCGTTCATTGGCTGCGGCGAAGCAGAGTAGATAAAGTGGGGTATTTGCACTGTTGTGGAGGGCGAGCGGGTTCTTCGCGACGCCCGGAAAAATCGTTATGAGACGGTCGACGAAGAACACACCAATGGAATCGAAATTCGCGACTTGTTTTGTCATCGCTTGGTCGCCAAAGAGATCTTCCACCGTCGTGGTTTCGTAAAATGCAGCCTGCCATTCAGCAGTGCCGAAAAAATCATCGAGACGCCTCTGCCACGCTTCCGGTATTTTTGCATCGCGGCGCAGGAGTCGATTCACGCCGATGCCAAGCGGGAACAATATCCAGAGGTCAATCGCTTTGGTTTTGGAGATGGCTTTCATCGTTTCCCAAGTCACCTGCATGCCGAACGGATCAAGGAACAGGACGGCTCGATTGCGACTCCATTTGCGATTCTCACAGATGTCTCGCAAGTATGCGTTCGCGTCGGCATTGATTAGTACGATGTCGCTGGCCAACGCGGGAAACTCCTTTTTAAGCTTTCCCAGTTCATCGAAGCGCTTTGGATCTTTTTCGATGAAAATGTACTTCGTGAATCGAGGATCGACTCTGAGGGCGATTCGCGCCGAGCCATCGATAAAGCTCGCGGCCTCGTCTTCTGCGAGTTCGGGGAACAGTGAGGCAACAGGTTCCTTCTTGGCGCGAGGGGAGTTGTAGCCCGTGCCTGCGAAAGCGTCGATGTAGGCGAACCGGAAGTCTTGGCCTCGCATGATCTTGGCGTAGGCAACCGATATTTTCGAACTCGTTCCAACTTCTCCGCCGTCCAATCTCCTCCGAACTGTTGCTTTTGAGTACTCACAGGAGTGAAAGGTGGCCGGTTCCATCTCCTTTTGCGAACCCCATTCTCCCATCTCCTCGAAAGCCTTGTCGATAGTCGCGGCGTCTTCGACAATTTGTGCAAAAACTGCAACTGTTCAAACCGATGTAGAAAAAGCCCTGCACCTGCCGGTCCGTTCTTGCCGATGCTTCACTCGCTGCGCTCCGGCTTGCTCCGCAGTCCGGCGCCGGGCATGTTCGGCGGCGCCATGCGTTTTCTCCCCCTTCTCTTCCTGGCCCTCGCGAGCTGCTCGCTGTGGGCTCAGCAGCCGCCGTACGATGTCTTCCCGCCGGCGGAGGCGCCGTATTACCGGGTCCGGTACGAGGCTTCGACGCAGCCGGGGGAGCTGATTTATCCCGTGAACTATACGGTGTGGGTGCCGCCCGGGGTGAAGACGCTGCGCGGGGTGATCGTGCACCAGCATGGGTGCGGCGAGGGGTCGTGCAAATCGGGGCTGACGGGAGCGTACGATCTGCACTGGCAGGCGCTGGCGCGGAAGCACGGGTGCGCGCTGCTGGCGCCGGCCTACGAGCAGCCGGAAAAGGCGGACTGCCAGATGTGGTGCGATCCGCGGAACGGATCGGATGCGGCGTTCCAAAAAGGGCTGGCCGATCTCGCGGTGAAGTCCGGGCACCCGGAACTGGCGACGGCGCCGTGGGCGCTCTGGGGGCACAGTGGCGGCGGGCATTGGGCGGGCGCGATGGCGCTCATGCATCCGGACCGCGTGGCAGCGGCGTGGTTGCGCTCGGGGGTGCCGCCGCTCGGGGCGAATCCGGCGCGGCCGGAGTTGAAGCCGCATGTGCTGTCGGAGGCGGCCCTCGCAGTGCCGCTGATGTGCAATCTCGGGACGAAGGAGGGGTTCAGCGTGAAGGGGGAACGCTTCGCCGGCGGGTGGCCGGGGAACCGGAAATTCTTCACCGAGGTGCGCGCGAAAGGCGGGCTGATCGGCGTCTCGGTGGACCCGCTGACCGCGCACGAATGTGGCAACCAGCGCTACCTCGCGCTCCCGTGGCTCGATGTCTGCCTGGCCGGGCGGCTCCCCGTCGAACCAGGCGCGCCGCTGCGGGCCATGCCGGCCTCAATCGCGATGCTCGCGCCACTGCCGGATCCGGGCGTGGCGCCTGTCGCTCCGGTGCCGGCGGCGATTTACGCCGGCGAGAAGGAGCAGGCGATCTGGCTGCCGGGCGAGGCGATTGCCAGGGCGTGGCTGCAATACATGACCGACACGGCGGTGGCGGATGTGACCCCGCCGCCCGCGCCGACGCATCTTCAGGTGAAAGGCGGGGAATTGACTTGGGAAGCAGAGGCCGACCTCGAGAGTGGCCTGCACCACTTCATCATCGAGCGTGACGGCCAGGCGATTGCCACCGTCCCCGAACAGCCGCAGAATCCGTACGGCCGCCCGGTCTTCCAGGGCCTGCTCTACAGCGACACGCCGACGCAGCCGCTGGTGACGATGCATTTCACCGACGCCCAGGCGGAGGCCGGGAAGGAGCATCGCTATCGCGTGATCGCGGTGAACACGGCCGGCTTGAAGTCGCCGTAGTGTTTTTCGTTGTCGCGGCGGCTACTTCACTTCCGCCACGTCGGTCACATTCAGCTGAATGAATTGGCCGTTGAACGGCTGCGGGGCCGGCGGGATTTCGGGGACGACCAGTTTGCTGAAGTTGGTGATCATGCGGCCGTTCTGGCCGTCGCCGTGGAGGGTGAGGGTGGCGCCGCCTTCGATCTCGATGGTGGCGGTGTAGTCGATGGTGAAGATGCGATGGCCGACCGTGTCCTGGCGGTTGAAGAAGAAGTGCGACGCCGGCGCGGAGACGGTGAGCTGGTAGATGTTGTAAGTGGCGTTGTTGGGCGCGCCGCCGATGTAGAAGTATTCCCCCTCCTTTTGTCCGTCCTTGTACATCATCGGCTCGACCACGCCGCGGACGCGGAGGGTGACCTTGTAGCGTTTGCCCGGCTCCCCGCCGAATTTCTTCACGTCGGTGAATTTGTCGTTGGTCGCCGGGTCGTCCGTCGCCCGGCCCGAGACGCCGTCCGCGCCGGGCTTGGGATTTTCCGGCATCGGATCCTTGCACGGAAACTCGAAGCGATAGCCGTCGAGGGCGGCGGCGATCTTTTTCAGGTCCTCGGCTTGGGAGGAAGGGGCGGCGAGCAAGGCGCCGGCGAGGGCGAGAAGGGCGGTGTGGAGAAGGCGTCGAGTCATAGGGAGGGAGGAGGGAGTTTGGCAGAGATTCGCCGGAAGGGAGAAGGGTAATTTGCAATTAACGCGAACGTGGTTCGAGGCGATGTTCTGTCGCCGGAAGGCAAAACGACAACACATGCGGTCTTATTGTGTCCTTGGCATCGACATGTGGCCGGTGACCTGTCGCCAAAGGGCTAAATCGGCGATGCGTCTGACCAAGCTCGTTAACTAGAACATGTCGTCAAAATGCGGAAATGTCGACACGTTGCATTGACGTGTCGACGTTGGCGACATAACCTCAGAACGTGTCGATGAAAACGAGTTCTGAGGACATGAGTTCAACATGGCAGCCAAACCGCCCTTACGATGCCCTGCCTCTCCTGCCTCCCACCATTGAGTTGGAAACTCGCGCTGTCCTGAAGAAGTGCATCACGGCCCGCGTCGCTCTCGCCGAGCTGAAACAGGCTGCGGAGCTCATCCCGGATCAAGGAATCTTGATCAACACCCTTCCGATGCTTGAGGCCCAAGCCAGTTCGGAAATTGAGAACATTGTGACCACGACCGACCGTCTATTTCAGTTCAAGGAGATGGACGAAAAGGCGGATGCCGCGACGAAGGAGGCGCTTCGTTATGCCGAGGCGCTCATGGAGGGTTTGCAATCAATGCAAAGCAGGCCTCTCACCGCGGCCACCGCGGAGACCATCTGCACCCGGATCAAGGGAATCCAGATGGAAGTACGCCGCGTGCCTGGGACGGCGCTTGCGAACCGGCGAACGGGAGAAATGATCTACACCCCGCCGGTTGGGGAACCGCTCCTGCGCGATCTCCTCGCCAATTGGGAGCGATTTCTTCATGGACAGGTCACGCTCGACCCCTTGGTGCGGATGGCGGTGGCGCACTACCAATTCGAGGCGATCCACCCCTTTACCGACGGCAATGGCCGAACGGGGCGAGTGTTGAACAGCCTCTTCACGATTCATGAGAATCTCCTCACCCTGCCCATACTCTACCTCAGCCGATACATTATTCGCCACCGCGCGGACTACTATCGTCTACTGCTGGGAGTGACCCGCGAGAGCGCTTGGGAGGACTGGATCCTCTACATCCTGAACGGCGTGGAGGAGACCTCCATTTGGACCACGACGAAAATTGCGGCCATCCGCAAGCTGGTCACCCACACCGTCAACTTTGTGCGTCAGCGAGCGGCCAAGATTTACAGCCGCGAACTCATGGACCTGATTTTCGAGAAGCCCTACTGCCGGATTGGAGATCTGGAACGTCCAGGGATCGCCAAGCGGCAGGCCGCGTCGCGCTACCTTCAGCAATTGGTGGGAGTGGGAGTCTTGGAAGAGCGAGTTGTCGGGAAAGAAAAACTCTTTCTGCATCCGAAGTTCCTGCAACTGCTCAGACATGACACCAGTGACTTCGCTCTCTATCAGTAAATTTTCCTCATGCCCCGGTAACCTTGGTTGAGCGTGTTGAAAAAACGCTGACACGTCTCTGCGCCGTGTCGATGACAGCGACATGCTCCGCCTCAAAGTCCACGTCACCCTGTATCCACGGAGGCCGGGGCACCCGCCGCCCCCGCTACTTGTTCTTATTCAGCAACTCCCGCACGTCGTCGATCGACATCGGGCGGAGGTCGCCGGTGTAGCCGACGGTCTTTTCCTGCGACGGGGCCGGTTTGATCGACGCGTCGAAGCGGTTGCGCTTCAGGTATTGCAGATCGGTCGAGGCAAAGGCGTTGGTGGCGGCCGTCTTGCCCGAGTCGCGCGCATCCTTGGTCGGCGCTTCCTTGGTGCCGTACGGCTGGGCGGCGTTGGGGATCTCGTACTTGCCGCTGGTGTTGGCGCTCTTCGCGGGGAAGAAGAGGTTGGCGAACCAGGAGCGCTTCTCGGTTCCGGCATACGGTTTGGAGATGAACTCGCGGGCGAGGAAACTGCGCGTGCTGAAGTCGCCGGTCTTCGCGACCTTGTTGGTGGTGCTGTTCGAGGCGGAACGGCTGCCAAAGGCGCTCTGGTTCGTGTCGTAGGAGAGGTTCGAGTTCGGGCCGCGCTTGAGGCGGTCCATCAGCTTTTCCTCCTGCTGCTGCGCGCGCGCCACCGTCGCCATCGCGAGGACGATCAGGGCAAAGCTGAGGAGGCGGCGGGGGAAGGACATCGGCGCGGGTCTATAGCAGGCGAGGCGGCGATTTCAATCGAAATTCCGTGAAATCGCTCCCGGCGCATCTGCGGAGACGCGCGGGCGGGGTTGTGCACGATACCTCAGGGACAAGAGTCCTGACTTTGGCGGACAATTTTTGAAGAAACGTCGCCATTGCCGCGTCTCATTATTATCACCACTATGAACATCTCACTCAAAATCTTCATCCTTGCCGCAGCGACCGCGCTCATGGCGTGGCCGACCCAGGCGGAAGCCCGCGATCACCACCGTTCCTACTACCGGGGCGGTCGGTCGTATTACTCGTACCGATCCTACCCGCGTTACTACGGGGGTTCGTACTACTATCGCCGCCCTGTGGTCTACGCCTCGCCGTACTACTATGACGACTATTATTACGGCTCGCCGTATTACTCGTATTCCTACCCTCGGTACTACTCACGCCCGGCGGTTTCAGTCAGCTTCGGCGGGTACGGTGGTTACGGCTACTACGGTGGTCATCGGTACTACCATCACCATCACCGGTAATCGGTAATTCAGCGGGGATCGGTGACGCCGCAGTCGGGGGCTGCGGCGTCGGACCGATCACCGGCCAACTCTCCAGCCGGCGGGCCTCCACGCCCCGCCGGCTTTTTTTTGTCATTTGCTTTTTGTCGCGAAACCGCGTACAGCGTGCGGCCGTGACGCAATCCAGCCTTTTTGCCATGACCGTGGCGGCCGCCTTTGCCGCCAGTTCCGCTGCCGCTCTCGCCCAGGAGGGGCTCTCGAGCTATCAGGCCATCGTGAGTGTCGCCGATCAAAAGATCGCCGTCGTGCGCGATGGGCAGGTCGTCGCGAAGTATCCCATCTCGACCTCGCGTTTCGGGGTGGGGGACGCTTCCGGCAGCTACAAGACGCCGCTGGGAAAACTGAAGGTGTGCGAAAAGCTCGGGGACCGTCTTCCCAGCGGCGCCGTGATCAAACACCGCCAGGCGACGGGCGAAGTCATCAGCGTGAATGCCCCCGGCCGCGACCCGATCGTCACGCGCATCCTCTGGCTCGACGGCCAGGAGCCGGGCAACGCCCGCGCCAAGGATCGCAGTATTTACATCCACGGCACGCCGGAGGAGAAGCTGATCGGGCGGCCGGCCAGCTACGGGTGCATCCGCATGCGCTCGCAGGACGTCATCGCTCTTTACAACGAGCTCGGGGTCGGCTCGACCGTGAGCATCGTTCCCGACAAGCTCCCGAAGCTCGCCAATTACACGCCGCCGAAACCGACGCCCGCGCCGGTGATCGCGAAGGTCGTTCCGCCCGCGCCCGTCGTCGAGAAGCCGGCGCCCGCGACGTCGCCGAAAGTGCTGGCCGCGATTGCGGAGGCGAAGGAGCGCGAAGCCAAGGCGGAGCGTCTGAAAGAGGAGCGCGAAAAGGCGGACCGGGAGGCGATCGCCGTCCGCATCGCGCAATTGGAAAAGGAAAAGGCGGCCGCGTCCGTGGCGAAGAACGACAAAAAGCCCGCGCCGGTGACGGCCAAAGTGGAGAAGGCCCCGGCCGCGCCGGCGATCGCCAAAGCCGAGAAGACGACCGCATTGACTTTGGCGCCGGCTCCCATCGCCGCTGCGCCCCGGGCGTCGCGCAAAGTGAAAGAGGAACCGCGGCCGGTGGTGCCGGCGCCGATCGACCAGGATCGCCTGGCCTTCCTGAAGAACCGCGAAGCCGCCCTGGCCTCGGTGCGTTTTCCCGCGGACATGAGCGTGCGCGCGGATGGCAGCATTTCGTCGGGCTCGAACCTGGACGCCGCGGATCGCCTGAAGGGAAGCATGCTCGACGCCGGGTTGCCGCGCGGGCGGTAGAACCCGCCCCCTTCAACGCACCGCCGACGCCCGCGCGTCGGAGATCGCGAGGAGCGTGCGGCGGAGGTGCGCGATGTCCACGGGCTTGGTCAGGTGCGCGACGAAACCCGCGTTGCGCGACCGCAGCAAGTCCGCGTCCATCCCGTAGCCGCTGAGCGCGATGCCGCTCAGCCCGTACGTCCCGCGCAATTCTTCCATCAGCTCGAGGCCGGTGCCATCGGGCAGGCCGAGGTCGCTCATCACCAAGTCGAAGGTCGCCGACCCCGCCAGGCGCCGCGCCTCGGCGACGGTCGGCGCATGCTCGATGGTGTGGCCCGAGCGCCGCAGCAGCCGGGCGAGGACCGTCGCGGTCGGCTCGTGATCTTCCACGAGGAGAATCCGCATCGCCGCCGCAACGCTCGCCGCATGCTCCGTCGGCGGTGCGTTTTCCGGCTTGTGCGGCGTGACGGTGGCCAGGGCGACGGTGAAGGTGGTGCCAAAGCCCACGCCCCTGCTGCGCGCCGAGATGCGGCCGCCGTGGAGATCGACCACTCCCTTGCAAATCGCCAGCCCGAGGCCGAGCCCGCCGTACTTCCGCGTCACTCCGCGACCGCCTTGCTCGAAAGCGTCGAACAGGCCGTCGATCAATTCCGTCTCGATGCCACGGCCGGTATCCGCCACCTCCAGCACGCACTCGAGCTCGCCGTCCGAGTCCGCGTTGGCGCTGCGGATCGTCACCGTGCCGCCCTCCGGCGTGAACTTCGCCGCGTTGGTCAGCAGATTCCAGAAGACCTGCTGCAACCGCGCCGGGTCGCCGCAAATGGCATGGCGCGCCGCCTGGAGCTCGACCGCGAGGGCGATGCTTTTCTCCTCGAACGCCGGGAGGCAGACGCGCAATGCGTCGCGGGCCACCGCATGCAAATCGCACTCCTGCAGGGTCAACTCCAGCTTCCCGTGCGCGATCCGCGTCACGTCGAGCAGGTCGTCGATCAGCCGCGTCTCGAGCTTTACGTTGCGCAGGACCATCGCGAGGTCTTCGCGCACTTCGTCGGGGAGATCGGGCGTCTCGAGCAGCGCGCCGACCGACATCACGACGGGCATGAGCGGCGTGCGCAGCTCGTGGGAAAGCTTCGCGAGAAATTCATCCTTCGCCGCGTTCGCCTCGGTCGCCGCCGTGAGCGCCGCCGTCAAATCCGCCTGTGTTTGCACGAGCGCGCGATTGCTCCGGCGCAGCTCCAGCATCGTCATCACCTGGCGCGCGAGCGTTTGCAAACCCTCCACCTGTTGCGGCGTGGCCCCGCGGGGCCGGCGATCCAGCACGCAGACGGAGCCGATGGGAAACCCATCCGGCGTCCGAATGACCGCGCCCGCATAGAACCGGAGCCCGGCCTCGCCCGTGCAGAACGGATTCGCCTGGAAGCGCGGGTCGGCCAGCGTGTCGTTCACCACCAGGTAGTCCTGCTCGAGGATGGCGTGGCGGCAGATCGAGTGATCGAGCGGTGTCTCGCAAACCCCGAGGCCGATCTCGCTTTTGAACCACTGCCGGCTGCGGTCGAGAAACGTCAGCGAGGCAATCGGCGCCTCGCAGATCTGCGCGGCGAGCGCGCAGACATCGTCGAAGTCCCGCTCCGGCGGCGTATCCAGGATCTCATACCGGTACAGCGCCCCCAGCCGGTCTCGGCTGGAGCAATCGGAGAGAGAATCGGACATGGCAAAGGCTAATCGGGACGCAGCCGCCCGGCAAGGGTGCCGGGGCGGGTCGTTCCTGCGATTGGATAATCGTTCGCTCGCACCGCCGGCGCCGGACTTCCCTCTTCCACCCTCCGGCCGGCGGTAAACTTCGAGCACGTCCTCCTCGAGATTCACGATCCAATAGTCGCGCACCCCCGCCTCCGCGTACGCCTTCCGCTTGCGGCCGCGATCGAACGCCAGGCTGCTGTCGGAAACCTCGACGAGGAGAAAAACCTCTTCCGGCCGCGTCTTGTGCTCCATCCGCCGCGCGCGCGGCACCAGCATGATGTCCGGCTGCGGCTCGGAGTAGTCGTGCAGAAATACCGGATTGCCTGGCGAAACCGCATATCGACCACGGCGGCGGTCGCCAAACCATTCGTTGATCCAAGTGACGGCCAAAATGTGGCGAATACCAATGGGGGACATGACCAGAATTTCTCCATCGAGCAGCTCCACGCGGGGAAAGCGTGAGCCCCCTCGCCTTCGAGGATGTCGTGGTTCCGGTGGCGGAGATCATCCCGCCGCGTTAGCGGCGCGCGTGTGACATCCCCGCCACTTCCTGTTTACACCGGGCCGCGGGCGCGCTTTGGTGGGTGGGATGCGCCTCAATCGTTTTCTTGCTTCCGCCGGTCTCGGCTCCCGCCGCGGCGTGGAGACGCTCATCAAGGAGGGGCGGGTCAAGATCAACGGCCGCGTGATCGAGGATCTCGCCACCCAGGTCTCGCCGCAGGATGTGGTGAAGGTCGGGCAGCGGGTGGTGCGCGCCGAGGCGACGCTGCACGTGCTGCTCTACAAACCGCGCGGCTTTCTCGTCACGGCGAGCGATGAGCTGGAACGGCGGACGATCTTCAACTGCCTGCCGCCGGAGTGGCCCCGCGTCTTCCATGTCGGCCGGCTCGATCGCGAAAGCGAGGGGCTGCTCATCCTGACCAACGACGGCGACCTCTCGCTCGCCCTGACGCATCCGCGTTACAAGATCGACAAGGAATACGAGGTGACGATCGACAAGCCGTTCGACCCTTCGCACAAGGAAAAGCTGCTGCGCGGTTTCCACATCATCGGCGGCCGGGCGAAGATGGAGTCGGTGACGCAGACGGCCGAGAAGAAGCTGCGCGTCGTCTTGCGCCAGGGGATCAAACGGCAGATCCGGCTGATGATGTACGAGATGGGGTACGAAGTGGAGCGGCTCGTGCGCATCCGCATCGGGCCGATCCGGATCGGCGACCTGGAGCCGGGGCAATGGCGCATGCTCGGCAAGGGCGAGCTCGCCGCGTTGCGCGAGGGGACGGTGAAGGAGACGGCGGCGCCGAAGGAAGCCGGCGCGCCGCGGGAGCGCAGGGAGAACGAGCAGGACGAGGAGTAGGGGGGTGGCGGGGCGGGGAGTAGCGCGTGAAACAAGTGGCACGCTCCGCCCCCAAGAATCTTCCTCTTCCTCTTCCTCTTCCTCTTAATCTTCCTCCATGGGCTGCTCCACCGTTTTGTCCGGGTCGGCCTCGCCACACGTCGCAAGCGGGACAAAGTTGGTGGCAGGCTTCGATAGAGGAAGATTAAGAGGAAGAGGAAGAGGAAGATTCCGAGTTCAGACCGCCGCCCGCAGCTCCATCCCATGCGCCGAAGCCACGCCCGCGTACGTCACCTGGCCATCGCGTAGATTGAGCCCCGAGACCAAGTTCGGCTCCTTCTTGAACGCCCCATCGACGCCGAGGTCCGCCAGCATTTCCACATAGCGATACGTGACGTTCGTAAGCGCCTGGGTCGCGGTGCGCGCGTAGGCGGCGGGCATGTTGGCCACGCAGTAGTGGACGACGCCCTCCTCGACGAACGTCGGCTCGTGATGCGTGGTGGCGCGCGAGGTTTCGGCGCAGCCGCCCTGGTCGATCGCGATATCCACGAAGACGCTGCCGGGCTTCATGCTGCGCAGCATCTCGCGCGAGATGAGCTTGGGCGCGCGTGCCCCGGGGACGAGCACCGCGCCGACGAGCAGATCGACCGACGGCAGGAGTTCCATGATGTGCGCCTCGCTCGAGTAGAGCGTGTGCGCGGTGTGCATCGTGATGTCGAGGAACCGCATCCGCTCCACGTCGACTTCGAGGATCGTGACATCGGCCCCGAGGCCGGTCCCCATGCGCGCGGCGTTGACGCCCGAGGTGCCGCCGCCAAGCACGACCACGCGCCCCGGCAGCACGCCGGGCACGCCGCCGAGGAGCACGCCTTTGCCGCCGCAATGTTTCGCGAGCATGTAGGCGCCGACCGTGACCGACATGCGGCCGGCGATCTCGCTCATCGGCTCGAGGAGCGGCAGGCGGCGGTTGACCTCGACCGTCTCGTAAGCGATCGCCGTCACACCGGAGGCCGCGAGCGCCTCGGTCAGCGGTTTGTTGGCGGCCAGGTGCAGGTAGGTGAAAAGGATCTGCCCCCGCCGCAGCAAGGCGTACTCCTCGGGCAGCGGCTCCTTCACTTTCACGATCATCTCCGCGCGCTCGAAGACCTCCGCGTGCGCCGCGACGAGCTCCGCGCCGGCGCGCGTGTATTCGTCGTCCGGGTAGCCCGAGCCCTCCCCGGCCCCGCGCTCGACCAGCACGGTGTGTCCGCGTTTCACGAGCTGATACGCGCCGGAAGGGAGCAGCGCCACGCGGCTCTCCTGCGCTTTGATCTCTTTGGGAATACCGATGACCATGCGGGCAGGGTTGGGCGGGCGGGGGTGCGTTGTCTATGAAGAAGCGCGCGGCGGCGGGCCTGAAGTCTTAATCCTGCTCCTGCTCCTGCCCTTGATCGACAAGACACGAGACCCGATTATGAGCAAGAGCAGGAGCAGGAGCAGGAGCAAGAGCAGGAGCAGGAGCAGGAGCAGGAGTAGGATTAAGAGGATTCCGCGTGGACATTCACTCCGCGGCGCGCCAAGAGTCCTCCCATCCGCGCGCGCGCCGGCGCGCGAACTCCCAACGAACTTCCCCACTCATGAGAAAACTCCTCGCTCCGCTCTGCGCGCTCCTCGTCGCGTGCTTCGGCCTCACCGCTTGTGAAACGCCCGGGCAAACGGCGCTCCTCGGCGCGGCCATCGGCAGTGTCGCCGGCAACGGCCATAACGTCATCCGCAATGCCGCGATCGGCGCCGGCGCGGGTTACCTGGCCGGCAAGATCGTCCAGGACCGCCGCCGCGATGACGGCTCTTACGACGACGGGTACGACCGGCCGCCGGTGCGCCGCCTCCCTCTCGCCGAGCCGACCGAACGCCGCGGCTTCGTCATCAGCCCGTACTCCGGGAACGTGATCGACGTCCGTGGGATCCCGCACGGCGCGCATGTCGAGGACCCGTCCGTCGGGCGCGTGTTCGTCAATCCCTGAGGTTCGTCAGGCGGGGGCGGCGATCGGTGTTTACCGTCCCCGCATCGCATCCACGCGCGCCTTGACCTCCGGCGTCATCTTGCACAGCTCCGGCCACTCGCGCTGATAACCCTCGCCGGCCAGCTTCCTGGTCGCGTCGATTCCCATGTGGCTGCCGACATTCGGCAGCGACGTGGCGTGGTCGAGCGAGTCGCTCGGGTTGCGCGTGAAGAGCGAATCGCGCTGCGGATCGGTGTTGGCACAGAGCCGGAACAGCACCTCGCTCGAGTCGTGGACATTGCAGTCGTGATCGACCACGACGATATATTTTGTAAACATCATCAGCCCCATCCCCCAGAGACCGTGCATGATCTTGCAGGCCTGCCACGGGTACTGTTTGCGAATGGAGACGATGACCAAATTGTGAAAGACCCCCTCGGCCGGGAGCGTCATATCGACGATCTCCGGGAAGTTCATCTGGAAGACCGGCAGGAAGAGCCGCACGCTCGCGCTCCCCATGTAGAAGTCCTCCATCGGCGGCCGGCCGACGATGGTGCAGGGATAAATGGCGCGCGTGCGGTGGGTGATTGCGGTGAGGTGGAATACCGGGTACGGATCGACCGGCGTATAGAAGCCCGTGTGATCCCCGAACGGCCCCTCGGGCCGCAGCTCGCCGGGCAGCACGTAGCCCTCGAGTACGAAGTCGGCGTCGGCGGGCACCTCGAGGTCGAGCGTCTGGCACTTGATCAGGTCGACCGGTTTTTTGCGGATGAAGCCGGCGAAGAGAATCTCGTCCAGCCCATCCGGGAGCGGTGCGGTCGCGGCGAAGGTGTACGCCGGGTCGCCGCCGATCGTCACGGCGACGGGCATCGGCTCGCCGCGCTCATAGTAGCGTTTGCCATGGCGCGCGCCGACTTTGTGGACCTGCCAGTGCATCCCCGCCGTCTGCCCGTCGTAAATCTGCATGCGATACATGCCGAGGTTCCGCTCGCCCGTATCGGGATCGACCGTATGCACGCAGGGAAACGTGATGAAGCGCCCGCCGTCGTGCGGCCAGCATTGGAGGATCGGGAGATCGAGCAGCGTCGGCATTCCACCGCCCGCCGGCGCCGGCGGCACCGGATCGCCGAGCCGCCACCCCGCCGGCACGAAGCGATGCACTACCTCCTGACAGGGCCCTTCGGAAACATGCCGCGGCTTCGCGTTGAGCAGGCCGAGTCCTTGCAGCGCAAGATTCCACGCGGCGCGGAGATTCGTCGGCGGCTTGGCCTTGAGCAGCAGCTCCATCTCGCGCGCCAGCTCGTCGATTTTCTCGAGCCCGAGCGACATCGCCATCCGCCGCTCCGAGCCGAGCGTATTGATGGCGAGCGGAAAGCGCGACGGCTTCCCGTGGATCGTCGGCCTCTCAAAGAGCAGCGCGCGCCCGCCCGCCGGCGACTTCATCTCGCGATCGGCCCATTCCGTGATCTCCAGCTCCGTGGCCACCGGCGCCGCGACGCGGACGAGCTCGCCGGCGGCCTCGAGCTTGCTGATGAAATCGGAGTAGGACGAGTAGGACATGAAGGACGGCTAGTTGCGCACTATCGAACGCCCTTGCCGCCATTCGAGCAGAAAAACGCGGGCGGTGTGCACGAGGCGTTCCTGCGCGAGCCGTTCGGAGTTCCGCCTTCAGGCGGTCAGGGTTCGTAGTTCCGCCTTTAGGCGGCGAGCGCGCGTGAGCAAGAGGCGGATCGAAATTCCCGAGCGCTTGCCAGGAACGCGCGCTCTGACCGCCTGAAGGCGGAACTACCAACGTTGCCCCGCGCCTCCGCGCGCGGTATAGGCCTCTGTGCTCGAACTTCATCAACGCGCCGCTTTTCTGCCGACGGAGCCGCCGCTCACCTGGCTGCATTTCCTCCGCGCGCGATTTCTCGGCGAGCTGCGCGAGCGCGGCCGGGCGAGCACCGTCGGCCTCACCCTTCAGTCCGCGGCACAGCAAAGCGAGACCACGGCGGAGGTGCGCGGCCTCCTGGAATTCTCCGCGGATGGCGCGCTGCCGGTCGTCTACGACTGCGCGGGGTCGCTGAACCTGGCGACCCGGGAACTGGCGCTCGAAGATGCGAAGGCCGCCGCCTATGAAGGCCGCTTCTCGGAAAACGGCCGCGTCCTGTCGCTGACCCGCCGCACCGCCGACGGCGCGCGCTCCAAGCCGTTCCACTTGATCGAATCCGCCACCCTGGCGGAACTGCTCTGATCGCGGGGCTGCTTCACTTCGCGGCCGGTTCATGCGCCGCGAACCACGCGAGCACGCGCCGGAGCACGTCTTCCCGATGCGGCAGTTGTTTGATCCCGTGCCCTTCATCGGGGTAGATGACCATCTCCGTCTCGACGCCGTTTTTCTGGAGGGCGCGGTAAAACATCTTGCCCATCGCGATCGGGCAGCGGCGGTCGTTCAGCGAGTTCAGCATCAGGGTCGGCGTGCGCACGTGGTCGGCATACGTGAGCGGGCTGTGCTCGCGCATGCGGTCCGGAACCTCCCACGGCCGGCCGCCCATCTCGTGCTCCGTCCAGCTTTGCAGGTCGCTCAGGTGCCACATCGCGTTCAGGTCGGTCACCGCGTTTTGCGCGGCGGCGGCGCGGAACTGGTTCGTGTGGCCGACGAGCCAGCTCGTCATGTAGCCGCCGTAGCTCACGCCGTAGACATACTGGCGCTCGCGATCGACGAGGCCCTCCGTGATGAGGTGATCGATCCCGGTGAGAATGTCGCGCATGTCGCCGCTGCCGAAGTCGAGCCGGTCCGCATCGAGGAACGCGACACCGTAGCCAGTGGAGCCGCGGAAGTTCGGCTGGAAGACGGCGTAACCGCGCGTGGCGAAGATTTGCACGTCGAAGCCCGCGCCGCTCGTGGCGCGGGAGTGCGGGCCGCCGTGGGGCATCACGATCATCTTATAGGGACGCTGTGCCACGGAGGCCGGCGGCAGCGTGAGCACGCCCTCGATCTCCACGCCGTCGAAGCTCTTCCAGGATACCGTTTCGTCTCGCGCACGAAGGCGCGCTTCCGGCGCAGGTTTGTTCGCGGGCAGGAGTGGGCTGCGCACCGGCGCCGGCGTTTGGTCGCCCGCCGTGACGCTGCTGTTCACATCGACCATCTGCGTTACCGCCCCCAAGCCGCGGGACGCGCTGTAAGTGACGTGTGTGGCATCGCGCCAGCATTGTTCCGGCAGAGGTGAGTTGGGGGAAAGAGGAGGCGATTTCGCAAGATCACGGTCGATCGCCGGCGGCGCATGGAGTTGCCGGACGTTCGCGTGTTGATCGAAGACGATCCTTGGCTCGGTCGGGCCGGGAGCGAGGCTCACCACGACAAGATTGTACACATCGATGTGCGGCCCTTTGCGCGGCGAACTGAGGTAGACCAGCCGCGTGCCGTCGGGGGAAATGCGCGGCGAGAACTCAGGCCCAGGCCCCGACGTGAGCTGCTTCAGCTTGCGGTCCGCGAGCGTGATTTTCCAGAGGTCGAAGTTCTGGTTGATGCTGTAGCGGACCGATTCCTGATCTTTCGTGCGGTTTGCCACCACGACGAGGAAGCTCCCATCCGGCGCCCACTGCGGATCGCCATACCAAAAATCGCCGGGCGTGATCCGCTCGATCTTCGAGGCCGCCACGGCTCCGGGCGCCGCCAGCAACTCCGCCACCCAGACCTGCGTCGCGCCGTACCCTTCGTACCCTTCGCCCTGATCCTCGCGGAACACGATGACGTTGTTGCGCCGCTCCTCCTCGGTCCTTGGATCGCGGCCTTCGTCGGCGACGAAGGCGACACGTTTGCCATCGGGTGAAAAGGCGACGCGCCCGTAGAATTTGTCCGTGATCAGGCGTCCGTACGGCTTCGCCTTGCCGCCGAGCGGGATCGCCTTTCCGCCCGCGATCGGCATCAGCCAAAGGTCCGCCGCCGGATCGGAGGAGGGCGGCACGGGGGTGAACGCCGGCGTGCCATCGGGAAAGGCGCGCGTCGAGAGGAAGAGGATCCACTGGCCGTCCGGCGAGACCTGCGGGCTGGAGGCGTCCGGTTCGCCGGCTTCCAGCGGCCGGGCTCCGCCCTCGTCATCGACGCGCCAGAGCGCCTGCCGCAGCTTGCGCGTCGCGGCATCCACCCACGCGCGGATGTAGATCGCCGTGCGGCCGTCCTTCAATGTGATCGGCGCGACCACGTTCTCCGAGAGATAGAGATCCTCGATCTGCGGCAGCGGCGGATCGGCGGCGAAAGCGGTGCAACAGGCGAGGAGGGCGACGATGCGGAGGAGGAAGCGCATGGGCGGGAGGTTAGTCCCTCGCGTTGCCAACAGCCATCCTCTTCCTCTTCATCATCCTAACCCGGCAGACCCGGAAGCAGGAATTCATGAAATGAGCATGCCGAAAGGCAACGGCGCGACGCTCCGGGAAATCCCAACGGGATTGCATCATACAGCCCAGGGTTGCGAGGCACGAGCTACCCTGGGTCTTCACCCAGAACGCGCCAACCCTGAAAGGGTTGCAGCTGATTCAACCCCTTCGGGGTTGGGCCTCTCTCGCGGGGCACCCAGGGTAGCTCGTACCTCGCAACCCTGGGCTTTATGATGAAACCTCTTCGAGGTTGCGGAGGCCCCGCGCAAGGATCGTCGAATACGTGTTCGTTGTTTGCCGTAATCATCATCTTCATCCCCGGCTCACAGCTCTCCTTCCTCAGCAGGGAGGAGTGAAAGAAGTCCGAAGGGGATGAAGATGATGATGAAGATGAAGAGGATGGCTTTGTATTCGGGCCGGTAGCCTGAATCAGCCCTGCACGGCCCCTGCCGGCTTTCATCGCAAATCTTGCGCTAAGTCTCTTTCGAGTCGAGGGTTGCCTGATTTTGCACCTGCTATGAACTTCGTCCCCTTCCGGTTGTTCGCCCTTGTTTCCCTCGCCGCCTCCGCGGGCGCGGCGGAGGTCGATTTCAATCGCGACATCCGCCCGATCTTCTCGGAGAACTGCTACACCTGCCACGGCCCGGACGGCGACAAGCGCAAAGCCGAACTACGGCTCGACCGCAAGGAGTCGGCGTTTGGCAAAGCCAAATCGGGCGAGACCGCGGTGGTGCCCGGCGACCTGGCGAAGAGCGAGCTCATCCGCCGTGTCACCGCGCCGGACAAGGACGACATCATGCCGCCGCCGAAGGAGCACCGGCAGCTCAAGCCGGCGCAGATCGATTTGCTCAAGCGCTGGGTGCAACAAGGCGCGCCGTGGACGGGCCACTGGGCCTTCGAGCCGGTGAAGCAGCCGGCGGTGCCCGGCGGCGGGAACCCGATCGACGCCTTCGTGCGCGCGCGGCTCGCGAAAGAAGGGCTGTCGCCTGCACCCGAAGAAGAGCGCGCGCGGCTGATCCGCCGCGTCTCGCTCGATCTCACGGGACTGCCGCCGTCGATCAAGGAGACGGATGAATTCCTCGCCGACACGGCGCCGAACGCGTTTGAAAAAGTGGTCGATCGCCTGCTCGCCTCGCCGGCCTGCGGCGAGCGCCTCGCGGTGCCGTGGCTGGACCTCGCGCGCTACGGCGACACCAGCGGCTACCACAACGACTCGTTGCGCGAAATGTGGATCTGGCGCGAATGGGTGGTGAAGGCGTTCAACGCGAACATGCCGTTCGACCAGTTCACGATCGAGCAACTCGCCGGCGATCTGCTGCCCAACGCGACCATCCCGCAACAGGTCGCGAGCGGCTTCCACCGCAACGTGATGACGAGCGACGAGGGCGGCTTGATCGACGCGGAGTATCTAAACTTGTATATCGTCGACCGCGTGAACACGACCGGCGAGACGTGGCTCGGCCTGACGGTCCGTTGCGCGCAGTGCCACGATCACAAGTACGACCCGATCACGCAGCGCGATTTCTATCAGGTCTACGCCTTCTTCAACAGCATCGCCGAGAACGGCAAGGACGGCGTGCGCGATCACAATCCGAAGCCGTTTCTGGTGATCGCCTCTCCGGAATCGACCGCCGCCTTGGCCAAGGCAAAGGACGATCTCGCAGCGGCCACGGCGGCGCGGGCGGAGGTCGAGAAAAAGCCGGATGCGTTGCAGCTGGCGTGGGAAAAGGAGCTCCTGGCGCAGCTCGAGCAGGATCCCACGTCGGCGGCCGAGCCGAAGGTTCAGGAGCAACTGGCGCTCCTGCAGATCCCCGCGGGGAAGCGCACGCAGGTGCAGAGCGATGTGGTGAAAAAGTTCTTCCGCGAGGCCCGCAAGAGCGAGCTCGATGCGCAGAAGGCCGAGCTCGACGCTTTGCAGGCCAAGGTGAAGACGCTGACCAAGGCCAAGGACGATGCCGAGAAAGCGATCCCGAGCACGATGGTCATGTCCGAGTTGCCGACGCCGCGGCCGGCCTTCATCAAGGTGCGCGGCAACTACGACCAGAACGGCGAGCCGGTCGTCGCGGCGATGCCGTCGGTCCTCCCGCAAGTGCCGCCGCGTGCCGATGGCAAGCCGCTCAACCGGCTCGACCTCGCGCAGTGGCTCGTCTCGCAGGAGCATCCGCTGACCTCGCGCGTGACGGTGAATCGCTGGTGGGCGATGCTCTTCGGCACAGGCATCGTGAAGACGGTGAACGACTTCGGCTCGCAAGGCGAATGGCCGAGCCACCCGGAGTTGCTCGACTGGCTCGCCGCGGACTTCAAGCGCGACTGGGACATCAAGCGCTGCCTCAAGCAAATGGTCATGAGCGCCACCTACCGGCAGTCGGCCAAAGTGTCGCCCGAGCTGCTCGCGCGCGACAGCGAGAATCGCCTGCTGGCGCACGGGCCGCGCCAGCGCTTGAACGCCGAGTTCATCCGCGACAACGCGCTCGCCATCGGCGGCATCCTGAATCCGCAACTGGGCGGCAAGAGCTTCAAGCCCGCGCAGCCGGCCGGGACTTGGGAAATCAATGAGATGAGCGGCTACAGCTATCAGAAGTCGAAGGGCGACGAGCTTTATCGGCGCGGGCTGTACGTCTATTGGCGCCGCTCGACGGTCTATCCGTCCTTTGTCACGCTTGACGCGCCGACGCGGGAATTCTGCGTCGCGCAGCGCGCCCGCACCAGTACGCCGCTGCAGTCGCTGGTGCTGATGAACGATCCCGTGTTTGTCGAAGCGGCGCGCGCCTTCGCGCAGCGCATCCTCGCTGAGGGCGGCGCCGATGCCGCCTCGCGGCTCACTTTCGCCTGGCGGGCCGCGCTCTCCCGCCCGCCCGCGCCGCAAGAACTGGCGATCCTCGACCGCACGCTGCAGCAGCAGTTGGCCACTTACAAAGAGGACACCGGTGCGGCGAAGAAACTGGTCAGCGTGGGTGACCTGCCGAAGCCAGCAGGCGTGGATGAGAGCGAGTTGGCGGCTTGGATGGCGGTGTCCAACGTTCTGCTTAATTTGAACGAGACGATCACGAACTAATCACGATGCCGACGCTCCATGTGGTCCGCACAGTCCTCTGTGCGGTTCAGAATGGAGCGCGTCCCAAGCCGCACAGAGGACTGTGCGGACCACACCTAACTCTCCACCCTTTATGAACATTTCCTCCGCGCTCAGCCGGCGCGCTTTTCTGCAAAAGAGCACCACCGGTATCGGCACGCTTGCACTCGCTTCGATCCTTAGTCCCGGCGCGTTTGGCGCTTCCGGCCTCGAAGTGCCCGGCGCGCTGAAGACGCTGCATTTTGCGCCGAAGGCGAAGCGCATCATCTATCTTTTCATGTCGGGCGCGCCGTCGCATCTCGACCTCTTCGACCCCAAGCCGAAGCTCACCGAGATGACCGGCCAGGAGCTGCCCGACAGCGTCCGCAAGGGCCAGCGCATCACTACGATGACGAGCGGGCAGAAGAACCTCTTTTGCGTCGGCTCGCCGTTCAAATTTGCCAAGTACGGCCAGAGCCAGATGGACCTTTCCGAGCTGCTGCCGAATGTCAGCAAGATCGTCGACGAATGCACCTTTGTGCGTTCGATGTTCACCGAGCCGATCAACCACGATCCGGCGGTCACGTTCTTCGCCACTGGCAATCAACAACCGGGCCGCCCGACCATGGGCGCGTGGCTGGCGTATGGTTTGGGGACCAGCAACCGCGACCTGCCGTCGTTTGTCGTGCTCACCAGCGGGGGAGGGGGGCAGACCTTGCAATCACGCTACTGGGGCAGCGGCTTTCTGCCTCAGCAATACTCGGGCGTGCAGTTCCGCAACGCCGGCGACCCGGTGCTCTTTGTCTCCAACCCGGACGGCATGAGCGGCCAAACGCGCCGCCAACTCATCGATTCGACCAATGAGCTAAACCGGCTTGCGCTCGGCACGCTCGGCGACCCCGCGATCAGCGCGCAGATCGACAATTACGAGCTCGCCTTCCGCATGCAGACGAGCGTGCCGGAGTTAACCGACTTAAGCAAGGAGCCGAAGGAAGTGCTCGATCTCTACGGCGCCACGCCGGGTAAGCCGTCCTTTGCCAACAACTGCCTGCTCGCGCGCCGGCTGGCCGAGCGGAATGTGCCGTTCATTCAGCTCTGCCATCGCGACTGGGACCACCATGGCGGTCTGCCCAAGGGCCTTCCCAACAAGTGTAAGGAAGTCGACCAGGGGAGCGCCGCGCTCATCACCGACCTTAAGCAGCGCGGCCTGCTCGACGACACGCTGGTCATCTGGGGCGGCGAGTTTGGACGCACCGCCTACAGTCAGGGCGAGATCAAGCCCGACAACTTCGGCCGCGATCACCACCCGCGCTGCTTCACCATCTGGATGGCCGGCGGCGGCATCAAGCGCGGCTCGATTTACGGCGAGACCGATGAGTTCGGCTATAACATCGTCAAGGACCCCGTCCACGTGCATGACCTGCACGCCACGCTCCTGCACCTGCTCGGCGTCGATCACAAAAAGCTCATCTATCGCCATGAGGGCCGGGACTATCGGCTGACCGATGTGGCTGGGAATCTCGTGCCGGGGCTGATGGCTTGATGGCGGCGGAGTTCACCGTGGCATGGGCGTCCCGCCCGTGGGGCCAGCGGGCGTCCCGCCCGCTGATTCTACAGTCACCAAATGGTGATCTCCGGCGTCGTCAGGCGAGACGCCTGCCGGCCCCACGGGCGGGACGCCCGTGCCACGGTGCCGCTCCGCCCGATTTTGCATTGATACGGCTTATTCTCTCGCTCGCGATCGGGCTCGCCCACGGCGCGTCCGCGTTGGCCGCGAGCGAAGCGGTTCCAGGTGCTGCGGCGTTTCTGGAGGAGCATTGCTACGACTGCCACGACGAGCAAACGCAGAAGGGGAAGTTCCGTCTCGATAACCTCGCGGAGTTGAATCTCGCCGAGGCGGCGAAGAGCTGGGCGCGCATTTTCGCGCGCCTCGACGCCGGCGAAATGCCGCCGCCGAAAAAACCGCGCCCGCCTGCACCCGAAGTCGCGAAGCTGCTCTCCGGGATCGAAGTCGCGCTGGCCGCCGAGGCAAAGACGCGCCGTGGCGAGGGCCGCACCCGCCTGCGCCGGCTCAACCGCCTGGAATACGAAAACACCGTCCACGACCTGCTCGGCATTGAGACCTCGCTGCGCGATCTGCTGCCGGAAGACGACACGGCGGATGGCTTCGACACCGCGGCCAAGGCGCTCAGCATCTCGCCGGTGCACATCCAGCGCTACATGGAGGCCGCGGAGACGGCGCTCAAGGCCGCGATCGTTCGCGGGCCGCGGCCGGAGGTCGTGAAGCAGCGCTTCCTGTTTTCCGATCCCAAGGAGAACACGGACGGCAATCTGCACCACGGCAACAACAGCCCGATGATTCGGATCCGCGGCGACCGTCTGCTGTTCTTCGCCGAGCCGCACATCGAGGTGCCGATCCATTCGATTCAATTCGAGAACCTCACGAAGACGCAGCCGGGCCGCTACAAAGTGCGCATCTCGGCGTTCTCGCAAGACGCGCAAGGCTTGAGCCTGAACT
>DASYIS010000341.1:0-16685 GCA_035997375.1 Chthoniobacteraceae bacterium
CGGCCCTCGACGAAACCGACAAACGCGCCCCCAAAGCCCACGAGCAGCCGGGGCTCGGCATCTAAGGGGGCTCCGCCGGAGGGGGTGGCTCCGGCCCAAGGTCAGAGCGAAGGCGCGTGGGAGGGGCGGGCGTCCCGCGTCGGGCGCAGTTTTCTGGCCTCCGCCGGGCGGTCGCGCGCGGGGGTGCTTTGGCTGGGCGCAGGCTCGGCTTTGGGCTGCTGGACGGGGCGCACGTCGGCGGGATTCGCCGGCGGCTTCTGAATGAGGAATCCACACGGTATCATGGCGGGAAATCGCAGAGCCCCCGGTGACCGGCCGTTTTTTGTCGGGGGAAAAAGTCCCCATAGGTGCAGGAAGGCGCCGGGTTGCCCAAACACGTTTCTGGCGACAGAGCCCGCGTTGACCTTAGCGTGAGCTCCTGTCTGCGACTCAGGTCGCCGTCGCGCGCTCCCCGTCGGGCGGTTGGCACGCGATGGGAGGGACGGGCGGGCCACAGGGGGCGGAGCCTGCGCCGGCGGCGTCGAGCATGCTGATGAACTCGACCAAGGCCGTTTGCAGGTTCGCGAGCACGAGACCGGCGGCCTGCACCTCCGCCAGGTGTTCCCGCAATTGTTCCTGAGTTGGGCCCTCCGCGGCGAGGACATCATCGCCTGGCGGCGGCTCTTCCGGCGGGAGGTGGGTGATCACGGCCCCGCAGCATGGGGATATTTTGCGGCCGGTGGCAATCAGGATTCGCGCCTGAAAAAGGCGCGAGCGTCCGCCGATCGGTTTTCGACCCGGCGCGGACACGATGCGGGCAAGAAAAAACTCGGGTCGCAGCTGCGGAAATAGCGGTTTCGCACTTACGCGTGCCACCGCGGTCGCAAGTCGGGAACCTGCCCGCCTACCGGTATCCGTACTTCACGCCGAGAGCCAGACACTCGGCCAGCGAGCGGAGGCCGCCGGTGCAGGTCTCCGAGCTGAGATTCGCGGCGGCGGCGCAGACTCCGTAGCGCAGCCCTTCCTCGATCGAGAGCCCTCCGTGCCAGCCAAGGATGACGCCCGCGGTGAAGGCGTCGCCCCTTGGCGCATCGGTATGACGCGGATCTGCCGCTCCGCTGGGAATCTAGTGGCGCGGCCGACGAGGCGGCCTATGGTCTGTCATGCCCAAGACCGCCAAGAAAGCCGACGCACCAGCTCCCGCGAAGAACGCGAACGTGAAAGGGGACAAACTGACCTCCAAGACCGGGAAAGCGGAGAAGCACAAGGCGCCGGAGCGGCGCAACGAAAACAAGGTGAGGGGCCGCTAGGCGATCGCCATCGATGGCTGGCGGCCGGCCCTCGCATCCTGGAGAGCACTTCCTGTGTGCCGTGCGACAACAACCCGCTCCAGGGCGGGGCTCTGGATCGCGGCAGTTCGTATAAGAGCGCGGCTTGGGGTTGTATATCGTGCGTGAAATCGTCCGGGCGCACGACGGGGAAGTCGACCTGCGGTCGGATGCCGCGGAGACGGTGGTCCGCCTGCCGCGGACGAAGGCCGCCGGGCAGCCCCCGCGGCCTGAGGGTTCAGGAGCGCGGCGAACCCTTCGACTCGGCCGACCGGAATCATCCCGCCCGCGGTGCCGCTCTATTTCCATCGACCTCCCGAGCGCCTCGCCGCTACTCTCCACCGCCATATGGCAGTCGAGAAAATCCTGGTCGTCGATGACGAGCCGATGATCCGCAAGGTGATGGAGGAATGGCTGCGCGCGAAGCGTTACAGCGTCCACAGCGCCGGCGACCTCGCGACGGCGGAGCGGATGCTGAAGGCCGATGCGTTCGACCTCGTCTTCCTCGATCGCAAGCTGCCGGACGGGGAGGGGACCGATCTGCTGGAGATGATGCACAAGCTCACGAACAAGCCGATGGTCGTCATCATGACCGGGTTGGCGACGCTGGAATCGGCGGTCGCCGGCCTGCGGTTCGGCGCGTTCGATTACCTCATGAAGCCCTTCTCGAAGGCGGAGGTGGAGCTGCTCGTGAAACGCGCGGATACCTTCAACCACGTCGTGCGCGTCAACCGCCTGCTCACCGCCGCGCTCTCGGACACGAGCGACGTCATCGGCCAGAGCGGCGTTTTCAAGCGGCTGCGCGAGGTTATCAGCAAGGTCGCGCCGACCGAGGCGACCGTGCTCATCCAGGGCGAGAACGGCACGGGCAAGGAGCTGGTCGCGCGCTCGATCTACCACGAGAGCGCGCGACGCGACGCGCCGTTCATCAAGGTCAACTGCGCCGCGCTGCCGGAGAACCTGATCGAGAGCGAGTTTTTCGGGCACGAGAAGGGCGCCTTCACCGGCGCCACCGAGCGGCGTGAGGGGCGCTTCGAGTTGGCGCACGGCGGCACACTGTTGCTCGATGAAGTGAGCGAAATCCCGCCGCACCTCCAGGCCAAGCTGCTGCGCGTCTTGCAGGAGCGCGAGTTCGAGCGCGTCGGCGGGAACAAGACGATCAAGGTCGACGTGCGCGTGCTGGCGACGACGAATCGCGACATCCTGAAATCGGTGGAGAAAGGCGACTTCCGCGAGGACCTCTACTACCGGCTGAATGTCTTTCCGATCCACGTTCCGGCGTTGCGCGAGCGGCGGGAGGACATTGTCCTGCTGGCGAACAATTTCCTCCACAAGTTCGCGCGCAAACACGGCATCTCGGTCACCGGCTTTTCCGATGAAGCCCTCGCCGCCCTGCAAGCGCACCCGTGGCCCGGCAACGTGCGCGAATTGCAAAACACCATCGAGCGCGCGGTCATCCTGAGTGACGCGGATTCACCCGTGGAAGCCGGCGCGCTGGGCTTGAACGGAGCGCCCCCGGCACCGGCGGTCAGGCAGACCGCCGAGCGACCCGCGCCGCGAAAGAGCGCGGAGCCGGCGACCGAAGTCCAGCCCCTGCACGAGTTGGAAAAGCAGGCGATCCTGCGCGCGCTCGAGCACACCGGCGGCAATCGCACCAAGGCCGCGGAGCTGCTCGGGATCAGCATCCGGACCCTGCGCAACAAGCTCAAGGAGTACGCGGTGGAGGTGGCGGAGCCGGCGGAGGTGTGAATGGGAAGGCGGGGTGACGCCGGCAAGTCCGGTTGGCCGAAGGCCTCTCACAAGCCAGCCCAGGGCAAGCGAGGGACGAGCGCCGCCCTGGGTTTTCTGACGCAAAGCGCGCGACGCCCCAACGGGGCACCACATGTGACGCCCCTTCAGGGCTGAACGCGTATGGTGCGGTTTCCCAGGGCGTTGCCCTGGGCTGGCTTGTGGAAGGCCTTCGGCCACCGGACTTGCCACCTTTCCCACCCTACCCGCCGCGCTGCTCCAGGATCGCCTCGGCAATCGCGTTCGCCACCGTGGAGCGGTAGCTTGCGCTCGCGAAGCGTTCCGCCTCGGCGCGGTTCGAGAGATAGCCGCACTCCACCAGCACGGCGGGGTTGCGATTGTTGCGCAGCACGCGGAAGCGCGCGGTCTTCATGAAGTGCGGCGACTCGCCGGGCAGCGCGCCGACTTTGCGCAGGATGCGCTGCGCGAGCTCCTGCGACTCCGCGGAAAAGTAGTACGTCTCCACCCCGTGCATGTCGCGGCGCGGGCGGCATTCGTTGAGGTGAACGCTCACGAAAATCGCGTTCGACACCGCATTGGACATGTTCACGCGCTCGTCGAGCTCGACGAAATAATCGCCGCTGCGGATGAGCTTCGTCTGCACGCCGGCGCTCTGCAGGCGCGCGTTGACCTTGAGGGCGATGTCGAGCGCGGCGTCCTTTTCCGCGATCAGCCGCGAGGATTGCGTGCCGCGATCTTTGCCGCCGTGGCCGGCATCGATGATGACGGTGGAGAAGCTGCGCGAGGTGCGGCGGACGGTCTGATGGGCGCACGCGGAAAAGGAAAGCGCCACCGCGAGGAGGAGCCACGGCTTGCCATGCTGGAGGAGGACGCGGATGCTGTCGGGAATGCTGCGCATAATTTTTGGTTCCTTCCGCCGAAGCGTGGGGGCCGTACTCCTCTCCGCAGTGACCACCCTTTGTCAAGGAGTTGAGCCCACCGTGAACGCCTCTTCCTCTCCGCACACCAATCGCCTGGCCAGGGAAAAGTCGCCGTACCTGCTCCAGCACCAGCACAATCCGGTCGACTGGTACGCCTGGGGCGCGGAGGCCTTTGCCAAGGCCCGCCGCGAGCAGAAGCCGATCTTTCTCTCGATTGGCTACTCGACCTGCCACTGGTGCCATGTCATGGCGCACGAGTCTTTTGAAAACGAGGAAATCGCGAAACTGATCAACGACAACTTCATCGCGATCAAGGTCGACCGCGAGGAGCGGCCCGATGTCGACCGCGTCTACATGACCTATGTGCAGGCCGTCACGGGCGGCGGCGGCTGGCCGATGACCGTCTTCCTCACGCCGGACCTGCAGCCTTTCTACGGCGGAACCTACTTTCCACCGGAAGACAAATTTGGCCGGCCGGGTTTCCCGACGGTGCTCAAGAAACTCTCCGAAGCCTGGCGCGACGACCGCGAAAATGTCGTCAAGAGCGCGAAGAGCGCGATCGATCAACTGCGCGAACTGACCGCCGGCGGGCCGGCGCAAGGGAACGCGGCCAAGGCGGAGATCATGACGGCGTTCAACCAGCTCGCGCGCGTCTACGACGACGAGTGGGGCGGCTTTGGCAATGCGCCAAAGTTCCCGCATCCGGTCTCGCTGAACCTCCTCTTCCGCGTCTATGCGCGGGAAGGCGCGGCCTCGCGCGACGGCAAGGCGGCGCTCGGCATGGCGCTGGCGACGCTCGACAAGATGGCCGCCGGCGGCATGCACGATCAGCTCGGCGGCGGCTTCCACCGCTACTCGGTCGACCGCTTCTGGCACATCCCGCACTTTGAAAAAATGCTCTACGACCAGGCGCAGCTCGTCTGCTCGTACCTCGACGCCTACCAGGTGACGCGCGACGAGCGCCACGCCGCGGTCGCCCGCGACGTCCTCGACTACGTGCTGCGCGACATGACGGACAAGGGCGGCGGATTCTACTCGGCGGAGGACGCCGACTCGATCGTAGCGCATGGCAAACCGGAGCACGCCGAAGGCGCGTTTTACGTTTGGACCAAGGCCGAGATCGACGCCGCGCTCGGCACGGAACGCGCGGCGCTTTTCAATCGCTGTTACGGCGTGGAGGAGAACGGCAACGCGCCGAAGGGGAGCGATCCGCACGGGGAGTTCGGCGGCAAGAACACGCTCATCGTCCGCATGTCGCCGGCCGACGCCGCCCAGGCCGCGGGGCAGAGCGCAGAAGCCGTGGCGGCGACGCTGGCGAAGTGCCGGGAGCAGTTGCTCGCCCTCCGCGCCAAGCGCCCGCGGCCGCATCTCGACGACAAGATCATCACGGCGTGGAATGGGCTCATGATTTCCGCCTTCGCGAAAGCGGGGCAGGTGCTCGATGAGCCGAGATACGTGACCGCGGCGCAGCGGTCGGCGCAATTCCTCAAGGCGCAGCTTTGGAAAGACGGCCGGCTCATCCGCAATTATCGCGGCGAGGCGAGCAAGATCGCGGGCTTCGCCGACGACTATGCGTCGCTCATCCAGGGGCTGCTCGATTTGTACGAGGCGGACTTCGACGTGGGGTGGCTGCGCTGGGCGGAGGAGCTGCAAACGGCGATGGACACGCAGTTCTGGGACGCCGAACACGGCGGCTACTTCAGCGGGCCGGCTGAGGCCGCCGACATCCTGTTGCGGATGAAGGAGGACTACGACGGCGCCGAGCCGTCGCCGAATTCGGTCGCCGCGCTCAACCTTCAGCGCCTCGCGCAGATCCTCGGCTCGAGCGAGCTGAAGACCAAGGCCGACCGGACGATCGCCGCGTTCGCGCAGCGCCTCACCGAGTCGCCCACGTCCATGCCGCAGATGCTCTGCGCGGTCGATGCGTCGCTCGCCAAGCCCCGCCAGATCGTGATCGCCGGCGCGCCGTCCGCCGCCGACACGCATGTGTTGCTGAAGGAAGTGCATCGCCATTTCCTCCCCGGCAAGCTGCTCCTCCTCGCGAGCGGCGGTGAAGCGCAGGCGTGGCTGGCGAAACGCATGGAATTTCTCGGCACCGTCCAGCCGATCCAGGGAAAGGCCGCGGCGTATGTTTGCGAAAACTTCGCCTGCCAGTTGCCGACCGCCGACCCGGAGAAGCTGCGGGAGCTGTTGAGCAGGTAGGGAGCGGCGAAGTGGAGTGCTGCCGAAGGCAGATGTGGCCCGGGGAGCACACGCGCCCCGCGTGTTCTGCCCGGCGCCCTCGCCGGGCAGCATTCAACGGGCTGCGCGCGCAAACTCACCAAGCGGTGTGCCGTGCACAACGGGATTCGGCGAGGGCGCCGAATCCAGCACGCGGGGCGCGTGCGCTCCCCGGGCCGTTCGCGCTGCGCGCTCCAGTCATTTGGAGCCCTCGTCTACTACACCGTCGCCCGCGAGCCGAACCGCCGGCGCACCCAGAAGAGCATGCCGGCGGCGATCGCCAGGAGGAAGGCATTGCGGCCGCGGGCGATGGTTTCCTGCGGGGTCAGCTCCACGCGCACGGTCGCGGCGCCTTTCAGTTTCTTGAAATGGATCGGCTCCCCCTCGGTCGGGAAATCGACCGCGAGCGTGATGCGGCGATCGATCGGCGTCGGGCGCGGGGCCGCGCGCCCGACATCGCTCTTGTTGTTGAACCCGCCATCCGGTGTGCCGGCCACGCCGTTCAAGTCGACCAAGCTTCCGTCGGACAGTCGTTTCATGAAGTGCGGATCGGTGATGACGCCGGACACGGTACCGACCGGCGGGTTGATCGCCGAGGTGCCCGCGACCCCGAAGAGGAGGGCGTCGATGGCGTTTTGGCTGATGGCCAGGTTGCCGTTGCGCAGACCCGAGGTGACCGGCTGCGTCCCGACCGGGCTGCCGTTGGGATTGACAAAAGGGTAGTCGCTCGGGGTCAACGCGGGCGTGGTGCCGCTGGTCCCGCCCGAAGCGACGACGCGTCCGGTGCCCGTAACGGTAGTGGGCATCGGTTGGGAAGAGGGACGCGCGCTCGTGATGGCGCTCACCTCCGGCCGGTTGGGATCGGCTGTGCCGACGTTCACGGTCGTTTGCGTTTGCCCGCCATTGAGCGTCAGCGTCCCCTCGTTCAAGGTGGTGCGTCCCGTGTACGTGTTGTTGCCGTTCAACGTAATCGTCCCCGCGCTCACCCGGCTCATCGGCGTCGCGGTCGCCATCGGCTGCCGAGGATAGACCTCGACTTTGTTGAAGTAGTTTAGGTTCTGCAAGTCTCTCGTCTGTCCCGGCGGCGTCGCCGCCGGCTGCGGCCGCTGCGGATTAAGGGTCGAGACTCCCGCTCCAAAAGTGACGTTACCGGTCAGTTGGCCCGCCGCTTGCGGGCCGTTCTGCGACGCGGTGATGTCGGGGCCCGCATTCACGATCAGCCCGTTGGACACGTTGTTAATGGCGCGCGCGGCACTCAGCGAATTCTGACCCTGTTCAACGCCTTTCCTGTCGCTGTCGAACGTCAGCTCATCCACGCTGTTGTAGAGGCGCTCTCGTTTCACTGCGCCCGCCTTCGTCGAGACGTTGCCGTTGTACTGCACGTTGTCATTCAGCGCCAGGTTCGTTTGCCCGTCCTTGCCGGTCTGGAGCGTGCCGTTGTTCATGGTCGGGTTCAGCTTCCAGTTGTTGCGCACCCCCTGCTGAACCGGCTGCGCCTCGGTTTTCGTCTGCCCGCCTTGGCCGGCGAATCGTTCTTTCACGCTGATCATCCCGAGCGCCGCCAAGGACTCCTGCGACATCGCGGCCTGCGACGACTCCGGGGAGGGGTTCGTCGGAGTGTTGGGCAATGCCGGGGCGGGCACTCCCGCGTTCACCATCGGAGCGTCCGCGCTCACGATGTCCGCCCCTTCGACTTGCTTCCTTTGGTCTCGCACCTCCTTCTCCAGCTCCCGGTTCACCTCGGCCAGCTTGTTTCGGACGTAGTTGAATTGCTGTTGCGCGTTCCCCTTGCTGCCGGCCTCGCGCTGTTGCGCGGGGGTGGGGATTTGCGCTTGCCCCGGTTGGAGTTGCTGCTGCTGCGCGAGGTCGTTGTTGCCAATTTCGATCGTCTGTTGCAACCGCCGGAAGTTCTCGGCCGCGATCTGGTGGGTCTCCGAGCCGGCGCCGCTCAGGTTCATGATGCCGTTAAGCCGCTTCAACTCCTGGAGCGTATCGTCGAGTTTGTCCGCCACGGCCACATCGCCGATGATTTGATCCATGTTGCCGCCGCGCGCGGGGACGATCTCGAAACCGGCGGGCGCCCAGATATTCCAGAAGGTTCGCTCGACGGTAATCCCGAGCAGGTCGGGGTCCTCGAGCGTCCGTTTGGTCGAGCCCTTCAGCGCCGGCTGGGCGATGCGGAAGACGGCCTCCACATCGTATGAAAGCTCGCCGGGCCTGGTCTTGATGAGCGGGATGAGGAGCGCCGGGCCGCCTTCCACCTGACCGCTGTCGGCGCGCATGCTCTGGCCGGCCACGCGCACGCTCACCAGCTCGGCGCCGATCGGCAGGCGCACGGGGAGAAATTGCAGGGCGCGATTTTGCAAATGCCAGACGGCCTTGTGCCACTCGGTGCCGTCGCGGCGGAAGGCGGTGGAGAATTCGGCCCACGGGCAGAACGCGAGCCGGCCCGCCGCTTTTTCCAGGCGCTCCACGGTGACCTTCGCGCTCCAGTCGGCCGGCGGCACGCGGTAGAGCTCGGCGCGCTGCGCGTTGGGCACCTGCCACGGCAGCTCGGCGACGGTCGCCTTGTCGAGGCCGGCGGTCGCGAGGCGCATCTCGCCTTCCGAGGCGTTTTCGATCAGGAGGAACCCCGAGGCGTGGGCGGTGCCGGGGAAGAGCAGCGACGGGAGCGCCACCTCGCCGGCATGCGGGATTTCGAGGTCGACCGTGAACTCGACCGCATCGGTCACTTCATTTTGAAAACTGACGTCGTAGGTGCGCACGTCGCCCTCGACTTTCGAGCGCGCCTCGCGCACTTCGCTCCCGGCCACGCGCGCCTCGGCGAGCCCGGCGGGGAGGGTGAAGCGCGCGCTGTCGAGGCTCCCCTGTTTCAAATTGAGGCGCACCGCATACGAGAGGCCGAGCCACGCTTCGTGCGCCTCGACGCGGAGCGCCCAGACGGCCTCCGCCCGCGGGGTGCGGGAGGTCAGTTGCACCTGGCCCGCGAAGTCGCCGGTGGCGGAGCGGAAGGCGCGCTCGCGCTCCAGCGGCGCGACCACGTCGAAGCTCGGGACGGCTTCCTCGGGCTTCAAGTCGGTCGCGAGGGCGGGCAGGGTGAGCGCGGTGTCGACGCCCTTGCGCGCGGCGATGACGACCTCGCTCTCGACCTTGTGGAAATCGACGAACTTCAGCGAGCGAATCTCCAGCGCGGCGGCGGGCGGCGCTTTCTGCACGAGATGCAGCACCATCTTGGTCGAGGGCGGCGTGGCGTTTTCAAACGCGATCACGAGATTTCCGGTCGCGGTCCGCCACCAAGTATGCGGGCGCGTGCTCTGGAGCGTTTCCACGTCGAAGCCGGGCGGCAGTTCGATCTGGAGGCTCTCGAGCGGATCGCCCGCCGCGAGCAGCTCCATGGAGGCGAAGAGCTCGAGCTGCCGGCGCCCGACCTGGTAGAGATACTCGACCTTCGCCTCGCGCCGCGGGGTCTTGACCGAGAGCTGGTATTGCAGCGTACCCGCGCCCGCAAACGCGCCGGCGACCCGCCAGCCGTCCGGCGGCTGAGTCCGCGCGGGGATCTGCCGGAGGCCGCCGGCGGGCGTGAGGGTGGCGGTCGCGCGCTCGGCCGCGAAGACCGCGAGCGAGGCCAGCTCGGTCCGCCGCGCCGTGGTGGAGAAAAGCGGGATCGTGCCCGTCACGGCCTTCGCCGCGGGAAAACGCTGGGTCGCCACGTGGACGGTGAACGTTTCCTTCGCGGGCTCGTACAGCTCGACATCGAGCGCCTGCCCGGCGCCCTCCGGGCGCAAGGTCCACGACTTGAGGTTCGGCGCGGAGAGGTCGGTGAGCGTGAGCCCTTTTTCGAACAGGATGGTGAACTTGTCCTGCACCGAGGAGGGGAAGCTGAACTCGGCGTCGGCCTGGAATTCCTCCCAGATGGCGGAGAGTCGCGCCGTCTCGTGGATGGTGGCGGCGACCGGCGCGCCGGCGGTGGCGGGCTTCTCCGCGGTCCGCAAATGGACGCGGATTTCGCCCGCGGAACCGAGCGCCGCGGTGACGACGCGCGCGCCGCCGGTGAGCTGCTCGACCGCGCCGCTGCCGGGCTCGATGGTGGCGGTCGTCTCAGGCTGCGGGATGGTCAGCACGAGCATCGTCGCGGAGGAGCGGGGGATGCCCCAACTGAAGTCGACGGCGCCCAGGACGCGCGGCAACTCGAACGCGACCGTCACCTGATGGCGGCCCTGCTTTTCCACCAGCAGCTCGTCATTTTCCCAGACCGCCGCCTGTCCGTCGATCGTGAGGCCGGAGACTTTCGTGCGGGCGAAAGGGAGCGGCACCTTGACCCACGCATGGCCGGTGAAGAGGTCGAGCACGCCGGTGACGAGGATGCCGCGCTGCTCGAGTTTCGCGTCGTAGCGGGCGCTGGTCAGGCCGTAGGGGAGCGGCGCGGGTTTTTGCTCGGCGGGCGGGCGTTGGTGCTCTTTCGCGGCCTGCCAGAGTTTGAGGAAGCGGTCGTAGGGGAGGTAGAGCTGATCGGGATTCTGCTCCGCCGGCGGGGTCTTCGGATCGTAGGGGACGATGACGATATCGGGCTCCTCGGAGAGCGCGGCCTCGGCTTTGGTTTCCTTCGCGGGGATGGCGGGGGCGAAGAGGAGCGAGGCGAGGGCGGTGAGCAACCCCAACGTTCGCAGGATGGCCGAAGGCCTGAAACAAGTCAGCCCAGGGCAACACCCTGGGTCGGCTGGCAATTCGAACAGCCCTGAAAGGGCGCCACAGCCGGCGCGCCTGGCGTGCCCCTTCAGGGCGGATTCGTGAGACGCCTCAACCCAGGGCGTTGCCCTGGGCTGGCTTGTGGAAGGCCTTCGGCCACCAGACATGCCCGACCGCGCGTGAACACCTACTCGCGAGGGAATATCTCGTTTCATGAGATTGAACCCAATCATGCCGCCACCCCCTTCCGCGACCGGGCATTGAAGATGAACCGCCGCGCGAGGCGGCCGAGGAGGAGGCCGGCCAGCCAGCCGCCGAGGAGGAGGTTGCAGGTGCCCATGGAGGCGGGCCAGAAGACGAGTGGGATGGCGGTGAGCCAGAAGGTGATCCACGCGGCCCGCCACCAAGGGTGTCGTCCGCCGAAGCACAAATAACCGAATGCGCCGAGGAGGAAGATCCACCGATGTCCCTGGCTGCGGTCGGTCTCGGCATGATATTCCACTTCCATCTGCTCCGGTGCGCCGAAGCCGTTCACGACCAGCTCGTCGCCGACGCGCGGAAGCGCGAGGCGCATCGGAAGCAGGCCGACTTTCTTCGCCTGCTCGCCGGCGACCGGGAGGTTGATGGGAGGCGGCTGGGGCTGTCCCAAGTTCGAGGGATCATTGAACTCCCGGATGATTTGGACTCCGCCAATCCCACCGCCGGTCCCGTTGAATTTGCGCACCGGTTTGTCCCATGCCTTGGTTACCTGCCACAGCGCGAGCGAGCGTGCCTGGTTGTAGCCATCCTTGGCGTACTCCTCTTTCTTCTGGTTGATCTGCTCCTGTAGTTTGCGAGCCGCGACGTTGTACGGATCGAGATTGAGGATTTGCTCGCAGCGTTTATACGCCAGGTCGTAACGGCCGGCATCGTGGAAGCCGCGGGCCTCCACGAAGAGCTGTTTCACCTCCTCAACCCGCGCACGGAGTTTTGGGTCACTGGACTGGCCGTTGTAATTGAACGTCCCGTTGTTGATGTCGCCCTGAAAGACTCCTCGCTCGACCTTCGCCCGATCCTCGCGCGCGTCCTTCTCCTCCGTCATAAGCCCGCCCGTGCTGATCGTGAGGTCGCCGCGCCCAGGGAATGGCTCTCCGCGCGAGTTCTCCGAGTCATCGAAAAACGCCAGTGCGCCACCACCGGCGAGCCCGGATCCCCGCGAGAGCCGTGTGAGCATTTCCTTCTGATCGTCGGCGAGGGTCGAGTCGATTGCGCGGGGATCACTGATTCCTGACGCACCGAGGACGGTCATCGCACCGATGGCCTTCCGGAGATCCCACAGCGCCATCGGCGCGAAGAGCAACGGGCGTTCAATGCCCTTCGGTGCGGGCGTCAGATTGTTCGTCCCGCCCGAGTAATAATACCCTTCCGGCAGAAAGGCATGCCACGTTGTGTTGAGCACCGGCACCTCCGGCGGCAGGCGCAGCGGCGAGAGGATGCTCTGGCCGCGCGCTTTCCACTCCGGCGTAGCCTGGTTTTCAAAGAGGACGCGCAGCTCGGCGGGAGCGGTATCCTGCTTCGCTGCGAGCTGCACGCGCACGTGGCCGGGAGCGCCTTCGACTGGCTTGCTCGGCTCGCCATCGACGAGCAGCGAAAGGAGCCGCGCGCCGGCGGGGAGCGTCACGTCGAGGAATTGCGCGCCCGCGGTGCGGAGCTGCAAGACCGCTTCGCTGCGCACGATGCCGGTGGTGGCGAGCACGCTCGTGAGGTCCATCGAATCGACGACCGTGGTCAGCACGCCCGCGCCGGCGTGGCGGACGCCGGAGAGGTTCAGCTCGTACTTCGGCCCGAGCCAGGTGAAAACACCGATGACGCGGTGGCGCGGCTGGTAGTCCTCCAGCGGCGGCGCGAGGAGCGCGTCGAGCTCGTTCATGCCGGTCGCGGTGAGCTGGATCTCGGTGTCGGTGTTCGCCTCGACGACCCATGTGCCGCTGCCGCGCTGGGTGTGGAGCGGCTCGATGACGGGCACCGTGGTGGAGAAGCGCGAGGCGTCGTCCGCCGCGCGGGTCACCGGGATTTTCGCGGTGACCGTGAGCACCTGCCGGCCGGTGAGCTCCTTCTGGAAGACGATGGTCCAGACGTCGCCGGCGAGCGTGCGCTCGGCGATCTGCGGCCCTTCGAAATGGAACTCGCCGGCCTGCTTTTCCGGCACGCGGATCTGCACCGAGCGGACGCCGGAGTAGCGGAAATCCCAGACGATTTGCGCGTGGAGATCGAGCACGCCGGCGAGCGGGAGGGCGTACCCGGTGAGCGTGGCGAGCAGCTCGCTCGGCCGGCGGGTGACGCGGACCTTTAGATCGAACGCGCCGCGGCGGAACCACGCATACGCACCGGTGACCGGCGTCGTGCGGCCGTCGCGCGGCTCCAGCATGTCGGCCGCCTCGGTCTCCAGGCGGAAGTTCTCGCTCGCGCGCAACGCCAGGTAGCCGCTGACTTTTTCCGCGCCCTCGATCGTCATCTCGGCGACGGGAAAAAGGATCGTCTCGGCCGCGGCCACGGCCGCGCCGGGAGCGGGCGCGGCGGCGGTGCGGCCCACGCCGGCGGCCCAGCCCGCCGGGGTGGTGCGTGTCTTCACCCGGAGGGTGCGTGGGCGGCCTTTGGGCGGATCGGTCAGCCAGCGCAGCGAGAGCTTGCCGGCCTCGACGCGCCACAGCGGGTCGGCTTCGATGGGGGCCTGCACCGCGTTGGCGTTGGCCTGTACCTGGAGAAAAGGATTGACCGCGCGGACCTCGAGGACTTCCTCGCCGGCAGGGAGCGTGAGGAGGAGATTGAACACGCCGCCTTCCTCCGGGTGCAGCGTTACGGTCCGCTCGAGGTAAATGGCGTCGGGCTGGAAATCGACGAGTGTATCCAGGTCGGCAAAAAAGCGCGGGCGCAGCCGTTCGACTCGGATCTTCGGTGCGATTTTCGGCCCGACGAAGCTCCAGTGGCCCGCTGTGCCCGCGACGGGCGCCAGCGCGGTCGTGCCGGGAGTGGGCGTGGGTTCGCGCATCGCGACGCCGGGTCCGCCGACGACCGTGAACTCGCCGTCGATCCGCCCCGCGCCGACCAGGTCCGGCAGCGGCAGCAGGACCTCGGCCCCCGCCGGCGTGAGGGCGGCGGGCCGCTGGACGACGGTGGTGAACTCGGCGCGCGCGCCGCGCCCCGGCGGCAGCTTGAGATGGACCGTCGGCCCCTCCACCGACCAGCCGGCGACATCGCTGCCGGTGATCTCAACCATGCGGGCGTCCCCCGCGAGGGTGAAGTCGAGCGTCTCCGGCAAGGTCCCGGTCGCGGTCGAGACGGTGAGGTCCGAGCGCGCCTGGACGGACTCCGCATCCACCTCAAACTTCGTGTTGCTGTGAAGCGAAGGCGGCAGCGCGACGAGCCCGCCGCCGGAGGAGCGCCAGCGCAGCGTCACCTCGCCGGAATCGAGCGGGAGCGCGACCGTGATCCGCGTGCCATCCGGGATCGGCTCGGTGCGCAGCGGCTGCTTGCACTCGGCCAGCGTGTGCTCGGGAAAGTTGACGACGAGCGCGGTGGCACCGGCGATCGGCAGCGTGAGGCTCGCGGTGTGCCACGCGTCGGCGGTCGCGATCGGCGCGGCGAAGCGGACGGTGATCTTATGCGGGCCGCGGCCGCGCAGGAGGAGCGTGGAGGTTTTCGGCTCTTCCTCGGTTTGCGGGGATGGAGTGGCGGACTTCGCTTGCGGCTGGGCTTTCTGTTGCTGTGCGGGCTGCGCGTTGGCTTGCGGTGCGGGCGCGGGCGGAAGCGCGAGCGCGCCTTCGCCGTCGACCTTGATTTCTGAGAGCGCCAGGTTGCCGAGCCGCAGCGGGACGCGCGCCCATTCGCCCGAGAGCACCTCGGCCGTCAACTCGCCCTGCACGGTGAGGACTTTGCCTTCCACCCGGCCGACGTATTGGGCCGAGACGAGCGCCGCCTCACGCGGCGGCTTCGGCGGTTTCGGATCGCGCGGGCCGGCGTCGGTCAGCAGCTTCTCGTATTGGGCGCGGGTCAGCAGGACGGCGCGCGGGTAATCCTTGAGGACCGCGCCGACCTTGTCCGCCGGCACCCACCATTCCTGGCGATCGGATTGCGACGCATCGTCCGTCGGCTGCGGCGCGGCCTCGGGCTCGGCGGCAAAGAGGGGGGCGGCGAGGAGGAAGATGGTGCTGAAGAGAGGAAGACTGGCGCTGAGCAACGCCTTTCCCTGTGACAATATTCCTGTTCCTCCACGAGCCGCGGCAACTCCAAGCGCGGGTTGTATACGAGACCTCCGGTGGCCGAAGGCCTTCCACAAGCCAGCCCAGGGCAACGCCCTGGGTTCAAAAAGCCAGCGGATTAGCCCTGAAGGGGCGTCACAGGCGGGCACGTTGTTCTGCCCTTTCAGGGCGTTTCCGATTTGGCGGCTTACCCAGGGCGTTGCCTTGGGCTGGCTTGTGGAAGGCCTTCGGCCACCGGAGGTCTCGGATTCAAGCCGGCTCGGACTGTCGTCACGAGGGAGTGAGAGCGCACAGACTGAATCGTTCCGTGTAAACATGGGTCGCGGGTGGGGATCCGTGAAACCGATGGTTGCTAGGGGGCGGGGTCCGCCGGGGGCGTGGGCCGTGACTTGCGCGATGAACGCGACGGCGTGGGCGTGGGCGCCGGCGGAGCCGACTCGGGCGGCTCGGGTGTCGCCGCCACGGGTGTCTCCGGTTCCGCGGGAACCTCGGTTTGCCACTGGGGAGCGGCAGGAGCAGGAGCAGGAGCAGGAGTGGGAGAAGGCTGCGCGCCCGGCCCGGGCGGCGGGTTCCATCCCGGCGGCGGCTGCGGCGGCCGCCGCTTCCAGATGCGCCAGCCCGCGATGCTCCGCGTGGTGCCGCAGACCAGCCAGACGATCACCGACAGGAACGCGCCAAGGTAAATCGCCTGCCAGAACCCGGCGGAACGCGACGAGACCGCGCCGGCGATGATCAGCGCGCCGACGCCGACAAACATGAAGTAGAGGAACTTCGAGCGGCGCGAGTGTTTGAGCAGGGCGATGCCGCCGGCCAGCGAGAGCAGGAACGCGATCGCGTCGACCGTGGCCGTGTAGCCGCGGGCGCGGTAGACGATGCCGACGGTCGACGGCTCGCCAAGGCGGCGCAACGTAACGATGACGCCTTCGCGCTGGAGTTGGGTGTTGAACCCGGCCGTCTTGGGCGCGGGGAGCGACGGCGGATCGGCCTCCACGGGCGACGAGGGGCGCGTCGGCATCGGGCCCATTTGCGGCACGAAGAGATCGAGCGCGGCGCGGAAGCGATCCCAGCCGCGGCGATGGACGGTTTCCCGCATCGACCCCTCGAAGCCAAGGTAGCGATGATCTTCCGGGAGGTAGAGGGTCCACATGCTTTGCAGCGTCTCGACGCCGGCGACGACCGGAGGCTGCAAGTGCAGCGTGCCGCGCCAGCCGAGCTGCTGGCCCGGGTGCGGGCTCGGCACTTCATAGACGAAGCGGACGGAAAACGCCTCGCCCACGGCGCCGCGCGCGGGCAGGCGGATGAGCAGCTCGTTGCTGCCCGGGCGCCGCGACGGCAACTGCGGCTCGCCGTCCACGTAGGCATCCGAGAGCAGCGGCGCCGGGCCGTTTTTCCCCGGTGGCAGTTGCACCGAGAAAAACTGCTGCCCGTTATTGCGCAGCCAGTAGATCGCCTCCGTCGTTTGCGCTTCATCCTCGGCGATCACGCTCGTCAGCACGGCGTAATTGACGAGCGCGGTCGGCACTTCAAGAAAGAGGTTCTTGGAAACGTCGAGCTTCAACGCGATC
>DASYIS010000342.1:0-19646 GCA_035997375.1 Chthoniobacteraceae bacterium
ATGCATCCAAACCTCCGCGGCCTTGCGGTCGCGAAAGTCGGCCGCGAGCGAGTCGAGCCGGAGGTCGCCCTTCGCCATCCCTTGATCGTGGCAATCGACACAGTGCTTCTCGAGAAAGGGGCGGATGACTTTCTCGTAGTCGGCGGAAGCGGACGGCTTCGTGTCAGCCGCCACGGCCGGTGACAGGCCGAGCGCGATCGTGGCGCTCGCGAGGAGGCATCGGATGGAGAGTCCTGACGAGAGGTTCATGGAACTGAATGGGACGCCTTTTTCCACGTTCGTGGTCCGCACAGTCCTCTGTGCGGCTTCCGCCAGGAATGAATACACACCTGAGCCGCAAAGGGAACCCTTCATCTGCCTCGCTATCCGAAGTGCTTGCGGATGGCTTCGACCAGGCCGGGAATATCGTACTTCTTCGCCTCGATGTCGACCGCCAGGCCGTGCTCGCGCATGGTCGCGGAAGTCACGGGCCCGATGGACGCGGTCTTCAAGCCGGCCGGCAGCGGCAGCTTCAACGCGAGGAAATTCTCCACGGTCGACGAACTGGTGAACGTGATGAGATCCGCGCCTTCGCTGCGGAAGCGCTCGATGCCGCCGCTCACGTCGTTCGTCTCCGGCACGGTGCGGTAGGCGACCGCGATATCGACGATCGCGCCCATCTTCGTCAGCTCCTGCGGGAGGAGGTCGCGCGCCTGCTCGGCGCGGGCGATGAGGATCTTCTCGTTTTCCACGGTCCCCTCGTTTTTTTGGAACGCCTTCACCACTCCCTCGGCCACGAATTCCTCCGGCTGCAAGTCGACGGCGAAGCGGTACTCCTTCACCCGCGCCGCCGTCGCCGGCCCGATGGCGGCGATCTTCACCCCGCCGAGCGAACGCCCGTCCTGGTAGATGCGGAAGAACAAATCGAAGAACGCCGTCACACCGTTCGGGCTCGTGAAAATGAGCCAGGCGTACTGATGCGCGTCGCGCACCAGCTCCGCGAACTCCAGCATCTCCTTCGGCGGCTCGATGCGGATGGTCGGCATCTCGAGCACGTCAGCCCCGAGCGCGCTCAACGCCGCGCGCAAGCCGCCGGCCTGCTGCCGCGTGCGGGTGATCGCGATCCGCTTGCCGAAGAGCGGGCGCCGCTCGAACCAGTTGAGCTGATCGCGCAGCGCCACGACATCGCCGAAGACCGCGACCGCCGGCGCCGCGAAGCCGATCTCCAGCGCCTTCGCCGCGATGTCGCCGAGCCGCCCGCGCAGCGTCTGCTGCCGGCCCGTCGTTCCCCAGCGGACGAGCGCCACCGGGAGATCCGCGCGCTCGCCGTGCTGCAGCAGCGCCTCGGTGATCGTCCCCAGGCGCTCGACGCCCATGAGCATCACGCGCGTGCCGGGGAGCTTCGCGAGCTGCGCGTAATCGAGCGCGCTCCCGGGCTTCGTCGGGTCCTCGTGCCCGGTGAAAATCGTGAGCTGCGACGCGTGGTCGCGATGCGTGATCGGAATCCCCGCGTACGCCGGCGCCGCGATGGCCGAGGTGACGCCGGGAATGATCTCGAAACGCAGCCCCTGCTCCTCCAGCGCCAACGCCTCCTCCGCGCCGCGCCCGAAGAGCAGCGGATCGCCCCCCTTGAGCCGCACCACGCGCTTCCCCGCGCCCACCTTCTCCACCAGCAGCGCATTGATCTCCTCCTGCTTCAGCGTGTGCTGCCCCGCCTTCTTGCCCGCGTAAATGATCTCCGTCCCCTCCGGCGCCCAGCGCAAGATCTCCGGGTTGCACAGGTAATCGAACACGATGACCTCGGCCTTCTCCACCACCTCCTTCACCTTGAGCGTCACCAGCCCGAGATCGCCCGGCCCCGCGCCGGCGAGCCAGCAGATCCCCTCGGCCGCCGCCTTCTTCTTCGCCTTGCCGTCGTGGGAAACTTTGCTCATGGGAGGGACAGCCTACACGCCGGAGGGGAAAAGGGCGCAAGGAGTTTTGCGTGAAGACATGATCGATTTCGCGGCGTGCCTTTTCTTTCGACGGCGCGTACCATTTGCATCCTGTCTTCCATGAAAATTCCCCTCCGCCTGGTATTCCTCTCCTGCCTCGCCCTCCCCGTCTTCGCCGGCCTGCGCGATCATGACCAATCCGACTTCGCCATCGTCAGCGCCGGGTACGGCACCGATGAAAAGAGGATCGAGGTCGCGGACGTCTTGCGCCCCCACATCGCCCACCAGGGCTTCTTCCTGCACGCCGGCTGGGGTCTCGGCAACCCGGACCCCGCACCCGGCACCGTGAAGGACGTGGAGATCGTCTACGTCGTCAACGGCCTCCGCAAGACCGCCCGCTTTGGGCAGCATGAAGACATCATCCTCCCGCCACCCCGGGGAGTCCTCACCATCGTCAGCGCCCTCTATGGCCTGCCCGACCGCCAGGTCGATGCGACCGAAGCCGTGCGCGCCGCCGTGGTCGACGGCGCCGTCCATCTGCCGCCCAAGTGGGGCCTCGGGCGCGTCGACCCGGCGGCCGGGAAAATCAAAACCGTCGAGATCACCTACCTGCACGACGGCGTCGCGAAGACTGCCCGCTTCGAGCAATCGCAAGAGCTCAACCTCCCCTGAAGCCGCGGCGCCGCGCCCGATCCGTCCGCGCAAAAATCCGCCGGGCCCGCGCAATTCGTATTTGACCGCCGCCGCCCCCGCCTCTAGGCTTGCCCCTCAATTTCGGGCTGTGGCTCAGCTTGGTAGAGCGCCTCGTTCGGGTCGAGGAGGTCCAGGGTTCAAATCCCTGCAGCCCGATTTTCCCTGAGCGGTCCCACATGGCCCCCATCAGACCGGTGAGTTTGGTGGCAAACCTTCGCGGCCGCCGGGTGTATGGCCCCACACGGTCTCGAGAAGACCGTATTTGCTGCGCCGGGGACATTCGCGGGTGTGACGAGTGCGGAGGACACGGCGGGCTACGCTGATGGAGGTGGCAAGTTTTGGAGCATGTATTAAGATGCCCCGGTGGACCTATCCAAGCTTCAGATTCGACCAACAAAACGCACCCGCCCCACGGGTCCGGAAGCGATTTTCAAGTCCTTGACCCTCCGAGGCACGATCGAAAACCTCTGGGGGCCCCAGGTCGAGGCTGTGCGCGGGTGGGACACCCTTCGATCCGAGCACGACGTGATCGTTGAACTCACGACAGGCGGAGGGAAGACTCTCCCCGGATTGCTGATCGCCCAGTCGCTAGTGAACGAAACCAATGGGCGGACACTTTACGTTTGCGCAACAAAACAACTCATCGAGCAAACCGCAGCACGCGCGCAGGAGTGTGGGATTCAAGTCGCCACGTATTTCGGAGGTCAGTGGACAAATCGGGAGGTGTACGACGGTTGCACTGGCTCGTGCGTGACGAACTACGCGGCACTTTTCAACGGACGCAGCACTTTTCGAAGCCATGATCTCCGGGGCATTGTCTTCGACGACGCCCATGTTGCAAACAACGCGATTCGCAGCCAATTTACGCTCAAGATTGCTCGAGATCATCCGGCGTTTCGCCCTATCGCGAACTGCTTCCGCGACTACTTCTCGCGTTCTAATCCACGGCAGTTTGAGGATGCTCTTGAGGGGGCGCCGCTGGCACTGCTTTTTACCCCTCAATTTGAAGTTAGGCGACATGCCAAGGCAATCAGCAAAGTGCTGCTCGAAAACGGTGTTGAAGAGGCGAAAGACACTCTCTTCGCGTGGGCGCATTTGAAAAACCATCTCGAATTTTGCACCTGCATTATTTCCGGATCGGGCATTGAGATTACGCCGCCAGTGCTACCGCTTCATGTCCTGCCATGTTTCCAAAATGACGTTCGGCGGGTCTATCTCACGGCGACCCTGCCTTCACAGGTCGAATTCTTGCGCACCTTCGGCGTTACAAATGCGAAGCGCGTGAGCCCGGGAGGAAAATCAGGAGAAGCTCAGCGTCTATTTCTACTAATGGGCGGAGAGGATGATGAGAGTCAGCGAACTTCAGCTGAAACCTTGATCCGCAACCACAAGGCCTGTGTCATCTGCCCGTCCAACACGGCGGCAGAAGCCTGGCCTCCGCCGGCAATCCGGTTTGAATCCGTCAACGGACACGCCGCAATTGACGCATTCGCCAAGTCTCGTTCGCCTCAAAAGCTGGTGGTGGTGGCGCGCTACGACGGGATTGATTTGCCTGGGGACTCCTGCCGGGTGCTCGTCATCGACGGATTGCCAACAGGCTCCTCTCTGATCGACCGCTTTTTGGATCAAGGCCTGAAATTAGAAAGGATCCGTGCTGCGCATATGGCAACGCGGCTGGTTCAAGCCATAGGGCGCATTTTTCGCAGCAACACGGATCACGGCGCTGTAATCGTCATCGGCAGTGACTTGCAGAGTTGGCTACGCGACCCAAACAACCTTCGGTACATGCCGAAGCTCCTACAACAACAAGTCCAATTCGGGCTTGAGTTGAGGCGGTTGATGGACGAAGGCAACGCCAAGGCGGACGATCTGCTCCAGGCGGTCCTTACTGGCCGCCGAGATTGGGATGAACTTTACACGACGCACGTCACAGCATTCGACACCACCGGTCAGCCGGAGGACCCCGATTGGTTCATCGATTTGGTCATCAAGGAACGGGAGGCGTACCGACTCCTTTGGAATCGCAACTTTCCACATGCATTGGCTCTATACGGGGAGTTGGCGGAAGCCGCCGCCGCTCGGGACGCGCGTTTGGCCGCATGGTATCGCCATTGGGAGGGCTGCGCCGCTGATCACAACGGAGACGTTGTCCGGTCGTCACGGGCCTTCATTGCAGCCGCTAACGAACGGGTGGAATTGGGCCGGCCGAGGGTCAGTAGCGGCTCGATCGTCTCTAGCGAAAAATTGGCGCCGAGCCAACAGGCGAAGCAAATTTCGAGTCGCCATTTAGGCAACCTCACGAAGACCAGTACGCGGCTCAAAGACATCGCTGCCAAGCTCGTGTACGGCCCGGAGTCCGCATCGACGGAGGAGGCGCTTCGTGGACTGGGAGATTTGCTGGGATTGGAGTCGAGCAGGCCAGACAATACCAGCAAGACTGGGCCGGACGTGTTGTGGCACTACGCCCCCGCCCGAAGCGGCGCAGCTCTTGAGTGCAAGACAAACAAGAAGCCTGCGTCGCAGTATCACAAAATTGACGATATTGGGCAATTCGACGACCATTTGCGGTATCTATCGAAGGCGCATCCGGGTGATTCGTTCATCAAGGTCATGGTCGGAAGGAAACTGCCAGTCTCATCCAACGCAAACCCTCCTTCAGATTTACAAATTGTTCTCCTTGAGCAATTCAGCCAGCTCACGGAGCGGGTGACGCAGTTATACGAGTACGTTGCGTCTGCGTCCTCAGAGGGTGAGCAAGCGGTTTGCGTGGAGCAGGGCTTGAGAGCGTTTGGGCTTGCCTGGCCGCAATGCCTTACCTCTTTAGAATCCTTCCTTGCGGTGGACCTTCGGAATCCTCAGAACCTTTCAGATACACAGTCCGATTGACAGGGTCTGCAAACTTCCGGCGCACGCCACCTAGCCCTGCCAGAGTGGCCGCGGCTGCCACTCTTGTTACCACCTCCGATGACCCGATTCGCACCAATCCTGCCCCCTCCCTGCCTGCCAAGCATTTTCGCGCGGTATCGACCAATGATTAAAATACACGATGGTTCTTCAGTGCGCCTCTAGGCGCCGTCAAACTGGTGTTGAGGTTTTCAGGGACGTTCAAGTGTGCCGCTCCTTTCTTGCGACTTCGTGCCGCCGATTGCCCAGAACGCGGGCGGCACTCTTAATCGGCGGCTGAGGAGCTGCTTTTCTGTCACTTCATCTTTGCGCCGGAAGATTCCTGTCTCATCATGTGTCATGGATTGGCCAGCTCTTCTCACCCATCACCGCCCCGGACGGGCCGTTCAGTACGACCGTCAACCGCATCGTCCCCCGTGGCAGTTGGACATGGATCGAATCACTTTCTCGTCCGCGTTCCGGCGGATGCAGGATAAGACCCAGGTATTTCCGCTGTCTTCGAGCGACTACGTTCGCACGAGGCTGACGCACAGTATGGAGGTAGCCTCAGTCGCAAAGTCGCTCGGCGGGCTCGTCGGGTTCGCATTGGGAGAGAAGCGGGTGCTGGGGGAGATCCACCCCCTCGAAGTAGGCATGATCCTCTCGGCGGCCACGCTGGCCCACGACATCGGCAACCCGCCCTTCGGGCACTCGGGTGAAAGCGCGATCCAGAATTGGTTCTTCACCTCAGAAACGGCCCTCCAGATTCGCGGAATTCTTCCGCCGGAGTGCCTCGCCGACTTCGACCGCTACGAGGGGAATGCCCAAGGGTTCAGAGTCTTGGCCCGACTTCAGATGTACAGGGACAAAGGGGGAATGCAGCTCACCGCTGCAACGCTGGGCGCGTTCGCCAAGTATCCTTGCTCTGCGAACGCAAGCGCGTCGTCAGCTCATCGCGGTCAAAGTACGAAAAAATTTGGTTTCTTCTTGGCCGACCGGGATCTGTTCCGCGAAGTCGCCGGGCTGACGGGCCTAGTTCCCCGGCAGACGCCCGACTCCTGGAGCAGGCACCCCTTGGCCTTCTTGGTCGAAGCAGCGGACGACATCTGCTACCGCATCGTCGATTTTGAAGACGCGTTCCGGCAGAAACTGGTAACCTACAAGGAGCTTGAGGGCACGATGGAGGGGCTTTTGAACGATCAGAAGACAATGGACCGCGTTCGCGAGGCGGAAGACGATGATCACCGGGTCGACGTGATAAGATCACTCGCGATCCGCGAGGCCGTGGACTGCGTCGCGCAGGCCTTTGATGTCAACTACTCGCAAATTATGGACGGTTCCTTTGACGATGACCTTCTGAGCCAGACGCGTATTGCCCCTCATTTTGCAGAAATCAAACGGCTTCAAACGGAGCGAGTCTACAAGAACGACCGTGTGCTTCGCGTCGAGGCAGCGGGGTTCAAGGTGCTTGGCGGCCTTCTGGACGCCTTCACTGGCGCTGCATTTGGAGCTGCCAGCAACAGCGGGTTCAAGCGCACTGGCGAGACAGACAAGCTTTTCGACCTGATACCGAGCCAATTCCTGGAGGCGGATCGCAAGCCAAGCCCAGACCCCTACACTCGACTTCTGAAAATTGTCGACTTCGTCTGCGGGATGACCGACTCGTTCGCTCTACGGCTCTACAGGGAGCTTTCCGGCATCTCAGTTCCCTGAGCCTGCGGAGGCGAGGCGGCGTGCACAAAATTCGAGGGTCCTTCACCGTGGATTGAAACCAGCTGAAGACGCCGCGGCACTGGCCGATTCGTGGCGAAATTGCCGGTACGCCGGGAACTTCGAATCGGAAACGGAAGATCTATTCTGGACAAAACAGCCAAAACAGCCAATACTCTCCGCATGTCTGCCAAGTTTGCCAATCCGCAGCCGGAGCGAGGCCGAGAGGCGATCTCGAGCCTTCCGGCGGTCACCGCCAGCGAGCTGAAAAACAAGTTCGGCGCAGTGAGCGCGCAGGCCATGAAAGGCGCTCTGGCCATTACCCGTCACCAAAGGGCGGAGTTTGTCTTGCTGCCCGTGGAGCGGTACCTGGAACTGCAGCAGGCGCGGACCGCTCCGCTGGATGCGCTCACTTCCGAGTTCGATGCCATGGTGGCGCGGATGAACTCGCCGGCCGCGAAACGAGGAGTCGCCAAGCTGTTTCAGGCCGGCCCGGCCCGGCTGGGAAAATCCGCGCTGAAAGCAGCCGCCCATGGCGGCTAGGAAGAGAGCGTCCGGCCGCGCGGTCCCCCAGCGGGCGGAGATCACGGTCCTGGCCGGAGTGAACGGCGCCGGGAAGAGCAGCATCGGCGGCGCCTTTTTGCGCGCGCAGGGCGCCGAATACTTCAATCCCGACGAGGTCGCCCGTGCCGCGAGGGCGGCCAGCCCGGGGCTGGGGCAGCGGGACGCCAATGCCTTTGCCTGGCAGGAGGGAAAGCGGCGGCTGGAGGCCGCCATCGCCGACGGTTCCGCGTTCACCTTTGAGACCACCTTGGGTGGCGAAACGATCACCCAGTTGCTGGTCGAGGCGGCCACCCAGGGCGCAGTCGTGCGCATTTGGTTTGCCGGGCTGGAGAGCGTCGAGCTTCATCTCCAGCGGGTGGCGGCGCGGGTGAAGAAAGGCGGGCACGACATTCCAGAGACCGACATCCGCCGGCGTTGGGTCGGCAGTCACGCCAATCTCATCCGCCTCATCCCATACGTCACCGACCTGCGGGTTTACGACAATTCCGTGGAACGCGACCCGGCGACCGGCGCCCCGCCGGAGCCCCGGCTGGTTTTGGGCATCGAAGCGCAACGGCTCACTTTCCCGCCCGCCGACCGCTTGGGCGACACCCCGCAGTGGGCCAAGCCCATCGTCTTTGCCGCTTACGGGCATTTCGGGCTCGCGACGTAGCCGGGGTGGACTGGCCGGCAAGAAACTCCTGCGCGCGCCAATCCTCGCCCGGAAGTGCGGCGCGCCACTACCAATCCGTCGGCACGTAATCCTTGAGAAACCGCCCCCAGAGGTGCGTGCCGGTGTTGATGCCGGAGATGATCGGGTCGACGATGCGGGCGGCGCCGTCGACGATGTCGAGGGGTGGATGGAAGCGATGGTCGGCTTGCTTGCGCACGGCGATGGAGGCGGGGTCTTCGTCGCTGACCCAGCCGGTGTCGACGCTGTTCATGTGGATGCCGTCGCCGTGGAATTCCGCGGCCGAGGTGCGCGTCATCATGTTGAGCGCGGCCTTGGCCATGTTGGTGTGCGGGTGGCGGGTGGTCTTGAATTTGCGGTAGAACTGCCCCTCCACGGCGGAGACGTTGACGACGTGTTTGTCGCGCTCCGGGGTGCGGAGCATGAGCGGCTTGAGGCGCGCGTTGAGGATGAAGGGCGCGACGGCATTGACGAGCTGGGTCTCCAGCAGCTCGACCGACGAGACTTCGGCGAGGAGCAGGCGCCACGAATTGCGATCGCGCAGATCCACCTGCTGAAGATCCTGGTCGAGCCGGCCTTCCGGAAAGAGGTGCGCGGGAGCGGCCAGGTCTTCCGGGAGGAGCACGGCCTGGGAAAGTTCCGCCGCATGCGTCAGCCCGGCGACGGCGGAGGCGTGGCGCTCGGCGAGGGCGGGCTCGCCGTCGGGTAGCAGGTTGTAGCCGCGCAAACCCTCATAGGCTCCGAGGAGGCGCCGCGCGTTTTCCGGCAACTGATGCAGGGCGGCTTTTTCGCCTTCCATCATGTGCCGGTAGAAATCGGGCGGACGCCGCACCGTCTGGCAGGCGTTGTTGACGATGAAATCGAGGCGCTCGCGCGTCGCCAGCAAGTGCCGGCAAAAGGCCTCCACGCTCGGGGTGTGGCGCAGATCGAGACCGAAGACTTCGAGACGGTGCCCCCAGTCGGCAAAATCCGCCTCCTGCGCGTAGCGCGCGGCCGAGTCGCGCGGGAACCGCGTCGTCACGATGAGGTGCGCGCCGGCCCGCAGGAGCTTGATGCCGGCCTGGTAGCCGATCTTCACGCGGCCGCCCGTCAGCAAGGCGACGCGCCCGCGCAGATCCGCCGATTCCGAGCGTTTGCGGAAGTTCAGCTCGGCGCACGGCGGGCAGAGTTGGTCGTAAAAATGATGGATGCGGGAGTAGTCGCGTTTGCAGATGTAGCAATTCTGCGGCTCGAGCACTTCCCGGAAGTCCGGGTCGCCCTCGACCTCGCGCTGCTCGAAATCATCCGCCGGCGCGAGCTGATTGGGGGTGACGAAAACCGGCTTGCTCCGCAGCGCGCGGATGCCCGTCTGGTTGAGGACGACGTCGTCCCGCTGGAGCTTGCGCGCCTTGTGCTCGCGATGCCGCGTCTTGTAGCGGCCCTTGCGCGCTTGCGGGTCGGGGCAATGGACTTCCCCCACCGCCCGCATCAGCCGCTCCCGCAACTCGTCAGGCAGCTCACGCAGGATGTCCCGATCCGCGATGATGCTCTCCAGCAACTCCGTAGTTGCCTCGATCCGTGGGATCAGGGCTGTCCCTCCCGTGCGGGGTTCGAGTCGTTGAGTTGGCGGCGGCTGGGTTTCCATCGATGAGCGGCGGAATCTACCGCCTCTCGTCCAGGAATCCAGTGCGACTGTGCGAGGCCGGCCGAGCCGAAACGGAACCGAGTGCGCACCGCGAAGGGCGAAGTTCGTCTCGCCGTCCGATGACAAGAGCGTCAACGTCGTGAAAATGTCCCCCTCCATCTCCCTTCTTTCAAAGGCCGGCGTTGCCCTGCTCGTCGTCTCCCTTCCCCTCTGCGCGGAGACTCCCGGCGCCGGTGCGCCCGCGGCCGGCCCCGCCCCGGCGGTCGCGCCTGCTCCGCCGCTGCCACCCGATCTTCAGCAGGCGCTGCAAATGCCAGCCGGCCCGGACCAGACGAAAGCCGTGGTCGCCGCGGCCAGGGCATGGGGAGAAAAAGACGCCAAGGGATACCTGACCTGGGCCCTCACGCTGCCCCCGCCGCTTTACGGGCCGGTGCAACAGAACGTCTCGATCTGCGGAAAATGCCCCGAGGTCAAAGCCGCCGCCGATTGGCTGGTCCAGCAGGATTCCCCCAAGGTCACGATGCTGCTCCATGGCCTGATGCTCGGATGGTCGCTCCAGGATATGCCCGCCGCGGAGGCATGGTGCCTGCAACTGCACACGACCCGGGATAACCGCTACGTCTCCTTTTTTACCGTGGCCGATGCCTTGTGCCGCAAAGACGCCAAGTCCGCCGTCGCCTGGACGGAAACCCTGACCCCGCCGGACGATCGCAATGCCGCCATCGACGGCACCGTCACGATTTGGATTCGCGGCGATCTCGCGGCCATGACCACCTGGATCAAGCAATTGAACCCGTCCGACCTGAAATGGGCGGCCCTCGTCGCCGCACGCAATTGGCGATCCAAAGACCTCACCCTCGCCGCGTGGCTCGATCAACTCCCCCTGTCCGCGCCCGACAAGGCAGCCACCCTGAAAGGCCCCTACCCCGACTCGTATCATCTTTCCAAGTACCAGCCGGCGCCGGTGCCCGGCAAGCCATAGCCAGCGCGCGGGCGGAAGGCTGCGCGTTCGTCCGGCCTGCGATGAGAGCCAATTTCCTCTAACGATATTGTCATCATTACGACCACCAGGGATGGGTCGATGAGGGTTCACCCGGACCTCTCGCATTTGTCGCAGAAACACCATGGTCCAAGGCGGCGGGCGCTCTCGTCATGACAGAATCCCGAACCTCCGTCTCCTCGGCGAGTTGAACTTCAGGTGGAAGGACCACAACTCCATCCTTGATGATGCCCGTGGTGCTCATGCCAGAAGGTGAAACAGCGCGGACGGGAAGCAAGTGATGCTCCCACCCCTACCGCTGCCCAATCACCGTCGCCGACCCCGCAATCCCCGGCCCCGGCGCGGGCGCCTTCACTTCCACCAATCCCGCGCGGTTCGGGTACGCCGGCCGCTTGGGCTGCGCGATCGGCGCGGCTTGCAGCGAGCCCATCATTTCCTTAATCGCGCGGTCGAGCTGCGGGTCTCCGCCTTTCGCGAGCGCAGCGGGGTCGTCGACCACCTCGAGATCCGGCGTGACGCCGCTCCCTTCGATGATCCAGCTGCCTGCGGTGTCGTAGATGGAGAAGGTCGGGACGGTGACGTGGCCGCCGTCGATGAGGGCGGGGGCGCCGGTCATGCCGATGAGGCCGCCCCAGGTGCGCTGGCCGATGACCGGGCCGAGGCCGGCGCGGCGGAACATCCACGGAAGGCAGTCGCCGCCGGAGCCGCTCCAGCCGTTGACGAGCATGGCCTTGGGGCCGCCGTGAGCGACGGCGGGGGTCTGCCAATCCTGGCCGTCGCGCACGCTCCAGTAGTTGGTGACGCGGCGGCCGAGGAGCTCGACAAAGCGGTCGGGAATCTGCCCGCCGGAGTTCCAGCGCTCGTCGACGATGAGTGCGGGTTTGTTGAATTGCGCGCGGAATTGCCGGTAGAGCTCGGCCTGGCCTTCGGCTCCGGTGTTGCGCACGTAGAGGTAGCCGACCTTGCCGCCGCTCTCCTTCTCCACGCGGCGGCGGTTGGCTTCGACCCACGCCAGCTGGCGCATCGCGGACTCGTCGGAGACCGTGGTGACGAGGACCTGCCGCGCGCCGTCGAGCGACGGCCGGCTGTTGACGGTGAGCTGCACCGTCTTGTCGCCGAGGCCCTGAAACGCAGCCCACGGGTCTTGCGTGGGGTCGAGCGGGCGGCCGTTCACCGCGAGGATGAAGTCGCCTTCCTTCACGCGGACGCCGGGCTGGCGGAGCGGAGGGCGCTGCGCGTAATCCCACGCCGCGACTTCGAGGATGCGCTTCACTTTGTACGCGCCTTGCTCGAGCGCGAAGTCGCAGCCGAGGTAGCCGACATTGCGCTGCGGGCCGAGGTCGAGATCGCCGCCGCTGCGGTAAACGTGCGAGCAGTTCAGCTCGCCGAGCATTTCGCCGATGACGTAGTTGACGTCGGAGCGCGTCACGCAATCGCCGAGCAGCTTCTCGTATCGCCGGCGCATGCCGAGCCAGTCGACGCCGTGCATTTGCGGATCGTAAAAGTAGTCGCGCTCGAGGCGCCACGCATCGACGAAGAGCTGACGCCACTCGGCCATCGGATCGAGCGCGATCTCGAGGCCGCCGAGCGCCAGCGAGTGCAGGCCGCTCTGGCCTTCACGCACGGTGGTGATGCCCCAATGCCGGCCGCGGTTGACGAGGAGCTTGCGGCCGTCGGCTGAGAGGTCGACGCCGCTGACGTCCTCGAGCACCTGGTCCTCGTCGCGGTCCTCGATGTTCCAGGCGCAGAGTGGGCGGCGTCCGCCATCGGCGCCGGCGCGGGGCTGGCGGGTGAACAGGATGCGGCCGCGCACCGCGACGAGGTCATCGAACCGGCCGCAGCCAACCGGCAGCACGACGGCGCGGGCCTCGAAGTTCTCGAGGTCGATGCGCAAGCCTTTCTCGGCGGCCGGCGCGGGTGTGGCACTCTTGCCGGGCGTGCTGGAGAACGGCACCGGCTTGGTCGAGGCCTCTTCTTCTTTGAGAGCGACCTCGGCGTTCACCAGACTCGGCGACGGGCGTTCCGCGGCCGCGGGCGGCGGCTCTTCGGGCTTCGGCGCGCTCGGCTTCGCGGGCTCGTCGTCGAGTGGAATCCGCATCGGCTCCTCATCGTTGTGCGGCGCGAGCGGCGAGATGATTTCCTGCCGCAGCGGGACCGCGACGATGACCTGGCCGTTCGCGTAAACCCAGGTGTTGTCGTAGTCGGAATAGATCGGCTCGCCGGAGCGCTTGGAGCGGTAGAAAAGGTAGCGGTCCTCGGGATCGAAGACCGGCTGGTCGTCGTCGAAGACCCCGCTCGTGACCTGCGTCGGTTTCGCATTCGCGAAGTCGTAGAGCACCAGCGCGGCCTGGCGGTTTTCGAGGTCGCGGCTGTAGGCGATCCAGCGGCTGTCGGAAGACCAGCTCGCGCGAAAGGCCTCCAGATCGGCGTGGTATTGCCAGAGCTGGTGATCGATGACGGCGGCCTTTTGCGTCGCGAAATCGTAGACCCACATCTTCATCGCGGCATCGATGAAGAGGACCTTCTTGCTGTCGGGCGACCACTGCGGCGCGTAACGCCAGCCGGGGCCGAGCTTCGTCAGCGTCTGCTCGGGGCCGTCGCCATTCGAGGGGCGGATCGTCAGCTCGTACTCGCCCGTGCGATCGGAGAAATATGCAATCCAGCGGCCATCCGGCGACCACGCGGGGTAGCGCTCCGCCACGCCGCTGGAGTTGGTGAGATTGCGCACCACGCCCTCGCCGGCGGGGACGGTGAAGATCTCGCCGCGCGCCTCGAAGACCGCGCGCTTGCCGGTCGGCGAAATGCCGCCCCAGCGGACGAAGCCCGAGACATTCTCGGCGTGCGGCCGCAGCGTGGCGCGGTCGTTAATGATGCGGACATCGACCTCGGAGATCTTCTCCGTGGCGAGATCGAGCAGATAAAGCCGGCCCGCCTTTTCAAAGACGATGTCGCTCGGCCCCATGCTCGGGAAGCGGACATCGTCCTCGTGGAAGTCCGTGACCTGGCGCGTCTTCTTCGTCTCGGTGTCGTACGCCCAGAGGTTGCGGTGCTGGAAGAGGTCGCGGTCCGAAAGGTAGTAGAGGATGGTGTTGTGCCACATCGGCAGCGAGTCGCTCGCGTCGTTTTGCGTCACGTTCTCGGCCGTCCCCTTCGCGAGATCGTAGAGCCAGATGTCCGGCGCCATGCCGCCGCGGTAGCGCTTCCAGGTGGAGAAATCGGTGGTCGCGGTGGTGAAGGCGAAGAGCTTGCCGTCGGGCGAGACCGCGCCGAATTCGCCATACGCCACCGGCAGTTGCTCCGGTAGCCCGCCCTCCGCGTTTACCTTGAAGAACTGCCCGACGCGGTCGGTGAACGAGGTCATCTTCGAGGCGAAGAGGATCGATTTCCCATCCGGGTACCAGCCGAGCACGCGCTCCGGTCCGCCGTGGTGCGTCAGCCGGCGCGGCGCGCCGCCGGTCACGGGCATAAGGTAAATGTCGTCGCCGCCCTCGTAGTTCGCGGTGAAGGCGAGCTGCGTGCCGTCGGGCGAGAAGCGCGGGAACGACTCCGCGCCTTGGGGCGACGAGAGCCGCATCGCCGTGCCGCCGGTCTTCGGCACGAGCCAGATGTCGCCGCCGTAGCAGAAGGCGATCTGGGTCGCCGAGACCGCCGGCATTTGCATCATGCGGGCGTTGATACGTTGATCGTCGGGGCTTTCGATCCCATGTGCCTCAGGGAGGAGGAGGCAGATATACCAAGCTAAGAGAAGGAGCGCTAAATCGCGTCGGGGCATTGGTTCGGACTTGTGGAAGTACGAAGCAGAGCCCTTAGCGGAAACCGTGCCAGCCTCTCAAACGGGGCGCGGCTTTGGTCCGCGGATGCGCCAGGGTGTGCGATCTGAGCAGGATGGACGAAACGCGGCAGGGGAGCCGCGATTGCGGGTGAGGCCGCGGGATGTCCATCCATTTCCCCTCCGATTGGAGCGGGCCGGTCCGCATCCGTAGCAATCCCGAGGAAAATCTCCTTGCCGTTTCGCCTCCTGTGCTGCCAAGGTCCGACTGGCGGCCCGTTTTTTCGATCCGCCGGACCCTCGTGCTGCGTCGCCGGCGTGGGAGTTCCGCGGAGCAGCGGTGGGGGAGCGCAAGCTCGCCCGCCGTGTCAGGAGCGACGATCGTCATTTTAACAGGGCCGGCCGGCCGCTCCAGAAACCACCTGCCCCCACCACTTGTAGTATAGCCATCCAAATCCAGCAGATTCGAGTCAACAACCGCATCCGCGCCCGCGAGGTGCGCGTGATCATCGGTTCCACCGGCCAGCAGCTCGGCGTCATGAAGTTGAGCGACTCCTTGCGCCACGCGCAGGGCATGGGGCTCGATCTCGTCGAAGTCGCCGCCCAGGCCAATCCGCCCGTCTGCCGCATCGTCGATTACGGCAAGTTCAAGTACGAAGTCGCCAAGCACGACAAGGAAAAGAAGAACGCCGGCAGCAAGCTCAAGGAGATCAAGTTCCGCGTGAACGTCGCGGAGCACGACTACGAAACCAAGCTGCGGCACGCCGAGGAGTTCCTCGACAAGGGGAACAAGGTCCGCATTCAGCTCCAGTTCCGCGGGCGCGAAATGGCGCACCAGGAGCTCGGCCGCGAGCTCATGATCAAGGTCAAGAACGACCTCGCCGGCATGGCCAACGTCGAGCAGGAGCCGAAGCAGCAGGGCCGCAACGTCACCATGACGCTGGCCCCGCTCCCCCCCGCGAAACGGAAGCGCCGCTTTGCCCACGACAAGGATCTGCCCCCGATGGAGGACGATCACGACGAGGAGGACGAGGACGAAGACGAGGTGGAGAACGAGTCCGACGCCGACGAGGCCGAAGACGCGCCCGCCGCGCCGCCGGCAGCCAGGAAGTCCAAGTGAGGCGCGGCCATGCCGGGTAAGCCCGAGCCCAGGCTCCTCCTGTTCGATATCGACGGCACGCTCCTCGCCACCGGCGGAGCGGGCGAGCGCGCGCTCGTCGCGGCGATCGCCGAGGAATTCGGCGATCCCGACGGCATGCGCGGGATCGAGATCGCCGGCCGCACGGATTCGTTGATCGCGCACCAAGTGCTCCGCCGTTATGGCCGGCCGGAAACGCCGGAGGAGATCGCGCGCTTTCTCGATTTGTACGTCTCGCACCTCACGCGGCTGCTCCCGGTCACCGAGGGGCGCCTGCTCCCCGGCATCGTCCCGCTGCTCGCGGCCTTGCAAAAGCGCGACGACATCCTGCTCGGCCTGCTCACCGGCAACCTCGCGCGCGGCGCCGAGCTAAAGCTCACGCAGTACGGCATCTGGTCCGTATTCAGCTTCGGCGCGTATGCCGACGACCATCACGACCGCAACGAACTGGGGCGCTTCGCCTGTGCGCGCCTGCTGGAAAAACACGGGATCGAGATCCCGCCGGAGCGCATCTACGTCATCGGCGACACGCAGCACGACATCGCCTGCGGCAAGGCCTTTGGCGCGAAAACCATCGCCGTCGCGACGGGGCGCTCGAGCGTGCAGGAGCTCGCCGCCTTTGGGCCGGACTTCGTGTTCGAGGATCTGTCGGACGTGGAAGCGGTGCTGGCGGTGTTCGGTTAGCCTGCTGAGTGGGAGGTATGGGAAGAATGGGAGAGATGGGAGGGCGCGCGCATGCGTCCCATGCCTCCTATTCTTCCCATGCTTCCCATTCTCCGACGCCGGGCTAGCATGCGCCTATGACCGCACAATTTCCCGAGGAGCAATCGGAGGACGGCGAGTTCGAGCGCCAGGAGGATGCGTTTCGCGACTTCCTTTCCACCGACGGCTCGACGCCCTACCCGGCGGAGGCGGGGCGCTACCACCTCTATATCTCGCTCGCCTGCCCGTGGGCGAGCCGCACCTTCATCGTGCGCAACCTCCTCGGTTTGCAGGAGGCGATCGGCGTCACCGTGGTTGACCCGATTCGCGACGACGAGCACGGCTGGGCCTTCCGCGAGGGACCGGGCTATTCGCTCGACCCGATCAACGGCTTCCATTTTCTCAGCGAAGCCTACCAGGCGACCGAACCGCAGTTCCACGGCCGCGTCACCGTGCCCGTGCTGTGGGACAAGGCGACGAAGCGCATCGTCAACAACTCGGAGGACGACATTTGCCGGATGCTCTCGGACTGCTTCCCCGCGCCCGCGGTCGATCTCTTTCCCGCGGACCTCGCGGACGAACAGGCGCAGCTCTCGCGGTTCGTGTATGAGAACGTGAACAACGGCGTCTATCGCGCCGGCTTCGCCTCCAGCCAGCGCGCGTACGAAGCCGCCGCCCGCCGGCTCTTCGCCGCGCTGGACGAGCTCGAGGCGCGCCTCTCCACGAGCCGCTATCTCTTTGGCGCGCGCATCGTGGAGACGGATTGGCGGCTCTTTTGCACGCTGGTGCGGTTCGACGCGGTCTACCACGGGCACTTCAAGTGCAACGTCCGGCGCATCGTCGATTACCCCAATTTGCAGGGGTATCTGCTCGATCTCTATCAGCACCCCGGCATCGCGGCGACGGTGAACTTCGATCACATCAAGCGGCACTACTACTACACGCACGACGACATCAACCCGACGCGCATCGTGCCGATCGGCCCCGCGTTGGATTTCACGCGCCCCCACGGGCGGGGGAAGTAATCAGTAATCAGTCTGCAGTAATCAGTACGGAGCGGCGTCTGCCGGAATTTTTCTCGCTGGTGCAAGCTGCGGCACTCCTCCGGCACTGATTACTGCCGACTGATTACTGATTACTTCCCTCGTCACTCCTTCGGCCGGATGGCCTCGAAGTACCGCTTCACGAAATACCGCGAACCGAGCGGAATGTTTTCCTGCTGCACGGCCTCCTCCGCGGCGGGGGCCATCGCTTCGTAGAGCTCCTTGTATTTGCGGCGCGCCCTGGAGTCGTCGCTGATCGCGCCGGGGAGGAGCTGCGAGGCGGTTTCGCCCGCGCCCTGGAGGCCGCTCAGCGCGAGGTCCGCGCCCTTCGGGGTGGACGGGTTCGACTTCTCCGCGAAGGGCGTGTCGGTCGTTCCCCGGTCGAGCTCGCCGCCGGGCAGGCCGGTCGGGCGCGCGTTCTTTTCCGCCTCCTGCATGTCCGAGGGGCGGTGATCGAAGGCCTGCATGAGGATCTCGCTCTCGCCGCCCTTGGGCGCGCCCGGCTGGCCGCTTTTGCCCTCGCCCTGCTTGAGATCCTCGAGGGCGGAAAGCAGCCTTTGCAGCGCTTGCGGCGACATCGGCTCGCCGGGCCGGCCGGGCGAGGAGCCGCCCTTGTCCGGCATCTTGCGCAGGAGGGCGGCGAGCTTTTTCATCGCCTCGGTCGGCGCGCCGCTCTGTTGCGCGGCCTGCCGGCCGGAGGGGGAGAGTTGCTTCTGCTGCGCCACGCGATCGAGCGCGGCTTGCAGCGCTTTCCGGATCTCCTCGGCCGTCCGCTCGTCGCCTTTCGTCGCCAGTTCCTCCGCCTTTTTCTCCAGGCTCTCGGCGGTCGCGGCGAACTCGCCCTTGCCGAGTTGCCGGCCGGCCTCTTCCGTGACCTGGTTTTCGCGGAGCGCCTTCGCCAGCTCCTGCAGCTCCTCGGCGGTGAATTGCGCGCGCTGCTGCTCCTGCATTTGCCGCACGAGATCCTCCAGCGCGGAGAGCTCGCGCAGGGTCGATTTCTGCGCGTCGCCGCTGTTCTTCGCATCGGCGCGGAGCCGCTCGACGCTCTGGCGAAGCTCCTCGGCGAGCCGCTTCATCTCGTCGCTCTTCCCCGGCTCGCCGCGCTTTTGCATCTCCTGCGCGAGCTTCTGCAGCTCGGAAAGCGCAGGGGCCATGGCCCGCGTGGCGCTCTCGACTTCCGCGCGGTGCCGCGCGGCGGCGACTTGCGCATCCCACCGCAACAGCGCAAGCGCGCACAGCGGCACCCAGAGCCAGCGCACTTCGCGCGGCCACCGCCACGGCAGATGCGGCGCGAAGTTCAGCCCGCGCACGTAAGCCGTGCACTCGCGGAGCGCCAGGCGGCGCGGCTCTGCATCCGGTAGGGCGGTGAATTCCAGCGCCGTCGCGAGCCGGTCGCGCGTCCCGGCCGCGCGGTCGGCCACCCCGGCCGTCGCGGCAAGATCCGGGCGGCGGTGCAGCGCGGAGAAGGCCGCCCATCCGAGCGCCGAGGCCATCACTGCTGCCACCAATGGCGCGCTCCAGATCGCAGGTACGTGCCAGTGGTCGAGAATCGCGAGCGCCACCAGCACGCCGGCCGCGACGAGCGCCGCGCGCGCCATCTGCGCGGCGAGCAACTGGGCGGTGAGGCGCCGCTGCAGGGCTCGCAAGATGCTCAAAACGTCGCGATCAGCCTTCATGTCACAAGAGACGATAGCTGCTTTTCCCGCGCCGCCAATGTCAGTCCTGCAAGCAGCAAGCCGCTGCGAACGTCAGGAGACGCGTGTTCTTGAACCCATCCTCATCATCTTCATCCTCCCAACCCGGCAGAGCCGGATGATGCAGCCGTCCCGGAGGGACGAAGGAGATTAGCCGGTGGTGCAGCGAGTGTAACGAGCGCAACCACCGGAACCCACCGCACACGCGGATGCGCCCCGGAGGAGGCGCCGGAACCGTGACGC
>DASYIS010000343.1:0-14584 GCA_035997375.1 Chthoniobacteraceae bacterium
GCCGGTGACCCAGAGCATCGGCATCTTCGCGTGCGGCAGGTAGACGGAGGGATCCCAGCGCTGCAGCCAGAGCTTCGCGCCGTCGGCTCCGAGCTTCTGGAACTGGCCGAGCCACGCGCTGTTGTCGCCGAGGAAGCCGCAGCCGTAGACCGGCGCGGCGAAGCGGAAGCGGTCGTCCACGCCGGCGACGATGCAGGTGAGGTAGCCGCCCCACGAGATGCCGGTGAGGCCGATGCGCGCCGGGTCGACCTCCGGTCGCGCCCGGAGCAGCGAATGCGCCAGCAGCACGTCCGCGACGGCATGGTAGGTCCACTGGTCTTCCGGCGCTTTGTCCGTCTGGTCCCAGCCGCCCCAGCCGGCGGGTCCGCCGAATTCGTGCCGCGGATGCTTGCCGTTCTCCGTCGTCGGGAGCGCGCCGCAGGTGTCCATCGCGATGGCGGCATAGCCGCGCGACGTCCAGAGGCGCACCCACGCGGGAAAGGCCGTGCCGCCGCCGCCGTGCACGAGGACCATCGCCGGCACCTTCTCGCCGGCCGCGTGCGCGGGGAGGCCGAGGTACGCGAACGAGCGGGTCGGCTTTCCTTCCCATGGCAGCGTCTCGTAAAAGAGCGCCTCCATTCCCTCCTGCTCGAAGCCCGGCGCGGGATACGTCTTGGGCGCCTGGAACAGGACCTCATTCTGCCACGGGATCGGCGCGTCGGCCGCGCCGGCCAGGAAAGGGAAGAGAAGGAGGGCGAGCGCAAGCAGGCGGCGGGAGAACATGCGGCAAGCGTGCGCGAAAAGGCGGCGCGTTCCAAGCGCGACGATGGCGCGGCCGCCGAGGCGCGCGTCGGGTTGCGCGCAGCGCTCGAAAGCCTGTGTAGAGCGAACGAGGGTGCCGCCTCCAATTTCTTGAGCGCTGGTCGTGCCGGTGACGACCAAGCATCGAAACGGCCTCGCTCTACTTGGACGCCGGCCCGCCGGCGACGCTCAAGAAATTGGAGGCGGCACCCCTTCGCCTATGCTCAGGGAGAGCCGCGCTCTACACATTCTGTCGAAGCCGCCCGCGCGCTTTTCCTCCGCCCAGCATTGACGCCGCCACCCCCGAGCGGGAATGGTACTCCCAACTCCGCGCCGCCCGCTTTCGCCGCGCCTTCCTTACCCCCTCTATGAACGTCAAGCAAGTCCTCGAAATCTTCGTGGAACAAGGCATCGTCGATGCCACCCAGATCGACGAGATCATCCAGGACATCGCCGTCTCCGGCAAGACGCTGCCCGAGACGCTCGTCGACTACCAGTTCCTCACCGAGGAGCAGTTCTACCAGACGATCGCCGATTCGCTTGGCGTGGAGATGGTCGACCTGGGCGGCTTCGAGCCGCCGACCGAGTTGCTGCGACTCATCCCCGCCGGCCTCGCGCAATTGCACCGGGCCTTCCCGCTCGGCCTCGAGGGCAACACCGTTCAGCTCGCGCTCGCCGATCCGCTCAATGCCCAGACCGCCGAGGATCTGCGGTTCAATCTCGGGCGCGAGATCCAGGTCGTCGTCGCGCCGGTCCACCAGATCGAGGACCTCATCCGCAAACATTACGGCACGAGCGCGGCGAGCATGGATGAAATCCTGGCCGAGCTCGGCGGCAGCGAAGTCGAGTTCGGCTTCGAGGGCGGGAAGCTCGACCTCAAGAATCTCGAGGCCGAGGCGAACTCGACGCCGATCATCCGCTACGTCGACCTCGTCCTTTACCAGGCGATCCAGGACCGCGCGAGCGACGTGCATTTCGAGCCGTTCGAGACAGAGTTCAAGATCCGCTACCGGGTCGACGGCGCGCTCTACGAAATGTCGCCGCCGCCGCGGCACCTCGCCATGCCCGTGATCTCGCGCATCAAGGTCATGTCGAACCTGAACATCGCCGAGCGCCGGCTGCCGCAGGACGGCCGCATCCAGAAGATCATCGCCGGCCGCCAGGTCGATCTCCGCGTCTCGACGCTGCCGACGCAATTCGGCGAAAGCGTGGTGTTGCGCGTGCTCGATCGCTCGACCGTGAACCTCAATCTCGAGGCGCTCGGCATGCCGCCGTACATCTACAATTACATCTGCACGACGATCGAGAAACCGAACGGCATCTTCATCGTCACCGGCCCCACGGGCTCGGGCAAGACGACGACGCTCTACGCCGCGCTCAACAAGATCAACACCATCGACTCCAAGGTGCTGACCGCCGAGGATCCGGTGGAATACGACATCGAGGGGATCATCCAGGTGCCGGTAAATGACAACATCGGCCTCACCTTCGCGCGCGTGCTCCGCGCCTTTTTGCGGCAGGACCCGGACCGCATCATGGTCGGGGAAACGCGCGACATTGAGACCGCGCAAATCGCCATCCAGGCCTCGCTCACCGGCCACTTGGTCTTCACCACGCTCCACACGAACGACGCCCCCGGAGCGGTGACGCGCCTGGTCGACATGGGCGTCGAGCCGTTCCTCATTTCCGCTTCGCTCGAGGGCGTGCTCGGCCAGCGGCTCATCCGCAAAATCTGCGCGTACTGCAAGACGGCGTACGAGCCGAATGAGATCGTCCTCAACCAGCTCGGCCTCTCCCCGCACGAGATCGGCGACAAGAATTTCTATTACGGAACCGGTTGCGACAAGTGCAACAAGAACGGCTACCGCGGCCGCAAAGGCATCTACGAGTTGCTCAACATGAACGACCCGCTGCGCGAGATGATCAACCAGCGCGTCCCCTCGGTCGTGTTGAAACAGAAGGCGATCGAGCTCGGCATGTCGACCCTGCGCGAGGATGGGTTGCGCTGTATCTACGAGGGCGAGACGACGATCGAGGAAGTGCTGAAGTACACGTAGCACGGCGCGACGGCCTCGGGTAGGGCGGGCGTCCCGCCCGCCGCGGAGGGCGTCTTCGCCCGACGCGATTAGCAGCCGTTCCGGTCGCCATGAAGATGAAGAAGGATCCGTCGCCCGGCCGGCTCTGCCCGTCGCGCCCGCTGGCGATTCTCGCCTCCGGCTACTGGCACTGCACCACGCCGGCCGCCTTCCGCCTCATCGCCCGCGAAGGAGCGATCCTCCCGAACCTGGGCCGCTTCGCCGTGCGCTCAGGGGTGACGCCCGCGAGCCACTGCTACCGGACCGGCGGAGTCTCCCTCTTTGAGCCAGCGAGCCGGGGAAATCTGTTGGCGGCGTGGCTGGCCGTTCACCAGCCGATCACCATCGCCATCCGACTCGATCCGAGGAAGGTCGCGCAACGAGCGCGAGAGCACGACGAACTGCGCCGGCGCCGGGGCGGCGTCCTCCTGCGCGGCGAAGTCTGCCATCCGGGACCGATCCCGCTGGACTGGTGTACCGGCTGCCTGCTGACGGCCGCCAAAACCGGAGAGATGCGCTGGCTCGAAATCGCCGACCCGCGGGCGGTCGCCGCCGCGGTCCGCGAGTTGAAGGCCGCCGCGCGCCAGGCGCCGGCACGGAAGCCGGCGTGTCCCGCGAAGGAGAACGTACCCGCCGCGGCCGGCTTCCGCATGCCGGCCGAGTGGGCGCCACACCGCCGATGCTGGATGGCGTGGCCGACGCGGCGCCGTTGGCGGAGCGGTTATCGCGAGGCGACCGCCGCGCTCGCCGGCCTGGCGCGCACGATCGCGCGGTTCGAACCCGTCACCATGCTGGCCCATCCACTCCAAGTCGACGAAGCCGCCGTGGCGTGCGGTTCCGGCGTCGAGGTGATGCCGATGCTGCTCGACGACCTGTGGATCCGGGACACCGGGCCGAGCTTTCTCCTCAACGCCGGCGGCGCGCTGGCCGGCACGGCGTGGAGCTTCAACGCGTGGGGCCGCAAACATCGGCGTTTCGCGAACGACGCCGCGCTCGCGTGGCGGCTGCTCGCTTCCCAAGGCGTTCGCAGTTTCCGCGCCTCGCTCGTGAACGAGGGCGGCGCCATCAGCATCGACGGCGACGGCACGCTGCTCACGACCGAATCCGTGCTGCTCAACCGCAATCGCAACCCGTGGCTGACCAAGGAGGAGATTGAGCAACACCTGTGCGCCTGCACCGGTGCCACAAAGGTCGTCTGGCTGCCCGGCAGCACCGCCGACCCAGTGACGGATGGGCATGTCGATGGGCTCGCGGTCTTCGCCGCCCCGGGCGTGGTCCTCGCGGAGATCTGCGACGATGTCAGGGATCCTGAGTACGAGATCCTGCGCGAAAACCTGCGGGCACTCCGCGGCGCCACCGATGCCAGCGGGCGCTCGTTCGACATCCGTACGCTCAGCCGGCCGCCGTGGCGCGCGCATTGGCCCGCGGATTTCGCAGCGAGCTATCTCAACTTCTACGTGGCCAACGGCGCGGTGATCATCCCGCGCTTTGGCCGGCGCGCCGCCGATGCGGCAGCCGCGGAGACGATCGGGAAAGCCTTCCCCGGACGGGAAATCGTCGCCGTGGACATCGAGGCGATCGCCGGCCACGGCGGCGGCATTCATTGCGTCACCCAGCAGCAACCGGCGCCCCGCCGATGAAGCTCATCGTCCACAGTGGAGCGGATCGGATTGGCGCCTCCTGCCTGGAGATTGCGTCGGAGAAAACGCGGCTCATTTTCGACTGTGGCTGGCCGCTTGCCGCGGAGGGGGATCCCGTCCCGCCGCCCGTGCCCGGACTCTTTGCCGAAGGCTCGCCGCCGGAGGCCTTGCTGCTCTCCCACGCGCATGCGGACCACACCGGCTTCCTCGACCAGATTCGCCCGAGGGTCCCGGTGTACGCGACCGCGCTCACGAGCAAGACCATGCAAGTGGGCAGCCTTTACGCGCGCGGCGTCTCCATTCCGCGCCGGGTCTTCCGCGAAGTGCCCGTACCGGCAAGTTGGCGAGAATCGGTGACTCCGATCCTTCTCGGCGATCTGCGGGTCACCGCTTACCCAGTGGATCATTCCTCGCCCGGCGCCGTTGGGTACCTCGTCGAGCACGGCTCCGAGCGGCTATTCTATACCGGCGACCTGCGGTTTCACGGCTGGAAGAACGGCATGCGGCGGCGCATCGTTGGAGATCTGGCTGGCACGCTGGACTTGCTGATCACGGAAGGAACAAATGTCGGGCGTCCCAGCCGCGCGCTCAAATCCGAGCACGCCGTGATGGAGCGCGCGTGCGCCCTGATGCGCGGTCATCCCTCGCTCGTGATGGCGGCCTATTCCCCGCAAAACATCGACCGCTTCGTTTCGTTTTTCAAAGCCGCGCTCCGGTCGTATCGCACCTTTGTCTGCGATGTTTACCAGGCTGCCGTCCTCCAGCAACTGAACCTCCCTTCATTGCCGAAGCCTTCGCGGGATGGGCTCCGCGTTTTTCTCCCGCCGCACCGGCGAAAGATCCCCGCTTATGAGGACCGCCTGGGTGACGCGATCATTAGCCTGGAAGAGATCCTCGCAACGCCACAACGCTTTCTGATGCTGACCCGGCCCTCCATGATGTTAGATATCGCAAATCAGCTCCCGATCGGGACGCGGCTGTTGTATGGGATGTGGTCTGGCTATCGGCAAACCGGGGCGTGGCGGCGGGTTGAGCAAATGCTGGCCGCGTGCGGAGGCGAAGTGCATGAATGCCACGCGAGCGGGCATGCATTGGAGGAGGATCTGTTCGCCTTTATTCAGGAGCTCGCGCCGCGCGCGGTCTGGCCGGTGCATACGACGGCGGCGGAGACATTCCGCTTGCGGTTGACAAATAGCCGACTTGCATAGGTGAATACTTGGATGAATAACTCGGAACTTGCCATCGGGATGATCGAAGTCGACGGAACATTGAGGGTCCGGCTGCCGGCAGAAGAAGTGAGCTGGTTTGACTTCATGTACTTCTCCCGCGCGACAAACTCGACGCATGGAGGCTGGGATATGAAGTCGCACTGGCGGGAGCGGGGGCTCCAACCACTTATCGACGACAACGCGACCTTCCTCCCGCAATGGACGAAGAACTCGCTGCAGGAAAGCGGCAACTACCTGCCGACGCCCAGGAAGAGTGGATTCATGTTCAAGCGCGAGGAATCGGAACGCCGAAGCGGGCTGATGTTCAAGACCGTCGGAACGTCTTCCGAAAACGAGCTAAACTATGCGCTCTTCATGAAGCTGCTTCCCGGTGTTCCCGAAGTTGAGCTTCTGGACTACGAAACTCCACTTTGCGGCGACTCCGAGGGACAACTCAAGGCCGACCTCTTCGGTGTGTCGGATAACGGCAAGGTGCTCGAAATTATCGAGCTCAAGAAGGCGAACAATCACGGCGACAGCCCGCTGTTCGCGCTGACAGAAGCATTCTGTTATGCGCTTCAGACACTCCGCTGCGGGAAAGCACTGTGGAAAGAATTTGAGCAAGCCCATCCGGGCCGGCTGTCTGAGTCGTTTGACCGCATCGGTCTTACGCTTCTTGCGCCGGCAGAATACTGGAGCTACTGGTGTGATGGTTCGGACCAGCCGGGGGCGCTGGAGGGCGAGCTTCAGAAGATCGTTGCGCAGGTGAATGCGGGAATTGCGAGCAACTCCGTCTACCGTGCGACGCTGACGTTGAGGTGTCGGGCATTGTGATGATGGGTTGCGCCAGCCGCCGGCCGTCTCCCTTCAGCGACGTCCGGGTGACGTGAACCTACTGCGGCGCGCTGACCGCGCGCGTTCCATCCGTCGCGGCAGAACTACTGCGATTCCGCCGATTTGGTCGGCCGCGCAAAATCACCGCGGTTTCATGAACGGATTTGGCCGCACGGGTGGCGCGGGGGCCGGAGCCGGCGCCGGCTGGCGGGGGCCGAAGAAACGCTGGAAGAAGCTGCGGCGATCGACCGGGGGCGGCGCCGGGGCGCGGTCCTTGAGCTTGCCACGCGCGTCGGCCTCGGGGCGAATGTCGGGCTTCGCCAGGCCGCCCGCCATCTGTACTTTCTCGGCGCCGGGCTTGTTGCCAGCCGACTCTTCCTCGGCATCGATCGGCACCGGCCCCGCGTTCTTGTAATCGGTCAGCGCCTCGATCCCGGCAAACGGGGTCTTGCTGTGGGCGCCTTCGAGCTTGGTGAGTTCCACCTGCAGGTTGCCCTGGTCCATGGAGATGAGTTGCTCCATGATGTGCGAGGTGACGGGCGCGGCGACGCTGCCGCCGTGATGGCCGCCCTGGACCATCGCGCAGATGACGTACCGCGGTTTGTCATACGGGGCGAACTCGCAAAACCAGGCGATCGTGTCCTTGTGGCCCCGATCGGTCGCCTGGGCGGTGCCGCTCTTGCCCGCGACGACGACGCCCTTGATGCGGGCCTTCGCGCCCGTGCCGCCGCCGCCGGGACCGCCGGATTCCATGACGACTTTCCGCAGGCCGGCCCGGACCTTCTCGATCTGGTCGGCCGTCAACTCCCGGTGGAGATCGGCGTGGATCTTCGGCTGGTCCGGCACGGCGATGGTCCCCGTGCCATCGTACACCTGGTTCCCATTGGCATCGATCCGCACCGGCCGGCCGGCGGGATCGAGCACCGCCTTCACGAGCCGCGGCTCGTAGACCGTCCCGCCATTGGCGATCGTGGCGTAGGCCATCGCCATCTGCAGCGGACTCGCGAGCACGTACCCCTGGCCGATGGAGACATTGGCGGTGTGGGCGGTGCTCCATTTCTCCTGCGGGAAGCGGACCTTCAGCCAGTTCGGGTCGGGCATGCACCCTTCCTTCTCATCCGACAGCCCGAGTTTGTGGTTCTGGCCCAAGCCGAGCATGGTGCCGAATTTGTCGATCTCCTCGATCTTCGCCTCGTTGCCGTACTGATAGAAAAAGCAGTCGCACGAAACCTTGAGCGCATCCTCGAGCCCGAGCGTGCCGTGCGTGCCGTGCTTTTCCGCGATCCAGCAATGGAACGGCCGGCCGCCGTAATCGACGGATCCGGAACAGTTGAAGCCCTTGTTGCCGATCCCCTTGTGCAGGCCCGCGAGCGCGGTGATGATCTTGAACGTGGAGCCGGGCGGGAAACCGCTGACCGCACGGTTCACCAGCGGCACGGCTTCGTCCTTGTTCAGGACGTCCCAATCCTTCTCCGAGATGCTCGGGATGAACATGTTCGGATCGAACGACGGGACGGAGGCCATGGCGAGGATGTCGCCCGTGTTCGGATCGATGACGACGGCGGCCGCGCGGCCCAGTTGCGGGTGACGCAGCGCCTGCTCCACGACCATCTGGATGTGGGCATCGAGCGTGAGGTAGACGTTGTTGCCCGGCTTCGGCGGCTCCTGGCGCACCTCGGATTCGATCACGCCCTTGACGCTTTTTTGCAGGACGCGGACGCCCGGCTGGCCGCGCAGATACTTGTCCATGCTGAACTCGATCTGCGATTTCCCCTCCACGTCCGGCTGGTAGAACGTGAACTTGTCGACGTCGGGCTGCTGGTCGACGTTGTTGGGCGCGCCGACATAGCCGAGCAGGTGCGCGGCGAGCGCGCCGTAGACGTATTGCCGCACCGGGCGCACCGAGATATCGACGCCGGGCAGGCCGACATTGTGCTCGGAGAATTTGGCGATCGTCTTGAAGTCGATCTCCTCCAGGTAGGTGAACGGGACGAGCGTGTCGTTGCGGTAATGCTTCTGCAGCCGCTCGGCGTTGTAGTCCTTCGCGAGGTCGAGGTCCTGCAAGCGCGGGATGATGCCGTCGTTGACGATTTTGACCACGTCGGCCTCGCGCTTTTCCTTCAGCATCTGCTTCACCGGGGCGAGATGCTCGGTGATGGGGACGTAGCCCTTGGTCTGTTTGTAGCCGCGCACCATGTCGGGCAGGTAAAAATCGACCTCGTAGCTGGCGCGGTTGCCGACCAGCGTGATGCCTTTGCGATCGCGAATCTCCCCGCGGACCGAGGGGATGCGCACGGTGACCTCGGAGCGGGTGGCGAGTTTCTTGGACCACTCCTTGCCGTGGGCGACCTGCTCCCACCAGAGCTTGGCGACGAGGCCGCAGAAGCCGAGCAGGACGCAGAGCGCCATGAAGTAAATCCGCAGTTCGGCACTGGGACCACGCGGGCGGCGGTTACGAGGCATAGGTCAGCGATCGGGGTTTTCCTCGGGGCTCGGATCGTAGCCCACGAGATAGGCAATGTAGTTGAACCCGAAAAAGAAGAAAGGGGAGAGAAACATCGCGACCAGGCCCGCCCCGCCGATGCGCCACCAGATGTCGGGCGTGAACTGAAAATGCATTGGCAGCCGGCGGATGCTGATCATGAGATACTCGGAGAGCGGGATGACCGAGGTGCATAGCCCGCAGAGCACGCAATGCAGTTCCCAGCGTCCGCGCTGATAGAGCGGGCGAAAGCCGGCCATGATCGTCCCGATGACGCCATAGAGGATGATCGACCAGCCGAGCCCGATCTCAGCCTCGCCGTCGACCATTTGCACGTGCTGCAAATCCGCCATGCCGCCGGCGACGAAGACGAGGCCGAGCATGCCCCAGAGCGGGAGCGCCACCGACCCGTACATGACGACGAGCGGCATGAGGAAAACGCGCGCCCCAATCCCCGCCACCGCGGGGATGAAGTGCTCGACGATGTTGCAGACGAACATCGCGACGAGCAGGATGGCGAAGAAGACGAACTGCACGGTGAAGCGGTGGGTTTAGGCGGCGCGGGTCCTCGTAATCTTACTCCTGCTCCTGCTCCTGCTCCAAACGATGGACGCTGCAGAGCAAGAGCAGGAGCAGGAGCAGGAGTAAGACGAGGAGGTCGCCGCGTTCATTTGGTATCGCTGACCACCACGAACACATCCTCCAGCGTGGTGAGGTCGACCGCCGGGACGATGGTCGCGTAGCCGTCGAGCTCGCGCATCTTGAATTCCTTGATCAAGCCGATCGTGATCCCCGGCGGGAAGACGCCGCCGACGCCGGAGGTCAGCACCTTCGTGCTGGGCTGCAGATTGGCCTGCTTGGAGAGAAAGTAGAGTGAGATGGTCGGGATGGCGTTCGAGCTGTTGCGCTCGCCGCGCACGATCCCCTGCTCGCGCGTCCCCTCGACGTTCGCGGCCACCTTGCAATTCTCGTCGGAGATGAGCACGACCACGCTCGCGTGCTCGGAAACGATGGTCGTCTTCCCGACCAGCCCCTCCTCGGTCAGGACCGGCATATCGGGCGCGATATATTCCGCCGAACCGCGATCGATCGTCACGGTGTGGTACCAGGTCGAGGCGTCGCGCGCGATGATGCGCGCCGGCATGAGCTGGAATTTCGCGCGCTCGCGATAGCGCAGGGCGTTGCGCAGTTGGTTGTTCTCCGCCTCCAGCCCGCGCAGGGTCTGGTTCTCCGCGAGGAGCCGGCCGTTGTCCGCCCGGAGAGTCTTCACCTCCGTGTCGAGCTGCGCCACGGTCTTCATCCCCTGCCGGAAGGCGGTGACTTTGCGGTCGACGTCGGAGCCGGAGCGGAGAAACGGGTTGATCAGCCCGAGGAAGCCCGCCTGGAGCCGGCGGACGTTGTCGTGGTTCGACGCGAACACGAGCAGCCCGATCAGCGCAAGGGCGAACGCGCCGACGGCGACGAGGTTCAGGCGCGATTTCATCGACTCACTTTCTTAATCATGCTCCGGCTCATGCTCATGCTCTTCCGCTCTTGAAACGAGATCGATTAGGAGGAGGAGCAAGAGCAGGATTAAGAGTGATTTTGGATCAATACCGATTGCTATCGCTGGTGGCGACCTGCCGCAGGAATTTGATTTCGCTCAACGCGCGGCCCGTGCCCTCGGCCACCGCGCTCAGCGGATCTTCGGCGACGTGCACCGGGAGGCCGGTTTCCTCCATGAGCAAACGGTCGAGCCCGCGGAGCAGCGCGCCGCCGCCCGCGAGGACGAGGCCGCGGTCGACGAGATCGGCGGAGAGCTCGGGCGGACAGCGCTCGAGCGTCACGCGGACGGAATCGACGATGGTGGAAATGGGCTCGAGCAGCGCCTCGCGGACCTCCTGCGAGGTGACGGTGAGGGTCTTCGGCAGGCCGGCCACGAGGTCGCGCCCCTTCACTTCCATTGTCGTCTCTTTCTCGATCGGATACGCAGAGCCGATCTTGATCTTGATGTCCTCGGCCGTGCGTTCGCCGATCATCAGGTTGTACGCCCGCTTCATGTACTGGATGATCGCCTCGTCGAGTTCGTCGCCCGCGACGCGGACGGAGCGCGAAAAGACGATGCCCGACAGCGAGATGAGCGCCACCTCGGTCGTGCCGCCGCCGATGTCGATGATCATGTTGCCCGCGGCATCCTGCACCGGGAGCCCGCAGCCGATCGCCGCCGCCATCGGCTCCTCGATCAAGTGCACCTCGCGCGCGCCGGCCCGCAGCGCGGACTCCTTCACCGCGCGCTTCTCGACCTCGGTGATGCCCGAGGGGACGGCGATGACGACGCGGGGACGCGGCTTGAACGCGCGCTTGCCGTGGACTTTCAAAATGAAATGCCGCAGCATCGCCTCGGTGATCTCGAAGTCGGCGATGACGCCGTCCTTGAGCGGGCGAATGGCGACGATGTTGCCGGGCGTGCGGCCGAGCATGCGCTTCGCCTCATCGCCGACGGAGAGGACGCGATTGGTCCCCGCCTGGACCGCGACGACCGATGGCTCACGCAGGACGATGCCGTGATCCTTGACGTAAACAAGCGTGTTGGCGGTTCCGAGATCGATGCCGATATCGTTCGAGAACATGCCGAAAAGACCGTTGAACATTCAGGTTCCTTCTAAAAAATCGCGTGGGTTGGGTAAAGTTGCGGGACGCTTGCGGGGGCGCGCAGAGAGCGGAAACCGGAGCGCATTGCGTGCAAACCGGCTTTCGCCTTCAACGGACAAGTCCCTATCAATAGCGGCCAATGGCTTGGCCCGTCAAAAGGAATCCGCGACGGATGTGGGTTGGAGCAGGAAGCGTGCGCCGGCCGGACACGCCCCGCGTCCGCCAGCGAAAAACAAAACGGCCGCGGCGAAGCAATCGCCGCGGCCGTCAAAAATGGGCGACGTCCGGTTACGCCTTGTCCGCAGCCGCCGCGGCGTCGGCCGCCGTCGTCTTCCCGGAAATGAATTCCGAGTCCGCGGGATGCGCGGCCGGCGCGGCCTCGGCGCGCGCGGGGAGCGCCTGGTTGTTGCTGCTCCCGCCGCCGCCGAAGAGTCGCGAGAAAATGCGGCGCGGCGCGCTGCGGCCGCCCTCTTCCTCCATCAGCTCGGTGTGGCTCTCGGCCTTCGCGGTTTCCCACGCCGGCGCAAAGCCGGGGACCTGGATCAGCATTTTCTTCTCGGCCCGCGCGTAGATTTCGAGGTCGCGCTGGAGCTTGCGGTCGGGCAGCTCGTTGAGCGCGTTGACCTTGATGCGGAGGCTCTCGTTCTCTCGCCGCAGCGTCTCCTGGTCGGTCTTCACTTTCTTCATCGTCTCGGCCTCGATCTCGAGCTTGTCGCTCAGGTGGCGGCGGAAACGGGCCAGCTCCCCGCGCAGGCGGAGCAGGTGGTAGATGGCGATGATGAGGAAGACGAGGCCGAGGTAAAAACCGACGGCGAACTCACCTGTGGGATCTAGTAGTTTGTTCACGGTCGGCAACTTTTAGGCGTGAGCCGCATGCCAAGTCGAGCTTTCTCCGCTCTCAAAACGCACAACGTCGTTTTTTTCGTTCAGCACCACGACGCGCGGCCGGTGCCCGACCGCCTCCTCCGGGGTAAACGCGCCGAAATTCATGATCGTCACCCGGTCCCCGATCTTCCCCAGGTGCGCCGTCGCGCCATTGAGCTGGATCGTGTTGCTCCCCCGGTCGCCGTAAATGACGTACGTCTCGAAGCGCTCGCCGTTCTCCATGTTGCCGACGAGGATCCGCTCGTACGGCAGCAGACCGACGCGCTCCGCCAGGTCGGCCGCGATGGTCATGCTGCCCTCGTAGTGCAGGCTGGCGCCCGTCACGGTCGCCCGATGGATCTTCGACTTCAGCAGGGTAAGGAGCATAAGCAGAGCCTACGTTGCGGGAAAAAGGCGGGAAATGCAAGCGGGGCCCGGTGTTCATAGGATAAGGGGATAAGGCGGCGCGCGAGACGGGCAGACTAGGTCGCGCCTCGCAGCTTCGGGAGACGGGATAAATTCACGAGCGAAGCCACGGGATCGAAAACCTCCAGCCGGCCGGTGGCGGCGGAGATCACGGCGTTCTCTCCGTGAACGTCTTCCAGCCAGATTCCTTCGCCCGGGTGGAGAAATCCGATGCGCCTCGGCCCGCCGAGCGGCGGCGGCTGAAGCCCGGCTTCCACCGCCAATTGATGCGCCTTGCCGAACCGCAACCCGGGCTCGAAGGCCTCCACGAAACCGAGGAGTTTCAACTCATTCGTGACCTGTTCCTCGCTCGGCTCCGTGCCGATGGCGTCCGGTTGTGAGATGACCGGAACCGTGTCGCCTTGAAAGGTGGTGAAGCCCTCAAAGCGGGGAGCAAGTTCCGGGAAGAGCAATTTCTGAATCGCGAGGCGCTCCAGATATGCAGAGATCGAGCCGTCGTGGAAATTGAGCAAGTTCCGTTTCCACCACTCTCCCGTGTCGCGGTCGAAGTAGACTTGGTGCTCCGACTCCCCTCGAAATCCACCCGCTTTCCACCGGGCGGCAAAGTCCGCTTCAAGGATGAAATTGCCGCTCTCCCCGGCCCAGCTTAGGAGTTCGCGCCGTTCCCGTTCGCAGACGGCTTGTCGGAAGGATTCTCGCGCGCCGCGCGTCCCGCCTTCAGCCGGTCGTATTGCGCATAGGCTTCCTCTTGCGACCGCAAGGGCTGCTTCGAGTGCGCCTCGATCGCGTCCTCGGAACGCAGCTTGTGATACTCGTTCAGGTAGGGGAACGGGAGCTCCGTGTCCGTAGTCGGCAAACTTTCGACCGAGGATGTTTTCCCGGATGGTTTCAGGGTCGATTTTGAAGCCATTCTTCTCAGTGATAACGGCTTCCGGAATCCTTGTCAAACCGCCGACCGGAGCGGAACCGCGTAGATCGATGGCTAAGCCGCCCGTTTCTTGATCACGCCCACCACTTCGATCTTCACCGGCACCCCGCGCACCGCCGTGGTGGCGCCTGATCTCCCGCAGGCGCGCTTTCCAGGTTCACCTTCAGCCCGTAGCCGGAGCCGACCCGGGTCAGCCCGATCCCCGCCACCTTGGCCAGGCGCGCAAAAACCCCATGCGCCTCCGCCTTTGCGGCGCGCGCTTCTTCCAAGGTGCAGCCGGCACCGCCGGCGTGGCTCTCGTTCATGGCGTCTTTAGATGGATAGCGTTCGCTGGACTTGATGGCAATGGACCGCCCGCTGAACGTGGTATGCGTGAAGGCCTTTGCCCAAGCTCCATCGGCTCCGGTGGCCCGGAGGGCCAGCAAGAAATTAGCCGGGGATGGAGCGAGGTACGAGCGAAACCCCCGGAACCCCGCCCAATACACATGCGCCCCCGGAAGGCGGCGCGAGAACCTGGTCTCAGCGGGAAGAATGCAGTGGAGCGCGCAGCGCGAGCGGCCCGGGGAGCGTACGCGCCCTCGCGTGCTGGATTCGGCGCCCTCGCCGAATCCCGTCGTGCGCGGCCCACCGTTTGGTGGGTTTGCACGCGCAGCGTGTTGAACGCTGCCCGGCGAGGGCGCCAGGCAGAACACGCGGGGGCGCGTGCGCTCCCCGGG
>DASYIS010000344.1:0-18081 GCA_035997375.1 Chthoniobacteraceae bacterium
CGACGAAGACGAGCTGCCCGCCAACGCCGACCTCGCCACCGGCATCCGCGCCGCGCTGGAGGTCAGCGATCACCTCATCGTCCTGTGCAGCCCGCGCAGTGCCGTCAGCCCGTGGGTGGGCAAGGAAGTGCGCGGGTTCAAGGAACTCGGCGGGACCGAGCGCATCCTCGCCGTCATGATCGCCGGCGAACCGAATGCCGACGACCCGGCCAAAGCCCGCGACGGCATCCTGCCCGAGGAGGAATGTTTCGGCCCCGAGCTTCGCTTCGGCATGGCGAACCGCGACGGCACGCTCGACTGGACCGCACGCACGGAACCGCTCGCCGCCGATCTCCGTCCCGGCGGGATGCGCGCCGAAGGCTTCGTCAGCGCCGAGGCCTACCGCGAGCACCTCACCCTGACTAGCGCGCTCTCTGGCGATAGGATCGCCGTCCTTGCCGAAGCCTACCGCGCCCGGCTCGAGCTCGGCCTGCTCAAAGTCACCGCCGGCCTGCTCGGCGTCCCGCTCAGCCAGCTCACCGAGCGCGACGCCGCCTATCGCGCGGAGCTGGTCCGCCAGGAACTGGCCCGCGCCGAAGCCGAAGCCGCCCGCCTGCGCACCTTCAACCGCCGCCTCCAGGTCGCCGCCGCCATCGTTCTCTGCCTCGCCGTCGCCGCGGGTTGGTTCTGGTGGCGGGCGGGGGTGGAGAAAGTACGCGCCGAGCAAGCGGCCGAAAAAGCGGTGCGCGATCGGAAGCGTGCGGATCGCGGCGAGGCTGCGGCCAAAAGAGCCGGCGCGGAAGCGGACGTGCAGAGGGCGGAAGCCGATGTGCAGAGACGAAAAGCGGAGGTCCTCAATGCCCAAGCCGCTCGCTCCGACCGGCTCACCGCCGAGGAAAAGCTTCGTGCCGGCGACGGGCCAGCCGCCTTTGCCTACCTGGCACGCGCTTGCGATTACGACCCAGACAAACGATCCACTCTTGCCGCTGAAAAAGCCGCAGCGGCGCTCAACGACTGGAGCTATCCGCTTCCGCTCACTATTCTTCAAGTTCATGAGGGCTCGGTGGTGAGCGCGCAGTTCAGCCCGGACGGGACGCGGATCGTCACCGTCTCAGACGACAAGACCGCGCGGGTGTGGGAGGCGGCCAGCGGGAAAGTGTTGGCCACGCTCGCCGGCCATGAAGGCGTAGTGGAGAGCGCGCAGTTCAGCCCCGACGGGATGCGGATCGTCACCGCCTCACACGACAAGACCGCGCGGGTGTGGGAGGCGGCCAGCGGGAAAGTGCTGGCCACGCTCGCCGGCCATGCGGGCCGGGTGTGGAGCGCGCGGTTCAGTCCGGACGGCACGCGGATCGTCACCGCCTCATTCGACGAGACAGCGCGGGTATGGGAGGCCGCCAGTGGGCAAGTGCTGGCAACGTTCGCCGGCCATCAGGCCTCGGTGTGGAAGGCGCAGTTCAGTCCGGACGGCATGCGGATCGTCACCGCCTCATTCGACAGGACCGCGCGGGTGTGGGAGGCGGCTAGCGGGAAACTGCTGGCCACGCTCGCCGGCCATGCGGGCTGGGTGCGGAGTGCGCAGTTCAGCCCGGACGGCATGCGGATCGTCACCGCCTCACACGACGAGACAGCGCGGGTATGGGAGGCGGCCATCAGGCCTCGGTGTGGAACGCGCAGTTCAGTCCGGACGGCATGCGGATCGTCACCGCCTCATTCGACAGGACCGCGCGGGTGTGGGAGGTGGCTAGCGGGAAACTGCTGGCCACGCTCGGCGGCCATGCGGGCTCGGTGGAGAGCGCGCAGTTCAGCCCGGACGGGATGCGGATCGTCACCGCCTCACGCGACAAGACCGCGCGGGTGTGGGATGCGGCCAGCGGGAAAGTGCTGGCCACGCTCGCCGGCCATGCAGACTTGCTATGGGCGCAGTTCAGTCCGGACGGCACGCGCATCGTCACCACCTCATTGGACGGGACCGCACGGGTGTGGGAGACTGCCGGCGGGAAAGTGCCGGCCACGCTCGCCGGCCATGAGGGCGGAGTGCTGAGTGCGCAGTTCAGTCCGGACGGCAGGCGGATCGTCACCGCCTCACACGACAAGACCGCGCGGGTATGGGAGGCGGCCCGCGGGAAGGTGCTGGCCACGCTCGCCGGCCATGAGGGCGGAGTGCTGAGTGCGCAGTTTAGCCCGGACGGCACGCAGATCCTCACCGCCTCAGACGACAAGACCGCGCGGATATGGGATGCGGCCAACGGTCGAGTGCTGACAACGCTCGCCGACCATAAGGGCTGGGTGTGGAGCGCGCAATTCAGCCCGGACGGCACGCGGATCGTCACCGCCTCAGGCGAAAGGACCCCGCGGGTGTCGGATGCAGCCAGCGGGAAAGTCCTAGCCACGCTCGCCGGCCATAAGGCCCCGGTGTGGAGCGCGCAGTTCAGTGCGGACGGCATGCGAATTGTCACCGGCTCTTTCGACAAGTCCGCGCTAGTATGGGAGGCGGCTAACGGCAAGGTGCTGACCACGCTCACCGGCCATGAGCGTTCGGTGAAGAACGCGCAGTTCAGTCCGGACGGCACGCGAATCGTCACCGCCTCAGACGACAAGACCGCGCGGGTGTGGGAGGCGGCTAGCGGGAAACTGCTGGCCACGCTCGCCGGCGATGAGCGTTTGGTGGAGAACGCGCAGTTCAGTCCGGACGGCACTCGGATCGTCACCGCCTTGTCCGACATGACCGCGCGAGTGTGGGAGGCGGCCAGCGGAAGAATGATGGTGACGCTCGCGGGCCATGAGGGCTGGGTGAACAGCGCGGTGTTTAGTCCGGACGGCACGCGGATCGTCACCGCATCAAACGACAAGACCGCGCGGGTATGGGAGGCGGCCACCGGGAAAGTGGTGGCGACGCTCGCCGGCCACGAGGGCTCGGTGGAAAGCGCGGTGTTTAGTCCGGACGGCACGCGGATCGTCACCTCCTCATACGATCATACCGCGCGGGTGTGGACGATACTCCCGCCGCGCGCCGGCCCGCCGCCGGCGTGGTTTGCAGACTTACTGCGCTACATCGCGCAGCGGCATTTCAATGCCGACGGGGAGATGGTCACGCTCTCGACAGACGAATGGCTGGCGTTGCGGGAGAAGCTGCGCGGGGTCCTGCGGGCGGAGGCCGGGCGGACGACGGCGTATCTGGAGATGCTGCAGCGCTTCGTGCCGGAGTAGCGGAACGGCTCGACTGGCTGCACCTGGCAGGGTAAGTTTTAGCCATGGAAGATCGCATCGTTTGGCATCCCGACATCTGCAACGGCCGGCCGACCATTCGCGGAACACGTATTGCCGTGCAAAGCGTGCTGGAATTTCTAGCGGCCGGGGACGCGGCGGAAGACATCATGGAGGAGTTTCCCGACTTGAAGAGAGAGGACGTGCAAGCCTGCATCCGCTACGCGTCCCGTCTGATGGGCAACGCGTATTCCGTGGAATTGCGTTCACCCCCACGCTGCCAGTCACGCACGCTGGGATCCTCGGAGGACGGATCGGGGGTCAGGGAGGACGGATCGGGGGTCAGTCATCAAAATTCGCCAGCGTTGGCTGGTGTCCAGCAGCAAGTCCGGGCATCGGCAGTTGCAAGGGGGCTTCCAGGATCGGGGTTGAGACGGCTGCGGAATGTGGGATAACGAGGGCGTGAATTGGTTCCTCGCTGAAATCAGTGGAGGAGGCGGCTAGTCTCGGAGGAATGACACCCGAAAAACTCTTTCACGAATTGTTGGGGCTGGGGATGAACTGGGAAGTGACCGAATGCGAGTACGACCGCGTGGCCAACGTCGTCCGGCTGGCCGTCAAGGAGACCGCGCAGTTCTGGCAGGTCGAGCGCAGTCCAACTGGCGCGCCGGTGACCTGCCTATGACCACACGGAGGAGATGACGTGGCGGCACCTGGATGTCTTCGAACACCGGTGCGAGATCCGCGGCCGCCTGCCGCGAGGACGTTGCACCAAGACCGGGAAGATCTATCGCGTGCGTCCGCCGTGGGAGGGCTTGAGCAAGCACTTCACCAAAGCCTTTGAGGCGATGGCGCTCCTCTTCCTGCGTGACATGCCGGTGGCGGCCGTCGCGCGCAAGCTCCACGAACACGACACCCGCTTGTGGCGCATGCTCAAGGCCCATGTCGCCGTGGCCCATCCGCAAGGGGACTGGAGCAACGTGTGCTGTGTGGGGTGCGACGAGATGAGCGTGCGCAAGGGCCACCGCTACGTGAGCGTCTTTTGCGACCTGATCGCCAAACGAGTGCTCTTCGCCACCCCGGGCAAAGACAAGCGCACCTGGGAGCTGTTTGCCCGCGCCCTGGAAGACCACTTCGGCCATCCCCGGGCGATCACCGAGGTTTCGATGGACATGAGCCTACTGCGCCCTGATCGCCGCGCTGCTGCTGATGCGCTACACTGGAAAGCGCCCCGGCAAACGCGCGATGGAAATGATCCGCTTTTACCTGGCCGGGACGGCGACCTTGGAGGAACACGCGCGCCCTCGGCCTCGAAAAAAAACGAAGATAAAGCGCCGGGGCTCGTTTTTGCGTCGCCCCAGCGCCGGCGCGTCGCGTCGCCTATCGCCCTCGCAAACGGCCCATCGGCACCCGTCCCTCAATCCCGGGACGTCAGACAAGGCACCCTTCACCACTTCATCCGCCTCCAGCAGTTCGCCTGCCGAACACTATTGGCCGGAGGCTTGCGCTACGGGGAAGAGCGCCCGGCGGTCTTTCGCGACCGTGCCACCTCGTCTTCGCGTGCAAAAAAACCGCCAATTATTTCTAAGAAGCCCCTCTCGCCGCGATCATCTCCCCAGAATTACTGTGCCGGGAGGGTACCCGGGGGTCTCGTAAGGGCTTCTCCTTGCGTAACTTCCATTTGCCATCTGGCGACCCGTATGATAAAAGTCGGCGCGGTAACGAAGCACCAAACAAACCCCAACTACAGAACTCTATGAGTGATACCCAACCCGTGACCTGGCTCCAGGATCCCGCCCACTTCCGCCGCAGCTCGCGCCGCGAATTCCTCTACACCGGCCTCGTCGGTGGCTTGGGGCTCTCGCTCGGCAATTTCTTCAAACTGCGCGCCGAAGAGCTCGCCAAGGCGAATCCGCTCACGGCCGTCGCGGAGTCGATCATCCATATCTATCTGCCCGGCGGCTGCGCCCACCAGGAGACTTGGGACCCGCATCCGCTCGCCCCGATCGAATATCGCGGGCCGCTGAGCTCCATCGAGACCGCCATCCCCGGCGAGCGTTTTTCCGAGTACATGAAGGAGACCGCCAAGATCGCGGACAAGATCACGGTCGTCCGCTCGATGACCCACGGCGACGCGGCGCACGAGCGCGGCACGCACAACATGTTCACCGGCTACAAGCCGTCGCCCGCGCTGAATTACCCGTCGATGGGCTCGGTCGTTTCGCATGAGCTCGGCTCGCGCAACAATCTGCCGCCCTACGTTTGCGTCCCGAGCGCCCATGGCGACATCGCCGGCTCCGGCTACCTCTCGTCCGCCTTCGGCCCCTTCAGCCTCGGCGCCGATCCGGCGACCAAGGGCTTCACGGTCCGCGACCTCAACCTGCACTCCGGCATCACGCCCGAGCGTTTCGACCGCCGCCGCGGCATCCTCGGGACGGTCGACGAGCATTTCCGCACCCTGGAAAAGAGCGACGCGCTGACCTCGATGGACAGCTTCTATCAGGCCGCCTACGCGCTCGTTTCCTCCAAGGAAGCCCGCGAATCCTTCAACCTCGCCGCCGAGCCCGATTCCATCCGCCAGGAGTACGGCATGAATGACGCCGGCCAGCGCATGCTGATGGCCCGCCGCCTCGTCGAAGGCGGGGTCCGCTTCGTCTCGCTCACCTACGGTGGCTGGGACATGCACGCCGGCATCGCGCGCTCCATGGAGTCGCAGTTGCCGAAGTTCGACCAGGCCTACGCCGCGCTCATCCGCGACCTCGATCGCCGCGGCATGCTCGACAAGACCATCGTCCTCGTCTCGTCCGAGTTCGGCCGCACCCCGAAGATCAACCAGAACGCCGGCCGCGACCACTGGCCGCGCGTCTTCTCCATCGCCTTCGCGGGCGGCGGCTTCAAGCGCGGCTACATCCACGGCGCCTCCGATCCGACCGGCTCGGAGCCCGATCGCGATCCGCTCACGGTCGAGAACATGGCGGCGACGGTCTTCACTCAGCTCGGCATCAACCCCGACAAGAGCCTGATGTCGCCCGGCAATCGCCCGGCCAAGATCGTGTACAACGGCCAGGTGGAGAAAGATCTCCTCGCCTAAGAGCGTCCCAGGTTCCAACCCTTGCAGGCGCGGTTTCCGGAACATCCCGGAAGCCGCGCTCCTGCATGTGCAGCCCGGTCTGAGAGTTTTTTGCAACCCTTCTGCGTACCCATGTCCCTCCCTGAATTTCGTCCTTCGATCCTCGCCTGCTCCGTGCGGGTCGCCCTCGGTCTCGCCTTCTGCGCCGCGCCGCTCGCGCTGCACGCCGGCTCGCCGCGGGTCAGCTCCGTCTATCCAGGGGGCGGCCAACGGGGGACCGAGGCGGAATTCACGCTCTCCGGGGGGAATTTGAAAGATTTGCGGACGCTGTTGTTTGACGACAAGCAGATCGAAGTCATTTCCTGCACGCCAGCCGGCGGCGGCTCGAAGATCAAGGTTAAGATCGCGGCCGACGCGGCGCTCGGCGAGCATCGCTTCCGCGCGATCACGGAATCGGGCGTCTCGGATTTGCGCCTCTTTTTCGTGACGCCGTTCCCAATGGTCGAGGAGCGCAAGAAGACGAAAGAGACGCTCCTGGAGCCGCAGCCGGTCGAGCTCGGCACGACGGTCTACGGACACACGCCCGGCGACGACCAGGACCGCTACAGCGTCGAGTTGAAGAAAGGCCAGCGGCTGACCGCAGTCGTGGTCGGCGCCCATTTGCAGACGGCGGGTCTCTACGACTCCGCGCTTTCCATCACCACGGCGGACGGCAACAAGCTGATCGAGTCCGACGACACCGCCTTTGGCCGTCAGGATCCGGTGGCCAGCATCGTGGCGCCGGAAGACGGCAAGTACATTGTCACCGTTCGCGATTCGACGAATACGGGTGACGGCGAGTGCCAGTACTTCCTGCACATCGGTTCCTTTGCCCAGCCGCTCGCGGTCTATCCGCCCGGCGGCCCCGCCGGCGAGGAGATCGAGGTCAAGCTTCTCGGCGACGCGACGGGCGAGCTCAAGCAGAAGGTCAAGCTGCCGGCCAAGCCCGACGATGATTTCCAAGTCTATGGCAATATCGACGGGCCGGCCCCGTTGCCGAACGCCTTCCGCGTCTCGAATTTCCCGAATGTCCTCGAGAGCGAGCCGAACAACGACGTCGAGCACGCCACCTCCGGCCCCGACACGCTGCCGGCCGCCTTCAATGGCGTGATCAGCGAGAAGGGCGACCTCGATTTCTTCCGCTTCACCGCGAAGAAAGGCCAGGCGTACGACCTGACCGTTTACGCCCGCCAACTCCGCTCGCCGCTCGATTCCGTCCTGTCGCTCCACAACGAGAAGGGCGCGAAAATGGCGAGCAACGACGACGAGGGGCAACCTGACAGCCACCTTCGTTGGAACTGCCCGACCGACGGCCACTACTACATTTCCGTGGGCGATCAACTCAACCGCGGCGGCTCGACCTACACCTATCGCGTCGAGGTCACGCCGGTCGAGCCGAAGATCGTCTCCTATCTTCCCGAGATCACGCAGAACCAAAACCAGGATCGCCGCGCCATCGTGGTCCCGAAAGGCAACCGGTTTGCGCAATTGATCAAGACCAAGCGGGTCGATTTTGGTGGTGATCTCAGCATTGATCCGGTCGGCTTGCCGGCGGGGATCAAAGTGGACAAGGGCGACCTGGACAAATCCGTCGATACGATCGTCATGGTGTTCGAGGCGGCGGCCGATGCCGCGCCGGCGCAGACCTTGATCAATCTCACCGCAAAGCCGCTCGAGGCGGCGAAGGACGCCACTCCGCTCAAGACCGGGGTCGAGCACATGGTCGACGTCCTGGAAAACGCGAACAACAAATCATATTACACCGTCCTCGAGGACAAGCTCCCGGTCTCGGTCGCGGAGGCGATTCCCGCCAAGCTCTCGCTCGTTCCGTTCAAGGCGCCGATCCTGCAAAACGGCCAGATGAACATCAAAGTTCACCTCGATCGCGAGGGCGACTTCAAGGGGCCGGTCACGATTACGTTCCTCTACGTGCCGCCGGGCATCGGCTCTTCGGGCGTGGCCGTCATCAAGGAAGGCGAGACGGAGGGGATGCTGCCCATCAGTTGCAACGACAAGGCCGCGTTGAAGAAATGGAAGATCTGCGTGGTCGGCAATGCCGATTTCGGCAAGGGCAACACCTGGTTCAGCACCGGCCTGAGCGACCTCGAAGTCGCCCCTGCCATCATGGGTGGCCAAATCCAGCGCACCTTCGTCGATCAGAGCGACTCGACCACGGTCACCGTCGCGCTCAATACCTTGCAGCCGTTCGACGGCAAGGCGAAGATCGAGCTCATGGGCCTGCCGCCGGGCTGCACTTCCGAGGTCAAGGAAGTCACGAAGGACGACAAGGAAGTGAAGTTCGACGTGAAGGCGAGCGAGAAAGCCATGGTCGGCCAGCACAAACAGCTCTTCTGCTCGTTCAAGCTCGTGAAAGACGGCGAAGAAATGACGAGCACCTTCGCCATGGGCGGCGTGTTGCGCGTCGACAAGGGCGCCGTCGCCAAGAACACCGCCGCCCCCGCCACCAAGTAATTTTCCCCAGCCAACACCTGATCCTTATGCGCATTCATCTCCACACCCGGGCGCTCGCCGCCCTGCTGGTCACCCTCTCCGGGGCCTCCGCGTTTGCCGCCCTCGAGGCCGGCAGCGATTTCGAGATCTTCCCGAAGGACGTCAATCTCCAGACCAAAGGTGACCGCCAGACGATCGTGGTTCGTTTCACCGAACCCAACGGCGTCCAGCGCGACGTGACCGACGAGGCGAAGATCGCCATCGCCGATCCGACCAAGGCGACGTTCGACAAGCACACCGTCACGCCCGTCGCCGACGGTGAGACGAAGCTCACGGTGAGCTGGAAAGACAAGACCGCCGAGGTGCCGGTGAAGGTCGAGAAAGCGACCGAGGAGCGTCCGATTTCCTTCCGGCTCGACGTCATGCCGGTCTTCATGAAGGCCGATTGCAATCGCTGCCATGGCGCCGCGCGCGGGCAGGACGGCTTCCGCCTCTCGCTCTTCGGCTTCGATCCCGATGGCGACCACTACCGCATCACCCGCGAGCTGCCCGGCCGCCGCATCAACCTCGCCGTGCCCGAGGCGTCGATGATGGTGACCAAGTCCGACGGCGAATCGCCGCACACCGGCGGCAAGCGCTTCGAGAAGGGGAGCGAGATGTACACCACGCTGCTGCGCTGGCTGCAAGCCGGCGCGCCGAACGACGCGCCCGACGTTGCGAAATGCACCGGCGTGGAACTGCTCCCCGGCAAGCTCGTCCTCGAGAGCCCGGGCCAGAAATTCCGCTTCACCGTCCGCGCGAAATACTCCGACGGCACCGATCGCGACGTGACGGACACCGCGCTCTTTTTGACCAGCAACGAAGGGACCGCCAAGATCGTCGACGGCGTGGTCACGACCGGCGTCCGCGGCGAGGCGTTCGTCATGGCGCGCTTCTCGACTTACACGGTCGGCGCCCAGGTCATCGTCATTCCGAAGGGGCTGAAATACGAGTGGCCGAAGGTGGAAGAGCGTAACTTCGTCGATGAGCTCGTCGACGCGAAGCTCAAGAACCTCCGCATCGTCCCGAGCGGCGTGTGCAACGACGAGACCTTCCTGCGCCGCGCCTATATCGACATCATCGGACTCCTCCCGAGCGCCGACGAGGTCACGAAGTTCGTGGAGAGCAAGGACGCCGGCAAGCGCGACGCGCTGATCGACACGCTGCTCGCCCGGCCGGAGTTCGTGAACATGTGGGCGCTGAAATGGAGCGAGCTCCTGCAGATTCGCACCCCGCAGCAGCAGAACCAGGGCAACCCGAAATCGACGCTGGCGTACTACACCTGGATTCGCAACCAGTTGGAGAACAACATCCCGATGAACGAGGTGGCCCGGCAGCTCATCGACTCCAACGGCTCCAACCTCGTCGAGCCGGCCGTCAATTACTACCAGGGCGAGACCGACCCGATGAAGATCGCGGAAGACACCGCGCAGGCCTTCTTCGGCATCCACATCCAGTGCGCTCAGTGCCACAACCATCCGTTCGACCGCTGGACGATGGACGACTACCGCGGCTTCGTCGCTTTCTTCACGCAGGTCGGCCGCAAGCCGGGCGAAGATCCCCGTGAGCGCATCGTCTTCAACCGCGGCTCCGGCGAATCCCAGCACCCGGTCGGCAACCGCGTCGTCCCGCCGAAGTTCCTCGGTGGCGACGCCCCGGACACCAAGGACAAGGATCGCCGCCAAGTGCTCGCCGACTGGGTCGCTTCCGACGAGAACCCCTACTTCGCGCGCCACGTCGCGAACCTCATCTGGGCGCAATACATGGGCCGGGGCATCATTGAGCCGGTCGACGATGTCCGCATCTCGAACCCAGCCTCGAATCCCGAGCTGCTCGACGCGCTGGCCCAGCGCCTCATGGCGAACAAGTTCGATCTGCGCACGATGGTCCGCGAAGTCTGCACCTCGCGCACCTACCAGCAGACGACCCGACCGAACGACACGAACAGCGGCGACGAGCGCAACTTCGCCAAGGCGACCATCCGCCGCATGCGCGCCGAGGTCATGCTCGACTGCATCTCCGAGGTGACCGAGACCAAGGACCGCTTCCGCGGCCTGCCCCTCGAGGCGCGCTCGGTGCAAATCGCCGACGGCCGGACGACCAACTACTTCCTGACCACCTTCGGCCGCAGCAAACGCGAGAACATCTGCTCCCGCGAGGAAGTCGGCCCGACGCTCAGCCAGGCGCTCCACCTCATCAACGGTGATACCGTCGAGGCGAAGATCAGCGAAGGCGCCGTGGTAAAGAAGATGATCGCCGCCAACAAGACGCCGGTCGAGATCGTGCAGGAGCTCTTTCTCCGCTGCTTCGGCCGCCAGCCGAGCGCCGAGGAAATCCTCAAGCTCGAGCCCACCTGGGGCGTCACCGAGGAGCAGCCCCTCGTCCTCCACGACGTCTTCTGGGCGCTCATGAACGCGAAAGAGTTCATGTTCAACCACTAGGGCTTGGACGGGCGCGAGACGGTGGTGTACGCCGTCTCGCCGCGGGGATGTGCAGTTTATGGAGAGGTGATGTGGTGGAAAGCGCGCCGTCGTTTCCCTCTGGCCAAAGGCGATGACAGCCGGAGACGCACCGATCCTCCGCAAGGTTTTGGAACGCGGGCAGTCCTCTGCCGCTTTGGGAGCCGTGCTTCGATCAATCACTGCTTGGTACTCGCGCGCAAACAAGACGACGCAAGGCATCCCCGTTTGACGACGAGCGACACGGACGCGGGTGAAGCACCATCGCGGAGCGATGCTTGACGGTAGCCGGGGGTTTTAACCCCCGGTTTACTGCGCCGCGAAGGCCCACGTCGCGGAGCGACGTTTGCCTGAAAGCGCGCGTCGTGCACGCAAGCGTCGGCTCCGCGACGCAGCGCCGCGTCGCATCAACCGGGGGTTGAAACCCCCGGCTACCGGCAAGCATCGCTCCGCGATGGAACCAAACCATCCCGAACGCGAGAACGCGGCGGACTACGAAAACTGTCCCGAAAATTTCACATGAAAAACCGCGCGTTCGAGTGTAGCAAAGACGCGCTTCCAAGACGCCCCTCATGCTCACCCTCAAGACCCTTCGACGCGTGGTGTCGACCGGACTCCTCCTCGCATTGGTGGTGCTGGGTTTGGTCTTCTTTTTGGCGAGGCGTGCGCAACCCCTTCCGTCCGCAGCCGACGCCGTAGCGCCCTCGCCCGCGCCGGTCATCGTCATTCCAACGCTCCCCGCGCCTCCTGCACCCGCAAACGCGGGCGCTGCTCCCGCCGCCGCCCAAGCCCTCTCCCAGTCAACTGCGGACTGGCTCACGCGGCGCTTCCCCGACAGCCAAATCCTCCAGCAGCGCGAGCGGCTCGCGACCCACGACGGCACGTTCCAGCGCGAATACCTCCTCGACACCCAGTTCAAATACCCGGCGGTCGAAGTCCGCGAAACCTGGCAGCGCGCCCCTTCCGCTCCCGGCGCGAACGGTGTCGCCGCCGCTCCCGCCGCTCCCGCCGAGACCCTGCTGAAGCGCGAGGCCTGGGTCGCCGACCACTTCCTGCTCAAGCCCCGTCCCGGCCTGGACATCGCCGCGCTGGACGCCGCCGTGATCGCGAGCGGCGGCTCGCTCGATCAGACGACCCTGGCGCGCAATGGCCTGCTCATCGTGCGGCTGGCGCAGCCGAATCTCGGCGCCGTGGAAGCCGCCGTCGCCGCGTTTTCCAAGGCCAACGGACCCGCGGTTTATGCGGAGCCGGACTACCTCGTCTTCACCTCTGCGGTTCCGAACGACCCTTCCTTTTCCCAGCAGTGGGGCTTGGAAGACAGCTCTTCCAACGGCGACATCAATGCGGTGGCCGGCTGGGATCTCCGCACCTCGGCGGCCGGCGTGCTCGTCGCCGTCATCGACACCGGCGTCCGCTACACGCACCAGGACATCCGCGACAACATCTGGCAAAATCCGGGCGAGGTCGCGGGCAACGGCCTCGACGACGATCACGATGGATGGGTCGACGACGTCCATGGTGTCAATTTCTACGGGAATACCGCCGACCCGAACGACGACGAGGGGCACGGCACGCATGTCGCCGGCATCCTCGGTGCGAGCGGCAACAACGGCCTCGGCATCGCTGGCGTCGCGTGGCAGGTCACCATCATGCCGATCAAATTCCAGGACTCGCACGGTTCCGGCGCCAGCTCGGATGCGGTCCGCGCGATCGACTTCGCCGTGGCCCACGGCGCGCAAATCCTCAGCAACAGCTGGGGGTCCAACTCCTTCAGCCAGGCGCTCCACGACTCCATCGCCACCGCCGGCGCGGCCGGCGTGCTCTGCGTCGCCGCCGCCGGCAACGATCACGCCAATACCGACGTCACGCCGGTCTATCCCGCCGGGTTCGACGTGGACACGATCATCGCGGTCGGCAACGAGGGCGGCGGCTACCCGGTTTATTCCTCGAACTTCGGAGTCAAGTCGGTCGATCTCTTTGCACCCGGTTACAACATTTACTCGCTCGGCATCGCGAGCGACACCGACTACGAGACGCTCACCGGCACCTCGCAGGCGACGCCGTTCGTCAGCGGCGTGCTCGCGCTCCTGAAGGCGGAGTTTCCCGACAAGACCGCCGCCTGGCTGAAGCAGCGGCTCCTCGAAACCGCGCGGCCGAACGGCAACCTCTACAACTACTCGGTGACCGGCGCGCAGCTCGATCTCTACAACGCGCTGGCGAACGTCACGCCCGCGCCCGTCGCGATCACCGCGGACCCCGTGGCCACCGACGTCTACTCCGGGGAAGCGATCGACCTTTATGTGAACAACACGGGCGGCGGGCGCGTGCAGTACCAGTGGTACAAGGACGACGTCGCGCTCGCCGGCCAAACCTCGGCCACCCTGTCGCTGGCCAATCCCACCGACGCCGACTCCGGGGCTTACTACGTCATCGTCCGCAACTTCGCGAGCAGCGCCCGGAGCAAAACCGTCACGATCGTGGTGCGGAACGCCGCGCCGCAGCTCACGCTCGCGCCGGCGGGCGCCCGCGTGCTGGCCGGCCAGGCCGTGGACCTCAAGGCGGCGTTCAAGGGCTCGCGGCCGATGACCTTCCAGTGGGAGCGCAATGGCAGCCCCGTCGACGGCGCCACCGACCCCAGGCTCTACCTCTACCCCGTCACCGCGGAGCAGGCGGGGACTTATCGGCTGACGGCGACCAACGCCTTCGGCTCTTACACCACCGACCCGGTGCAGGTCACCATCGTCTCGAGCTACCTGGAGACTTGGGAGCAGGTGGCGCCCAAGCCGACCTCGGAGAGCTTTCAGCGCGTCGCGTGGCTCAATGGCGGGTTCGTCGCCGTCGGCAGCAACGGCGCCATCGCCCGCAGCGCGGACGGCGCGCAGTGGCAGATCACGACGCCGGCGACCAGTTCGTGGCTTTACGGCGCCGCCTATGGCAATGGCACCTACGTCGCGGTCGGCGGCTACGCGACGATCGTCAGCTCCACCGATGGCGACCATTGGGTCTCGCGCCTCAGCGGCTCGGGGCAGTTCAACGATGTCGCCTTTGGCAATGCTGCGTTCGTCGCGGTCGGCGGCTACAGCGCCTACCGCTCCACGGACGGCGTCAGTTGGTCGGGGAACTCGATCACCGACTACCTCTCGCTCTCCACCCCGACGATCGCCTTCGGCAATGGCCGCTTCGTCGTCGCGGGCGCGGGCTCTTCCAGCTACTCCAACGTCTTCTCCTCGACCGATGGCATCACTTGGGTGAAAGCGAGCCTGTCGAATATCTTTGACTCCGCGGCGGTTTCCTTCGCCGGCGGGACATTTTGGCTGAGCAGCGGCGGCGGCATTTACTCCTCGACGGACGGCCTCACCTGGACCGTCTTCCGTTCGGGCAGCTTTGGCCGGCTCCTGCCCAGCGGCGGCTCGCTCTACTATACCGACCAGTACTCGGCGCGCATCTCGCGCATCTCGAGCACGGACCCGCAGGCCGCGGGCGAGACGCTGTTCGCCGCCGGCAGTCTCCCCGGCCTCACCGGAATGGCGGAGGGCGGAGGTCGCATCGTCGCGGTCGGCGGATCCGGCCTCCTCGTGGCTTCGGGCGACGGCGTGGCCTTTGCCAACCAAAGCCATTTTACCAATTACCCGATCATCGGGCTGGTCCAGTTCAACGGGCAATTCCTCACCGTCGACTTGAGCGGCGGCGTCTACACCAGCGCGAATGGCGCGGACTGGACGCATCTCGCGGACATCGCGCGCGCCAGCTACTTCGACCTCGCCTCCGTGGCGGCGGGCAATGGGCTCATCGTCGTCACCAGCCAGGACGACCGGTCCTACGCCTCGACCGACGGCGTGCAATGGGCCAATCACCTCATCGGCCCCCAGCAGCGCTTCTACAGTGCGCCCCCGGTCAGTTGCTTCGGCGATTCTTTCTGGATTCCGGGGCGCAACGGCGACCCCGTCTTCCGCTCCACCGACGGCCTCAACTGGACCGCGGCGACCCGGATGCCGCAGGCGTACGGAGGCGGGCGCTACCTCGCGTTCGATTACGACAACGGCCTCGTCGCCGGCGTTTCGACCGATGGCGTCACCTGGCAATTTCACCCCTATCCCGGAACCAACTACGGCGGGGCGATCTGCTATGCGGGCGGGAAGTTCCACCTTGTCGACGGCTACGGTTACCTTACCTCCGTCGATGGCGTCACTTGGACGAACACTCCCACCACCGGCTTGGAAGGCTACCCCGGCCGGCTGTTCGTCCAGGACGGAATGTTCGTCGTCACCGGCTATGGCATCTCGCTCTCGCTGGACGGGGTCAACTGGATCAAGAGAGTGAACACGCAGGTGGCGTCGGCGATCTCCGCACCGGGCCTTCTCCTCGCCAGCGCTCCGAGCTCGGGCGGCGGGCCGAGCAGGATCATCCGCGCGGTGCAGCCTCCGGTGTTGCCGCCGGCCGCGCCGCTGGTGACCACGGTCGCGGCGAGCAGCGTGCGCGCCCGGCAGGCGACGCTGACCGGCGCCGTCGACTGCGACGGCGCCGACACGACGATCACCTTCGCGTGGGGAGAGACGGCGAACCTCGGGCACTCGGTCACCCTCGCGCCCGTGGCTGCGAGCCGCGGCGCTCAATTGTTCTCCTCGGCCGCCATGAATCTGCTGCCCGGGACGCAGTATTATTTTCAGGTCAGCGCGACGAACTCCGAGGGAACGGCCGCGGGTGACAAGCTGACCTTTACCACGCTCGCCAACACGCCGCCGGTCGCGACCGACGATGGCCCGATCGTCCTCGCCACGCCGGGCGCCACGGCCATTCCCGTGCTCGCCAATGACAGCGATGCCGATGGCGACACGCTCACGATCACCTCGTTCGCCGCCCCGCCGCACGGCACGGTCGCGGTGACGGCGACCGGGTTGAGCTACACGCCGGCGTCGGGTTTTCCGGGGACCGATCAGTTCACCTACACGATCGCGGATCTCTCCGGCGCGACGGCCACCGCGACCGTCCGGGTCCGGAGCAATGCCGCGCCGATCGGCACCGAAGACGTGTACGAGCAACTCGTCGGCCCGGGACCGTTCCTCCTGCATGTCCTCGACAACGACCATGACCCGGACGGCGACGCGCTCACCCTGACGCGGGTCGACAGCGCCTTCAATGGCACCACCGCCATCAGCGGGCAGACGGTGAGCTACCAGCCGCGCGCGGGCTACGCGGGGCCGGACCAGTTCTGGTACACGGTCGGCGACCCCTATGGGAAGACGGCGTACGTCAAGGTGACCCTGTACGTGTCGCCGGGCCGGCCCGCCGCGCCGGCGGCCTCGCTGCTCGTCGCCGGCGGCGAGACCTTCTTCCAGACGCCGCCGGAATTCTACTTCCCGGATGGGACGAAGATCACCGGCTTCGGTCCGCCCGCCTTGAGCGACTTCCGGCACGTCGCCTCGACCATCACGCTGGCCGTCGGCCGCACCACGCTCAGCGGCATCCTGGTTCAGCAGGAGACCGGCGCCCGCACGGTGCTGGCGGCGACGACCCTCGCCGCGCCGGGTGCCGCGCCGTCGACGTTCCTGAGCTTCTCCAATCCCGTCCTCTCACCCCACGGCGCGCTCGCCTTCATCGCCCGGGTCAAGGCGCCCGGCGCGCGCGGCGCGATTGCCCAAGGCGTCTGGTCCAACGTCTTCAGCAACGACGGCTCGCTCGCGCTCGCCCTGAAATCGGGGACGCCACTCACCGGCAACGGCCTGCCCGCCGGCGCATCGGTGACCACCTTCACGAGCGTCGAGGCCATCGACGGCGCGCTCTATGTGCTCGGCCAGCTTTCCGCCCCGGGCGGCGCCGTGCTGCTCCGCATCGATGCCACAGGGACGCACGTCCTGCTGCGCGTCAAGGGCACGCTCTCGCCCGGCGTGACGATCTCGACCCTAAGCGTGCTGCAGCCCGCGCTCGCGTCGGCGGGGCAGGGGCGATGGGGTGGCGCGGAGGGGCTGGTCGCCAAGGCCACGCTATCGGACAAATCGACCGCCCTGCTGAAAATCGCCGCCGACGGCAGCGTCTCGCGCCTCCTCTCCACCTGGCAGGCCCCCGCGCCGGGCGACTCGTTTGCGTGGAGCGCTTTCGGCCTGCCCGCGCTGACTCCGGACGGCGGCGCTGCCTTCACCGGCACCTTGAAAGCCGGAGCCAAGGCGGTTCTCGGCCGGCGCGGCAGCGCGACGACCGACTCCAAAGTCGCCGAGGTCGGCCAGACCGCGACCGACGCCGGCGTGGCGCAATACGCGAGCTTCTACGACCCAGTGGCCGGCGACCGCGGACTTGCCTGGCTCGCCCTCTTGCGCGGTACCGGCGTCACGCCGACGAACCGGGTCGGCCTTTGGTGGAACGACGACACGCAGACGCGCAAGCTCGCGCAGCTCAACGAAGCCGCGCCGGACGCGGCAGGCCATGTCATCACACCGGCCCTCAACGGCCCGCGCTGGCAGGCGCTCTCCTCCATCGCGCTGCCCGGCGGCGCACAGGGCGGCCCGGTCGTGCTCGGCAAGGTCGCCGGCAAGACCGTCACCGCCGCCAACAACAGCGGCCTCTGGGCGGTCGATTCCGCGGGCGTCTTCCGGCAACTGCTCCGCACCGGCCCCGGCCAACTCGCCGGCGACGTGCGCAGCATCCGCAGCCTCACCACCCTCGCCGCCGATGCCGGCGCGTTCGGCGTCGGCCGGAGCTACAACTCCACCGGCTCGCTTGTGGTCAAGGTCATCTTTACCAACAACACGCAGGCGCTGTTGCGGGTCGATATTCCATAGCCAGGCGCGGCGCAGCCGGCTTTGTAATCCTGTGTAGAGGCGGCTCTCTCTGAGCCTAAGCGAA
>DASYIS010000345.1:0-2913 GCA_035997375.1 Chthoniobacteraceae bacterium
GCGCAGTTCATAGGAGCGCCCCTCCATGGTGCCGCTGTCGTCAAAAATCTCGAGCCCCGCTTCCAGGTTGTCGCGCTGGTAGCGATCGTCGTCCGCGATCGCCCGCAGGATCAGGCGAACGCGTTCATCGATCGGGCCGTCGTCGGGCAGAGGCTCGTCTTCTTGACCCCGCTCCGCCTTCTTCGGGCCGAGGGCCGCCTGGCAGAGGAGCGGAATGCGCGCGGCGAAGAGATCGGGCGTCTGGTCGCCCAGCAGCTCCGCGTGGTCCAACTCTGCCAGCGCGGCTTCGGCGACGTGTTGCTGGTAGTGGCGGACGCCCTCCTCCATCAAGACGCGGGCCTCACTTTTGGGCGTTCGCAGGGGATCGGCCGCGGCGGGAGGCATCGGCGAACTGAGGAAGAGCGCGAGCAGGGCAGGCGCCCATTGGTTCAGCCGCCGATCCGTCCGGCACCACGACAGCGACTCGTTCATCGGGACAATTGCTAGGGTTGCCATTGGCAAACGCAATCATTGATCGAGGCGGAACTCCGCCTCGTAGTCGCCGGAAGCGAACACGCCCATTTTGCTCGTCTCTTTCCCGGCGGCAGGCGAGTCTGCGCGCATGACCCTCTCCCCCGGTTCGCGCTCGCTCTTTTTCGCCGCCCTCGTCCTGGCTGTCGCCGCTTCTTCCGCCGGCGCGGCGGAGAAGCTCAAGGCTCTCATCATCGATGGGCAGAACAATCACGACTGGAAGACGACGACGCCTTATCTCCAGTCGGCGTTGGAGCGGAGCGGGCGCTTCACGGTCGAGGTCTCCACGACGCCGCAGCCGTTCCGCCGCGGGCCCGACGCGCCGAAGAACGCCACGCCGGAGAAGCAGGAGGAATACAAGGCTGCGAAGGCGCAGTACGAGGCCGAGAAGAAGGCCTACGACGCGCAGAAGCCGGACCTCTGGAAGGCGTGGCATCCGAAGTTCAGGGATTACGCGGTGGTGGTCTCGAACTACAACGGCGAGTCCTGGCCCGAGGAGGTGCGGAAGGACTTCGTCGACTACGTGCGCGGCGGCGGCGGCTTCGTCACCGTCCACGCGGCGGACAATTCGTTTCCCGAATGGCCGGAGTACAACGAGATGATCGGCCTCGGCGGCTGGGGCGGGCGCAACGAGAAGAGCGGCCCGATGCTCCGCGTGCGCGATGGGGCGATCGTGCGCGACGAGACGCCCGGCGCCGGCGGCACGCACGGCAAACAGCACGAGTTCGTCCTCGAAGTCCGGCAGCCGGAGCACCCGATCGTGAAGGGCTTCCCGACGAAGTGGAAGCACACCGCCGACGAGCTGTACTCCAAGCTCCGCGGCCCCGCGAAAAACCTCACCGTCCTCGCGACGGCTTTCAACGATCCTTCGCAAGGCGGGACGAACGAAAACGAGCCGATCCTGATGACGATCGACTACGGCCAGGGCCGCGTCTTCCACACGACGATGGGCCACGCCGTGCCCGCGGTCTCCGGGCTCGGTTTCCAGCTCACCCTCGCGCGCGGGGCGGAGTGGGCGGCGACGGGCAAGGTCACGCTGCCCCCGCCGAAGGAGGGTGAACTCTCCGCGGAGACGGCGGCGGTGGCAAAGTAAGCAAACAGCGGCACGACCCACCAAAATCACCCGCCTCGATTTTCTCTTTCCTCTCTCGCCCCGGTCTCCTTAAACCCGCCCTCGCCATGGCCGCGCGAGTGGAGCTGCGCGATGCCGTCGACGACCAGGCCGAAGCCGGAGACCGCGGTGAAGAGGCCGGCCAGCCAGACGGCCACGTCGAAGAATTTCACCTCGAACGGGTGGCCGAGGAGGGTGAAGTCTTTCGTGAAGAAGTTGAGCTGCAGGCCGACGATGATGATGGCGGCCATCTGGAGGGCGGTGGCCCATTTGCCCGTCCAACTGGCGTGGACCTGCACGCCGCCATGGAGCATGTGCAGGATGACGACGCCGATGATGACCACGAGATCGCGCGTGATGACGAGGACCGGGAACCAGACCGGAAACTCGTAGTCCTCGTTCCATCGGAAAAGCGTGAGGGTGATGATCGCCGCGAACATCAGGCCCTTGTCGGCGATCGGGTCGAGGATGACCCCGAGCTTGCTGCGCTGATTGTAGCGGCGCGCGATGTAGCCATCGAGCCCGTCGCTGGCCGCCGCGATGGCAAAGATGACGACGGCGCACCAGCGCTCCCACGGCTGCGGGTCGCCGTCGCGTACGCTGCGGCCGTAATAGATCGCCATCGTGACGAAGGCCGGGATGCAGAGAATGCGCGCGATGGTGATTTTGTTCGCGGTGGTCATCCGAATTGGAATCAATGGGAAACAAGGCTCGAAAGCAATGCGTGGCTCGCGCATGCATAGGCCGTATGGGTCTTTTCTCCTTCCTCAAACCGCCGGCGCCCGACGCCTGGGCGAGGGAGACCGCCTGGCAGCGCGGCGTGTTCGCGGTCGAGCAACTCTCGAGCGAAGCGTACGCCGTTCACGTGCCGGGGCGCGCGCCGCGGATCGTGCCTGCCTTCGCGGTCGACTTCGCGCTCGGCTGCGCGAAGTTCCGGCCGCTCGCCGGGCACGTGGCGGAGTACGCGGAGAAGCACCGGTGGGACTCCATGGAAACCGCCGCGCTCGAGCGGTTGCTGCCGACGCTCGCAACGGAGGGGCTGCTCGTTTCCTCGGACGAAGTCCGCACGCGGCTCGACAAAATGCGCGGGACCCCGGGGACGATCTCCGCGCTCGGCGTGCCGACGGGCGGCCGGCGGTACGAGTTGGTCGCGCGGGCGCTGCGGAGCTTTGCGGAGAATTGCCGCACCCACGGCCGCACGCCCGATTTCCTGGTGGCGGACAGTTCGGCCGACCCGGAGAACACGCATTTTTTGCGCGGGCGGCTGCGGGAGCTCTCGCTGGAGCGGCGCA
>DASYIS010000346.1:0-3511 GCA_035997375.1 Chthoniobacteraceae bacterium
GTGCTCAGGACGGCGACTTTTTTCATGGGGAAGGGAACGGCGCGGGACCAGGAAGAGCCAAGCGCGAGCAAGGAGATACACGAAAAATGCGGCATGGCGAACCTGAACCGAAGGCCGGCTGCCAAGAGCGAAGCGCCTCCACGGGTGTAGAGGCGGCGCTTGTTTCGCATCCACACCGCGGTCGAGGGCTCCGCTCCGCCTCGGCCGGAGAGACTCCGGCAGATCAGTTCTGCCCCTGGAACCGGAAGTCGCCGGTGGCGAGGTCGAGCAGGCCGAACTGGCTCGAATTGTAGCCGATCGAGAGCGCCTTCGGCTCCGGGGTCTTGTCCGCGAAGATGAACCCGTTGATCACCGGCTTCGCATAGCGATACGGCCCCACGCCGGCGTCGCGCAGCGGGTCGCGGTGCCACAGAATCTTCCCCTCCGGCGAGATCGCGCTGACCGTCCGCCCGTCGGATTCCAAATAATAGACGACGTGCGTCGTCGGATGGACAAGCGCCTTCGGCTGGAGGCTCTCCTCGTACGGCAGGATCACGCCGAGCCGGCGAAGCTCCGCCGCGATTTCGCCCGCGAGCGTGCGGTCCTTCCCTTTCGTCGCCCGCTCGTAGAGCGCCCGCAACGCCGCGATCTGCTGCGTCCGTAAGTCGTCCTCCGCCGCGACCGCCGGGACGCGGATGGGCACCGCCTGCAGCTTGCGCAGCTCCGCGGAGATGGCCTCGTGATCCGGCGCCCGCATCACCGTTTGCGCGGAGGCGTGGCAGAGCAGGCAGACGAACACGGCGAGGCCGAGGCAAAAACGGATGAGCGCGATCATGGGAGGTCGATGGGGTGGGACTCGATGGGCTACCGAGGATACGTGCGAGCAGGGCGGGTCTTAGCTAGCCGTGATTATTCACTAGGCGCAGCCCGCGCCACCGTAGCACGGGCATCCTGCCCGTGGGGCCGGCGGGCGTCTCGCCCGTCGAAACAGAGGCTCACCGTTTCGTGGTGCTCCAAGCAGCGGGCAGGATGCCCGCTGCCCCACGGGCGGGACGCCCGTGCCACGGTGCCGCTCTGCCGCGGTTTTGCATAGTTACGGCTTAGGCGGCCGGCGACCTACTCGTCCAGCCCCGCAAAGACCAACGCCGCCGCGGGCTGCCGGCCGAGGTAGGCGCAATGCCACATGCGCTTCGAGTCGAAGGACGTTCGCAGCTCGATCTCGCCGTCGTTCGGCCGTTCCGGCCAGGGCAGGTCGACGCGGTAGAGCCGGAGCTTTTCCACCTCGCCGCGGTGTGGCTCGAGCGACTTCTCGGTCCGGAGCTGCGCCTGCACCAGTTGCCGGACCGACTCGACCAACGCCTGGGGCGCCGCGGCGAGCTGCGCCGCGTGCTCCAGCAGCGCCGCCGCCGGCCGGATCTCGATGTTCTCCGCCTCCCAGTCGCCGACGATGCAAAAACCAAAGCCGCACGGCGACAGCGCCGGGTCCGACAACCACGCCTCGTCGTCGTCCGAGTACAGCAGTCGGCCGATGGCCGGGTCGTCGATCGAGCGGATGATGGGGCGCTGCTCGCCTTTGAGGAGCTTCCTGAGTTTGTCGAACATAGCGGGTTGGCAGAGCACACTATCATCGGTCGGCTGGGTTGGCGAACATGCAGGGCTGGCAGCGCGCCGGAAATCGCGCATACTGTGGCCGCGGCGTTCGCCGCGTCCGATGCACGAGCCGACCCATCACTTCACCCGCGAGCGTTTGCAGGCGGTGACGCGGCGCCACTTCCTCGGAGCGTGCGGGCTCGGGCTCGGCGGGATGGCGCTCGGGACGCTCGCGCGCGGGGCGACGCCGGCCCCGCACTTCGCCGCCACGTCGAAGCGCGTGATCTATCTGCACATGGCGGGCGGGCCTTCGCAGCTGGAGCTGTTCGATCACAAGCCGGAGCTCGCCAAGCGCGGCGGCGAGGCGTGTCCGGCTTCGCTCCTGGAAGGGCGGCGCTTTGCCTTCATCGAGGGCGCCGCGGAGCTGCTCGCGCCGCAGGCGGCCTTCGCGCAACACGGCGCGAGTGGCGCGTGGGTCTCGGAGCGGCTGCCGGAATTCGCCCGCATGGTCGACGAGGTGACGTTCATCAAGACGATGCGCTCGGAGCAGTTCAATCACGCGCCCGCGCAGCTCTTCGTGCAGACCGGCTCGGCTCTGCCGGGCGCGGCGAGCTTCGGCTCCTGGGTCACGTATGGGCTCGGCTCGGAGAACGCGGATCTGCCGGGTTTCATCGTCCTGCTCTCCGGCGGGAAGGTGCCCGACGCCGGGCGCAGCGTGTGGGGCTCGGGCTTTCTGCCGTCCATCCACCAGGGCGTGCAGTGCCAGGGCGAAGGGGCGCCGCTGCTCTTTGCCGAGAATCCTGCCGGGGTCGATCGCGAGTTGCGCCGGGCGTGCATCGAGGCGATCCGGCGGATCGACGAGGAGCACATGGCGCAGACGGGCGACCGGGAAATCGCGAGCCGCGTCGCGCAATACGAGCTCGCGTTTCGCATGCAGACGTCGGTGCCCGAAGCGATGGACCTGCGCGGGGAATCCGCCGCCGTGCATGCGCTTTACGGCACGGAGCCGGGGCGCAATTGCTTTGCCAACAACTGCCTGCTCGCCCGCCGGCTCGCGGAGCGCGGCGTCCGCTTCATCCAGCTCTACGACTGGGGCTGGGACTCGCACGGCTCGGTCGAAGGCGAAGGCCTGCGCGAAGGTTTCCTCCACAAGACGCGCTCGATCGATCGCCCGCTCGCGGCGCTGCTCGGCGACCTGAAGCAGCGCGGGTTGCTCGAGGAGACGCTCGTGGTCTGGGGCGGCGAGTTCGGCCGCACGCCAATGATGGAAAGCCGCAAGGGAAAGCGGAATCCTTTCCTCGGCCGCGACCACCACCCGCACGCCTTCACGATGTGGCTGGCCGGCGGCGGGGCGCGCCGCGGTTCCACCCACGGCGAGACGGACGAGCTCGGCGCGCTGCCGGTGCGCGATCCCGTGCACGTGCACGATCTCCAAGCGACGGTGCTCCACGCCCTCGGGCTCGATCACGAGCGGCTGACCTACCGCGTGCAAGGCCGCGACTTCCGGCTGACGGATACGCGGGGGAAGGTTGTGCGGGAATTGCTGGCGTGAGGGGCCGGCGCATGCGCGAAGCGCTCTTGGCCCCGGGTAGGGTGGGCGTCCCGCCCGCCCCGGCGGGCATCTTGCCCGCCTCGATTATTTCAGGTCACGGCGAGGGGCTGCTATCCGCGTCGGGCGAAGACGCCTCGCCCAAATACACCTGCCGCCATTTGTCCCGTACGCCGCCGCCTCGGCCCTCCGCGGCGGGCGGGACGCCCGCCCTACCCGAGGCCCCTGCACACTCCCCCCTACCAGTTCTTCACCCACGCGTTCCGGTCCGAGTCGCTCGGGGTCGAGTTCGCGATGACCTTGCCGCCGGTCGACCAGAGGTCAAACGAGGGGTTGATCCCCTTGGGCGTCGCCGCGCGCTTGGCTTTGCTGCCGTTCGCCTTGGCGTCGGCC
>DASYIS010000347.1:0-13741 GCA_035997375.1 Chthoniobacteraceae bacterium
CCTCCACAAACATCCGCCACGGCGGCACCACGCGCGCGATCTCCGCGAGCCGCTTTAACGGGATGCCCGCGGCGCGGACCTCGTCGGCAAAGGCCGCAGGCGTGTCTTCCGGAGCTGGGTGAGAGTTCAGGATGAGCCGCGAAAGAACCGCGCCACGAGACAGGTCGTTCGAATTTTTCGGCCGCCGCAGCCGCTCACTGCCGAGGGCCACCACGAGCCGTACGAACCACTCGATGCCGGGCACCGACCCGAGGTAGCTCGCGGCGGAGGAGGCCGGGATTGGCTTTTCTCCGCGGTGCAATTCCAGCTCCAGCAGCCGGTCGCGGCAGCGGGCGACGGCGTGTGTGATCTCGGGCCGTCGCAGGTCGGGGACGCGCTCGATGTAGGAGGGCGTGGTCGCCATCTGGAGGTGCTCGAACTTCAGCGGCGCGTAGGGACGCGGCGCTTCCTTGCTCCCGAGCAGGTGCCAGATCAGCTCGTCCTCGGTCGCCACGCCGAGCGCGCGCGCCTTGAGCGCATCCCACAAACAGGGTCGGGCCGTCTGCGGATGCGCCTGGGTGGCCTGCCAGTAGCGGCGCACTTCCTCGACCGTCGGCGGGTCGGGCTCTTCGAGCGGACGGGCGATGATTTCGTCGCGCGCCAGGTTGAGCCAATGATTGGCCGGCCACCGGTTCGCTTCGCCGGCCAGGCGCGCGGCGGCGGTCTCCGCGGCATCCAGCAAGTAGGCGCGCGCGTCCGGTGGCGGAAGGCTGGCCGCCAGCCAGCCGATGATCGCCTGGACCGCGTAGCGCCACCGGAGGGCGGGCGCCTCGTGCAGGCCGTAGATAAGCTCCAGCGCGCGCGGCGGATTGGAAGTCGAGAGATCGGCCACCATCCGCATGCGGATCAACTCGAAGCCGTCAGGGTCGCGCTTCTCCGGAGAACGCTGGCGCCACCAGTCCTCCCAAATAGCGATCAGCGGGAAAAGCTTCCGGTTCTCCTCGTACGAGAGTTCAGGATCGCGCGAGGGAGTGAAGCCGCGCGCGAAGGTGGTGACGCGCGGGCGGCCCTTGTAATCCGTCGTGGTGATCTCCACTTCCGCGTGCTGTGCAACCAGCGCATCTATCTCCAGCAGGAGCGGCACGGTGTTCGGCGAATGCAGCATGACCCCGCGGTCGCGCGGCTCCGGATAAACCGGGAGCGTCGCCGGATCGACGAGGCCAAAGGCGGTCGCCGCCGTCGAGGCCTCGGCGGCCAGGGACTCCGCCGTAGGCGTGTCCATTGGAGCGAGCGAGAACAAAGTGCGGACCTCCGCCATGGCTCGCTTTTCGTCCGCGTTGGGGCGCTTCGCGAGCGGCAATGCGCGGGTCAGCCTCTCCCCGGCCGCGCGCAGCGGCTCCAGCGCGGCAAAGCGGCGCAGCAGTTCGAGCCCGGCGAGTCGCTGGGAGGGCGTGCGAGCGGCGAGCAGGCGCCGCGCGGAGCCCGCGCTCACCTCCGGCGCCTGTTTCATGATGAGCTCGAGGAGGAGCAGCCGCCGCTCCGGCTGGCGCAGGGCCAGCAACCCCTCGACCTCGCGCAAGGCCTCCGAGGCGAGCGGTGCTTTTCCCAGCCTGTAGGCCGCGATTTCGGCCACTCCCTTGTGCGCGCCGCGCAGCAACGCGACCAGCATGCCGAGATGGTCTTTGGCGTTCAGCCTCCGCGCCAGCCATTCGCGGGGCTGTTCGCCAAGCTGCGGCAGCCACGGCTCGATCCGCGCTTCGTCGCCGGCGAGCACATTGGCCACGAACAGCAGCAGCGCGCACTGACGGGCTTCTTTGAGCGGCCGCCAGGGCGACGGCGGCGGCGGCTCCGGGTCGGGCCAGCGCGTCAGGATAGACTCGAGCCGCTCCGGGTCGATCGGCCCAGGATAGACCCCGTAGTAGGTGTCGCCCAGCGTGCGGACCGCCACGGCCCGCACGTGAAAATCGGCGTCGTCGACCAGGCGCGCCAGCCGTGGGTGGGAATATTCTTCGGGGCAGTGCACGAGAAACCACGCCGCGGCCAGACGGCGCTCGGAATCCTTCTCCTCGAAGACTTCCATCGCCTGCTCCACCGCGGCCGGGCCGTCTTCCTCCGCTTCGGCGAACAGCGCGAGCAACAGATCCCGGGCGCTGCCGGTACGCAACATCGCCAGCCGCGCGCTTGTGCTCGCCTGGAGTTTCACGAGCGTCTCCAGGGCGCCTGCCTCCCCCGCCGCCTGCAGGCCGCGGTACCGGTAGGAGAAGTACGATGCAAACCAGGCGCGCCCGCGCTTCGCGCGCAGCGCCGTCTCCAAAAAATGACGCCACGCCCCGGGGTGGATCCCCTTTCTCCTGGACAGCAGCACCTGTTGCATCCGCGATTCGTGGGGCGCCGCGGCCAGCCGTGCATCGACGGCTTCCCACGCCTTCGGCCAGGAGGTGCAGAGCAGCGCGGTCGAGACGCCGACGTCGAAGGTCTCGGTGCGGTCGATCGTTTGCAGCAGCGCCTGGAGCAATGCCTCCGCGCTCGCGTCGGCGCGATCGAGCACCGCGACGGCGACGTAGCCCAGCGGATCTCCATTGAGCGAGCTACCGGGATGCGGATCGTACCCGGGAAGGCTGCTGTTTCTGAGCGCTTCGATCATCGCGCGCTCCTGTTGCAGCAATTCCAGCAAGCCGTATTCGGGAAAGGCCGCAGTCAAAGGCGCCAGCAGGCTCAGCCACTGAAAGCGGAGGCGGCGGGCCTCCTCCTCCCCTGGCGGCCAGGTCAAAGGATCCCCGTCTTCGACCGGCCCGCCCTGGCGTCGGGCGATGAATTGCGCCGGCAAGGTGGTCCACGCGAGTTCCACCTCGGCCGCGATGGCGGGGAAGCAGAGTTTCCATACCGCCTGGCGCTCCGCCGGTGTGCAGGCCGCGAGCGCTTCCGTTCCCGCCTTGCGGAGCCATTGCTGAGGCGCTGTCGCGAGCAAACCTGGCACGATCGGTCGCGCCCGCTGCGGCAGCGCCTGCGCGCCGTCCAGCAGATTCTTCCTCCAGAAGTGGCGCATGCCCGCGCCCTCTACTCCGCCTTCGGCGGCGCCTTCCGGTCCACCACCTTCACATCCGGCGTCGGGAACTTCGCGAGCTTTACGCGGATGATCTCGGCGCGCAGGGAGTCGCGCTCTTCGGCGGCGAGCTTTTGCTGGGAGCCCTTTTGCAGATGTGCGGGCTGCGTCTCCATGAAGAGCTCGTCGTTCGGCACGCGCCACTCTTCGGGGAAGAAGCCGAGGTCGATCCCGAGCTTCATGAAGGAGAGGTGGTTGAGCGCCTCTTTCGAGTTCATCGAGTAGGCGTGGCGCAGGATGCCGTAGCCGCGACCGACGTGGTCGAGCAGCGTCGTCGGCTTCTTTTGCAGCAGCGTCTGCCGCGCGTTCTGCTCGTGCTCGATCACCTGCTCGATGACCTTGTTGAGCCGGTTGATGATGTCCTCTTCCTTCTCGCCGAGCGTGGTTTGGTTCGAGACCTGGAAGAGATTGCCGAGCGCTTCGGTCCCCTCCCCGTACAGGCCGCGCACCGCGAGGCCGATCTTGTTCACCGCCTGGATGACCTGGTTGATCTGCTCGCTCAAGACGAGCGCCGGCAGATGGACCATCGCGGAGGCGCGCATGCCGGTGCCGACGTTGGTCGGACAGGCCGTGAGATACCCCAGCTGCGGGTGAAAGGCGAAGTCGAGCTTCTGCTCCAGCTCGGAGTCGACCTTGTCGATGAGCTTGAACGTCTGCTTGAGTTGCAGGCCGGAGCGGATCGCCTGCATGCGCAAGTGGTCCTCTTCGTTGATCATGATCGAGAGCGTCTGCTTGCGATTCATGATCACGGCGGAGCCGACGCCCTTCGCCGCGTGCTCGCGCGAGATGAGGTGGCGCTCGACCAGGACCTGCTTCTCCAGCGCGGAGAGGTCGTGCGAATAGACCGAGTGCGCGTCGGTCATCTCGCCGAGCGCCTCGACCTGCGGCTTGATCGTGTCGAGGATCTGCTGGCGCTCGGCTTTCTTCGCCCAGCCGGGAAAGGCGAAGGTGCGGAGATTGCGCGCCAGCCGCACGCGGGAGGAGACGACGATCTGGTGATGCGGCCCTTCGCCGCGCAGCCACTCGCCGGCGCCGATGAGAATGTTGTGAATCGACATAAGGTCAGGCCTCGACGTCGAGGGAGCGGATGCGGTCGCGGATCTCCGCCGCGGACTCGTAGTTCTCGTCGGAAACGGCCTTGCGCAAGTTGCGATGCAGATCCTTCAGCTCCTGCTCGCGCTCGATCGAGCGCTGCATGCGCGTCGGCACTTTCCCGACGTGGTTCGTCCCCTTGTGCATCCCCTTGAGGAGCGATTGCAGCCCCTCGCCGAACGTCTCGTAGCAGGTCGCGCAGCCGAGCCGGCCGGTCTTCTTGAAGTCCGCCTGCGAGAAGCCGCACGTGGGGCATTTCTGCACGCCGCCGCCGCGCTCGATCTCCTGCGCCGCGCCGAGGCCGAGGAGCAAATCCGCCAGCGCAAAGCCGGTCGGATCGGTCACGCCCTTCTCCTTGGAGCACGATTCGCACAGGTTCACCTTCTGCATTTTCCCGTCCACGATCTGGGTCAGGAAAACGGTCGCCTGATTTTTTTTACAAACGTCGCAGTTCATCAATTGACTCAGTATTTCCCGTTTGGGTCGTGAAATCAACTGCGCGTTGGAAAGAAGGAGATCACGGCTCTTCGGTGAGGGAGAGCCGGGCGTAGATGGTGCGCAAGGGCAGCGTGCAGCCGACCTCCGGGAGCGCGAGCGCGGCGTCGAGATCGGTGATCGCTTCGAGCCCCCATTGGCCGTCCGCCCCGCGGCGATGGACGGTGAGATGCACGCGCCGCTGATCGACGAGCACATAGACGCGCGTTGACGCGAGGTTGAGGTAGTTAAGGAGCTTCTCTCCCTGGTCCTTCCGGCGCGTGCGGGGCGAGAGGATCTCAAAGATCACCGTCGGATCGACCGCTTCCAACGACTTGTTGCCGGAGCAGTCCACGATGACGTCCGGGTAGTAATAGAAGGTGCTCTCCGGGCGCCGAATGCGGAGGCGCCGATCCATTCCGAGAGGGACGCACGGCTTGTTCGCGAGCCGGTTCGTGAGCTCGGTCAGGATGTTGAGAACAATGATGTTGTGCTCCCAAGTTGATCCCGCCATCGCCTCGACATAGCCGTTTGAATACTCGTGCCGCACCTCGTTCCCTTCCTCGAGTTCGAGGTACTCCTCGGGCGTGAGGTACAGCTCATCATTGAGGAGGGCAGTCATCTTGGAAGGGTATCACCGCGGCTGGTGCGAAACAAGACCGCGCAAATTACCGCTCCACCCGCGGCCCGATGTACTCCCGCGCAACCACCACATCGTCGAACCACACCGTCTGCTTTTCCCGGTGATACTGCCGCGTCGGGTCGCCACTGTCGTAGCCGTAGTGTTGCAACCAGAAGCAGTTCACCTTGAGCGCCGCGTTGCTCCGCCAGCGGAGGCCGGTGAACTCCGCCACGAGCTGGCCGTCGAGCCACATCGCCTGCCGGCCGTCAGCCTGCTTCGGCGTGTTGGCCTCGATCATGAATTCCCAGCACTGCCACTCGCCGAGCTTCGGGAGGACGCGGGTCTTCTCGTCGCCGGCGCGGCCGCGGCCGGGGCCCGGCGGAAAGAAGCCGTTGCCCCAGTACTTGTTCATCTTCCGGTCGATCTCCATGTCCATGGAGTAGGTGTAGAAGTTGAGCTCGCCCGGCGGCGGATTCTTCCCCCACTCGAACCACGGCTCCATGCCGCTGCAAAACCAAGTCGTCCCGTCCGGCTTCAGCCCCGCCTTGCCAAATGGCGACCAGCGGTTCTTGCGATCCGTCGCGAGCAGCGTCAGGAAGTGGTGGTTGTACTGGTAGTCTTCCGAGAACTTCACGTAGCACCGCGCGAAGACGCGGTCGGCGCCCTCGCCGAACCACTTCTTCGCCTCCCCGCCCTCGTTCTTCCCCTTCTCCATCGGCGCCGCCGCACACTTCGCGCCGGCGTGCGGCTTCTCGTCGACCACGACGATCGTCCCACCCTTGTTGTCCCAGCGCGCAAGATCGCCGGACTCGAAATCATCGGCAAAGAAAACCGCCGGGTCCTTCGCGATCCCACGGTCGCCAGGGTACTTCGCCGCGAGGCCGTTGCCTTGCGGGAGCTTCTCTTGAGCGAAGCTGACGCTGGCGAGCGTCAGCCAAGCCACGGCCAGCCACGGCAAACTATGGAGGTTGGTCGCCATCGAAAGACGATCCGCCGATTTACGGCTTCAGCGCCTCGAGAAACTTCTCGACCGCGCCGGGCTGCGTCTCGTTGCTGAGGGCCGTCACGAAGAGCGGCGATTTCCCGAGCTCGCGCAGGCCGGCGAAATCTCCGTAGCGGCTCGCCCCCGGCAGCAGCGAGAAGTCGCCGATGTCGGGCACGTTTTGGAAGCTGAAGTTGCTCAGTCCGATGAGCGTCGCCTGCACCCGGTCGCCCGCGAGGAAACGCGCGGCGGCGGCGAGCGGGGCGGTCGCGTCGGTCGCGACGATCCCGAACTTCTTCGCCTGATGTTTGTCCGTCTCGATGAATTTCCGCACGGTCAGGATGTCGTGGACGCGCTGCGCGAAGACCGGCTCGTTGTAGCCGAGGGTGAAGGCGGCGGCCTCGCGCGGGTTGGCGACTTTCGGCGTGCGCGGGAGTGGCGTGCCGTCTTTCAAGAACTCGCCCTGGTAGAGCAGGTCGATGCCGATGACGCTCACGCCGGCGGCGAGCAGTTTGGCGACTTCGGGCTTTGGCTTGTCGCCGGTGAAGAGCCCGGCCTTGCCTTGTTCGCTCAGCCACAGGACGGTCGAGCCATTCCAGGTTTTCGGATGCAGAAAGACCGCGGGGATTTCCTCATGGTACGTGTCGTTGCGGACCGGCGCGGTGATGAGCCAATGATCGCCTTTGTCGACCTTCTGCTTCACCTCGTAGGAGGCGGCGCCGGCATTCGCCCAAGTACGGCCGAGGATCACCTCCCAGCCGCGCGACTCGATCTCCTCTTTCTTCGCGGCGATCTGTTTCTGGACGTCGGCGTGCCATTGCTTGAGGAGCTTGCGCTCGAACTCCGGTCCGCCGGCGGGCGCGGGGTGCGCGTCGTCCCAGACCGACATTTCCGGAATGGTGGAGAGCGTGAAATCGCGCTCCGCCAGCTTCTCCGGCGGGATGTTCAGGCCGAGGTGTTGGTTGAAAAACTCGGACATGCCCGCGCGCGCCACGGCGTTGTAGTTGTGGCCGAACTTGAGGGTGTCGATGAGGTGCACCTTGTCCGGCGCGCCGACGAGCGCCCAGAGCTTCTCCATCTCCGGGAAGCCCTTGGTCTTCATCTCCTTGGTCCAATCCTGCGCGATGGTGACGGCCAGCGGCTTGGGCGCGAAGAGCGACGCGAATTCCACGTTGCCGGTCCCGATGCGAAGCAGGCTCGCGTTTTCACAGGTGCAGCCGCCCTGCATCGCCGTGGAGGTCATGACCGCGGGCAGCGAGACGGTGAGGCGTGGGTCGAGGGCCGAGACCATGAGCGTCTGCGTGCCGCCGCCGCTCGCACCGGTGACGGCGAGGCGGGTGGAATCGACGTCCTCGAGCGAGGTGATGAAGTCGAGCGAGCGGATGGAATTCCACGTCTGCAGGCCCATGATGCTTTGCAAATGCGACTCGGCTTGCGGCGAGAAGAGGCCCCAGTTTTCCGGCGTGTTCATCTCCGGCCGTTGCGTCTTGAAGCCATGCACGATGGTGGCGGGGATCTGCACCGAGTCGGCCATGCCGAGCATGTCGTAGTGGAAGGCGACGCACCCCATGCGCGCGAGCTGCACGCAGCGCGCCTGGAGGGCGCTATGCGAGCCCGCCTCGAACTTCTCCGCGCCGTCCGCGATCAGCTTCTTCGCGACCGGATCGGCGTTGTTCGTGAAGCGCCCATTCGACCAATGGCCATAGGGGCAAAGCACGCCGGGGTGCTTCCCGCCGGTCTTTGGTCGATAGAGATTCCCGGTGACGAAAAACCCCGGCATGCTCTCGAAGTAAACCTTCTCGATCGTGTAGTCGTCGCGATCGATCTTGCCGTGAATGACGGCGTTGAGCGGCGTCTTCGTCGGCATCGGGTAGAGCCCGAGCGCGACCTGCATTTGGAAGCGCACCTTGTCGGCGCGGGCCTTCCAGGCGTCCACCGTGGCCGGCACCTCGAAGGGGAAGTATCCATCGAGATCCTTCTGCGGCTGCAGGCGGACATCGTTCGGCACCTGGCCGGGCGGGAGGGCGCGGAGATCATCGGCGCGGATGGCCGAGGCACACAGTAGGACGGCGAGCGCCGTCAGTCGGAGGGGAGACATGGGGCGCGGAGATTGGCAGGAAACCGGGGCGGGGTAAATGGGGGATTCGCGGCGGCTGCCGCCCTCCTAATCCTGCTCCTGCTCTTGCTCCCAATCGATTTCGACATCCTGCGAACCGGACGGAGCAGGAGCAGGAGCAGGAGCAAGATTAGGAACCGTCCGCGCCCCACGCGCCGCGATCAGATCCTCCATGATCTCCCGCCGTTTCAGGATCGGCAGCGAGTAGTGGCCTTCGCCTTCCACGAACCGCGTCTCGCAGTTGGGCAGCCGCCTGGCGAGCGCTTCCGCCAGGCGCCAGGGGAAACTGCGATCGCTCTTGCCATGCCAGATCCGCACCGGCCCGCGAATCTCCTCGGGCGCGAAGCCCCAGTCGTGCGCGTAGACTTCGGCGTCCTGGTAAACGCCCCGCCCGGTCGTGCGCCAGGCCTCCACGTAGCAGTCGAGCGAGCTGGCGATCACGGCGGGGTTGTGCAAAGCGTGGCGGTCGCCGCGCGGCGCGAAGCGGCGGATCACCGGCCAGCTCCACCACGGCGGTCGAATGGCAGCGAAAGGACGCGCGAGGTGAAAGGCATGCCCAAGCGCCACCGGCCAGCGCCGGTAGCTCGCCAGCAGGAAGCGGTAAACCGGCAGCAGCCCCTCCAGATCCGCCCCCGGCCCGAGCGGCGGCGCGCCGGAGGTGACGACCGTCGCCTCCACGCACTCCGGCAGCGCGAAGGCGGTCGCGAGCGCATAAGGTCCGCCGCCGGAAACCGCCATCACCGAGAAGCGCTCGAAGCCGAGCTGCCGCGCGAGCTCCCGCACGACCGGCGGCCAGTCGAGCAGCCGGCGGCCCGGTTGCGGGGTGGAGAGCCCGATGCCCGGGCGATCCGGCGCCAGGATGCGCAGCCCGAGCTCCGGCGCCTCCTCGCTGAAGCCCGCGCCCTGCAAGCGCGAGGCCGGCCAGCCGTGGAAGAAGAACACCGGGTGCCCGCGCGGATCGCCCGTTTCGTCGATCGCGATCCGGCGCCCGGGCGCGACGGTCAGGAGATGGGTGGGTTGGCGAGGCATGCGGGAAAGGCGGCGGGCCGTGCGCTCATCCTCCTCCTCTTCCCCCGCTCACTACAACCATCGTCCGACAGAGGAACGCCGGTCGGCTCGCGCGCCGGAAGTGGCGCGGCCCGTTACGCGGCGCTTCCCAACCGCCGCCGCATGGCTCAACTTGGAAAACCCGTATTGCCCATGAAAACCCTCATCCGTCCCCTGCTCGTCCTCACGTGCGCCGCCTCGCTGCGCGCGCAAACGCCGCCTGCGGTGCCGCCGCCCTTGCCGCCGCTGCTCGGCGACACGGCGCTCAAGGTCGAGGTCTTCGCGAGTTTCCCCAACGTCGAGACGCCGACGACCGTCGCGGCGGGACCGGATGGCTCGGTTTATGTCGGCAACGATCCGCGCGATTCGCGGCTGAATACGAAGGCGCCAGAATGCACGATCACGCGCTTCGCGCCCGACGGGAAGCAGACGGTCTTCGCGAAGGATCTCTTCTCGCCGGCCGGCTCGCTGTGGCACGATGGCTGGCTCTACGTCTCGCACAATCCGCTGCTCTCGCGCTTCAAGGACACGAACGGCGACGGCGTGGCCGACGTGCGCGAGGACATCGTGACCAGCCTCGGGCCGCCGCCGCACGAGGGGCTGAACGATCACGTGGTCAGCGGCTTCACGCTTGGAATGGATGGCTTTCTCTACATCAGCACCGGCGACAAGGGGGTGTACCACGCGACGGGCAAGGACGGCTCGGAGGCGACGCTGCAAGGCGGCGGCGTGGTGCGCTGCCGGCCCGATGGCACGGCGCTCGAGGTCTACTCCGGCGGCACGCGCAATCACCTCGAAGTCGATCTCGACGCGATGGACCGCGCCTTCACGCTCGACAACACCGACGACGGCAACGGCTGGTGGACGCGGCTGAATTACCACATCGAGAGCGGCTACTACGGCTACCCGTTCTACTACAAAAACGATCAGACGAACGGGCTGAAAACGCCGGGGCCGCAGAAGGCGCAATTCTGGCCCGGCGCGCCGGAGGTCAATGAGCGCTTCCTGCCCGCGCTGACGGATTTCGGCGGCGGCTCGCCGTGCGGGGGGCTCTGTTACATGAGCGACGGCTTGCCGGAAAAATACCGCGGCAAGCTGCTCTTCAGCGAGTGGGGCCAGCGCAACGTGAGCGCCATCGAAGTCGCGCCGGATGGCGCCGGCTTCAAGTTCGTGAACAGGGAGCTGATGCTCACGGAAGACAAGGGCGGCAATTTCCGCCCGATGCAAATGTACGTCGCCGCGGACGGCTCCCTGCTCATCTCCGACTGGGGCTTCGGCGGCTGGAAATCCGGCCCGAAAACCGTCGGCACCGTGTGGCGCGTGAGCTGGCCCGACGCGAAGCCGGCGCCCCGCCTGGCCAATGAGGAAAAGGCGTCCGTCGAGGAGCTGATCAAGGCGCTCGACCACGTCGACCGCGACCAGCGGCTGCGCGCCGAGTGGGCGCTGGTGCATCGCGGCGAGAGTGCGATCCCGCAACTCATCGAGACGATGAACAACCTCAAGGCGAGTGACGTGCAACGCGCGCATGCGTTGTGGTCGCTGGATTTGATCGGGGAAAAATCGGCGGAACTGCGCAAAACCGCTTCGGGCCTCATTCGCCAGTTGCTGAAGGCCGAAAGCGCGAACGTGCGAGTTCAGGCCACTCGCGCGCTCGCGACGCGCGGCGCCGCCGAAGCCGCGGGCGAAATCGCCGCGCTGTTGCAGGACAAGAACGCCGAAGTCCGCCTGCAGGCGGCGATCGCGCTCGGCCGGCTGCACGCGAGCGCGGGCACGTCGGGATTGATCAAAGCGCTGGACGATGACGACCGCTGGGTCCGCTTCGTTTCCCGCGCCGCGCTGGCGAAGATCGGCGACTGGCAGGCCGTGGGGAATCTGCTCACGGCGGACCAGGTGTTTGTCAACAAGCGCACGCGCGATCAGGCCTGGCTGACGCTGACCTACGCCTACGATGAGCGCGCCGTGCAATTCCTCACCCGGATCAAGGGACCGGACGAATACCCGGCGCTCGACGCGCTCGGCCAGCTTGCTTACATGCCGAAGGAATGGGATGGCCATTGGTGGGCCACGCAGCCCGTGAAGTCGCCGCCGCCGCTCAACAGCGTGGCGTGGGCCGGCACCGCCACGGCGGTGAAAGCGCTCACCGATGCGCTGGCGAGCAACCAGGCGCCGTTGCGTCTCGCCGCCGCGAAGGCGCTCGCGCTTTCCACCGGCCAGGAGGCGCTGCCGGCCTTGCGCGCGCGGCTCACGGCAGAGCAGGACCCCGAGGTTCGCCGGCAGATCGTCGAGACGCTCGGCTTGCAAAAGGATCCCGCGACGCTCGCGGTGTTTTCGCAGATCGCCCTCGATCAAAAGAGCGACGCCGGCTTGCGCGAGACCGCGGTGAACGCGGTCGCGAACATCGGCGGCAAGGAAGCGAAACCGACGCTGCTCCAGCTCCTCGACGTGCCGCTTTCCCCCGTGGCGACGCGCCGCGTGGTGGAGGTGCTCGGCGACCTGCGCGCGCCCGAGGCTGCCGCGGGTTTCGCGCGTCACGCCGCGAGCACCGACGCCGCGCTGCGGCTCGCCGCCATCAAAGGGCTCTCGAATCTCGGCGCGAAGGCGAACGCGCTCGAGATCTACACCGCCACGCTGAAGGACAAGGACTTCAAGGTCGTGACCGCCGCGCTCGAGGCGCTCGGCAATTTGCATGATCCCAAATCGCTCGAGGCGCTGCTCGAGTACGGGAAGAAGCACAAGGGCCAGCGCGAGCTCGTCACGGCGCTTGCGCAGATCAACGATCCGCAGACGCTCCCGATCATGCTCGACGGGCTGAACAACAACGACCAACGGGTGCGTCGCGCCGCGATCGGTTCCTTGAAAAAGATGCAGGCGCAGAGCTGGCCGCTGATCCAGGAACGGATCGCGGCGGGCAAAATCTCCGCGGATTATCTCCCGGAGATCAAGAGCGCGTTCGAGTCCGGCTACATCCCGAAATGGAAAGTCCTCGGGCCGTTTGAGAACGTCTGGGGCGCCATGCACCCGCCGGAGACGGAGGCGCTCGCGGCCGGCGGCCAGCCCGACCTGAAGAAGAAGTACACGACCGCGGAGAAGCCCGACGTCGGCTGGCGCGACGCAAATGCGGAGCAGTCGCAGGGCAAGGTCGATCTCGGCGACGTCTTCAAGAACACCGGCATGGTCTGCGCCTATGCGTACGCGGAAATCAACGCCACCGCCGCGGCCGATGCGCGCCTGTTCTGCGGCAGCGACGACCAGATCGCCGTCTGGCTCAATGGGAAAAAGGTCCACGATTTCGGCGCCTCGCGCGGCTTCGATCCCGACTCCGACCAGGTCGCGATCCACCTCGAGCAGGGCGTGAATCGGCTCTTCGTGAAGATCGGCAACCAGAGCGGCACGTGGCTCTTCTCCGCACACATTCCAGGGCTCGACGGCACCACGTTCACGCCGGCGACTGGCCTGCCGCCGGATGTGCTCCAGCGCAACTTCGCGCTCGCGCTGAAGGCCGACGGCACCTTCGCCAATCCCGGCGACGCCAAACACGGTGAACAGATTTTCAGCGACCCGAACGGCCCGCTCGCGGCCATCTGCGCCACCTGCCACGTGGTCAAAGGCAAGGGCGGCCCCGTCGGTCCCGACCTGAGCGCCATCGCGGTGAACTACAAGCGGCCCGACCTGATCACCAGCATCCAGGAGCCGAGCAAAACGATCGCGCTCGGGTTCGAGGCGTTCGCGGTCGAGACGAAAGGCGGGGACACCTTCCTCGGCGCGATCCGCCAGGAAACCGGCGACGCGATCACCGTCCTCGGCGCCGACGCGCAGCCGCACGTCGTCAAGAAAGCCGACGTGAAATCCCGCACCGCCATCCCCGCCTCGCTCATGCCGCCGGGCCTCACGCTCGGGCTCAAGCCGCAGGATTTCACGGATCTGCTGGCGTATCTGGAGACGCTGAAGGGGCAGTAGCGCGTAGCGCGAAGCGCCCCAAAAAATGTGTAGAGCGCGGCTCTCCCTGAGCATAGGCGAAGGGGTGCCGCCTCCAATTTCTTGAGCGTCGGTCGCGCTGGAGACGCTCAAGTGCGGAAGCGACTTCGTGTTTCCTTGAACGCTGCCCGCGCGGGAGATGCTCAAGGAATTGGAGGCGGCACCTGTTCGCTTAAAGCGAACAGAGAGCCGCCTCTACACAGGTTTTTTCGATTCGGCTGCGCCGAAGAGCCGCGCGAAGTTCTCCGCCACCTGCCCCGCCAATTCCTCCACCGGCATCCCTCTCAGTTCGGCCAACCCGCGATAACAAAACTCCAGGTTGGTCGGCGAGTTGAGCGTGCCGCCGGCGAG
>DASYIS010000348.1:0-9366 GCA_035997375.1 Chthoniobacteraceae bacterium
CGAGACGCTCGCAATATTGATGATGCTCCCCCGCCCCGCCGCGCACATCGCCGGGCCGAATTCCTGGCACGGCAACAGCGCGCCCCCGACCACGTTCAGGTCGAAGGCGTTGCGCCAGTCTTCCGCCGCGATCGTCTCAAACGCGCGCTCCGGCGTGACCGTCACCTTGGGGTCGTTGCCGCCGGCCGCGTTCACCAGGATCGAGGCCGCGCCCCACGCCGCGCCGATCGCTGCCCGCGCTTTCGCGAGGCTCGCGCGATCACCCGCATCCGCCGCGAAAAACTGCGCCTCGCCGCCGGCCGCGCGGATCGCCTGCACACGCGCCTCGCCGCGCTCCGCATTGCGCCCGAGCACGGCGACCTTCGCGCCCGCCGCCGCGAGGCCATCGGCCAGGCCGCCGCCGAGCACCCCGGTGGCGCCGATGACGACCGCGATTTCACCGGAGAGAGAGAAGAGGGAATTCATGGGATGACAAGGTGAGAGGGTGACGGGGTGACCCCGGAGGCGCCTGTTGTGAGCCAGGCGGTGCGTTTTGTCAGCGGATTTTCTCTTCAGGGCGAGCCCTTGCACATTGATGTTCGACCGGCGGGCGCAGGTTGTGATAGGTCGAATCGCTTATGCATTGGCGGTCCTGCCTTACCCTTCTCTGCCTCCTCGTCACGGTGCACTCCGGCTCCGCGGAGCCGCAGCCGGACAAGCTTCGGCTCTTCCTGCTCATCGGCCAGTCGAACATGGCCGGCCGCGCCAGGCTCGGTCCCGAAGACGTGACGACGAACCCGCGCATCTTCATGCTGAGGAAGGACCTGACCTGGGCACTCGCGAAGGAACCGATGCATTTCGACAACTACCGCGCCGGCGTCGGCCCCGGCTCGGAATTCGCGCGCGCGGTGCTGAAGGCGAATCCCAAGGCGAAGATCGGCCTCATTCCATGCGCCGTCGGCGGCTCCACGCTCGCCTCGTGGAAGCCCGGCGGCCCCCACTATGCGGAGGCCGTCGCGCGCACCAAGGTGGCGATGAGAAGCGGCAAGCTGGCCTGCATTCTCTGGCACCAGGGCGAGGCCGACTGCGCACCCGGGCAGGTCGCCGCCTACCCCGCGGAATTCGCCGCGATGATCGCGCAACTCCGCAAGGACCTCGAGACCCCCGACGTCCCCGTGATCGTCGGCGAGATCGGCCACTTCAGCGAAGAGGCGAAAGCATTCAACCGCATCATTCCGAAGACCGCCGCCGGCGTCCCGCGTTGCGACTTCGTCACCGCCGAGGACCTGCAGCACCGCGCGGAGGACAACGTCCATTTCGACACCCCCTCGATGCATCTCTACGGCGCGCGGTATGCGGACTCTTATCTGAAGATGGACCCGCCACCAGAGGGAAAAAGACAATGAGACAATGAGACAATCAGAGCGCGTCAGCCGGCGCAGAACCGTGGTTCGAAGGAACCAAGCCCCGGCTCATTGTCTCATTGTCTCATTGTCTCACTCACTACTTCGCCGGCCCCGTGATCTTCCGCTGGCGGTACTCCGGATACCGGCTTTTCAAGGTGTTCAGCGTCTTCTTGGCCTCCGGCTCCTTGCCCGCTTTTGAGTAGGCATTGACGGCCTTCTCGAGGGCGCGCGGGGTGACGTCGTCGTCGTCGAGCGTCAAGGCGACGCTCATGTAGAGTTTCGCCGCCCCCTCCCACCGCTCCTGTTCGGCCTCGATGTCGCCGGCGAGGATGCGCGCTTCGCCGCTGAGCTTGCCTTCGGGCTGGAGCGTGAGCGCTTCATCGACCGCCTTCAGCGCGCCGGCGAAATCCTTGCCGCCGATCTCCGCACGGGCGAGGTCGAGCAAGCCCAGGGCACGCGACGGCGGCTCTTTGACGGTCGTGAGATACGTCTGCAGGGTCTTGACCGATTCAGCGTATTTTTGCAGCCGCAACTGCGCCTGGCCGAGCCTGAGAAAATCCTTCGGCTTGGCCCCTTCGCGCGCGGTCAGCAGCGCGAGGTACTTCTCGCCGACGGCCAGGTCTTCGCCGTCGTTGAATTGCTCGCCGAGCCAGCGCAGCACTTCCTCCGGGATGGTCCCTTTGCCGTCTTTCAAATAGACGTCGACCTCGCGCGCGACAGCGGCTTTGTCATTCAAATAGTAATGCGAGAGGATGAGGGGCAGGCTGGCGCGCTCGAAGTAAGCCTCCGCATCGAGCTTGCGGGCGAGGCCGAGCTTTTCCGCGGCTTTCTTGTAGTCCTTCAGGTCGTAGGCGCTGCGGCCGATCCAGAATTGCGCCTCCGGCACCGCGAGGCTCTCCGGGTAATCCTTCAGCAGCAGCTCGAAGTTCTCCGCCATCCCCGCCTTGTCGTTGAGGTCGCCGCGGATGAGCGCCTTTTGCTGCAACGCCAACTCGCGCTCCTTGCTCTTCGGGTACTTCTTGATGATGGTCGTGTAGTCCTTCTCGGCCGACGTGAAGTCCTTCTTGCTCTGGAACGCGATCGCGCGCTGGGCGATCGCCAGCGGGAGCGACTTGAAGGTCGGGTGCCCGTCGATCAGCTCGGTGAAAGCGCTGATCGCCTTGTCGAAATCGCGTGTCTGCATCGAGCACCAGCCGAACTTGAACAGCGACTCCGCGCGCAGGATCGGCGCCAGGACCCTCGACTGCGCCACCGCCCCGTACACCGGCGCCGCCGCGGCGAAACTCTGCTTCTTGTACAGCGCCTCCGCCTTCATCAGGAGGACCTGGTCGCGCTTGTCCGGGTCGTTCGTCCCGGTCAGGTATTCGTCGATCGCGGGGATGAGTTTCTCATCCTCCGAGTTGTAATAAGTGACGAGGCGCTGATAGGCGGCGTCGCGGCCGTAGGTCGTGAGCGGGAATTCCTTCAGCAGTTGGTCGTACAGCTTGAGCGCCTCGGGAGTGTGGCCGAGCTGGCGCTGCGAGTTGGCCGCGAGGAGCAGCAGCTCGGGCTTCGAGTCGGCGGAGAAGTTGGCGGCGTTCTCCGAATAAAGATCGAGCACCTGCTGGAACTTGCCCGAGTCGTAAGCCATCCGCATGAGGCCGATCAGCGCGACCTCTTTCCACTTGCCGAGGCTCGGCATGGTGAGCGCCTTCTGGAGGTCATCGGCCGCTTTGCCCAGTTGCTGCAGGTCGATCTCCCAGACGCCCGCGCGCACCGTCGCCTCGGCCTTGAGCTCCGGGCTTTGGGTGGCGCCGGCGAGCAGCTTGATCTGCTTGACCGCCTCCGCCGTCTTCCCCCCGTCGCGCAGGAGCAGCGCCATCGAGAGGCGGCTCGCTTCCTGGAAAGGATTCGCCTCTTTCGCGTCGGCGACCTTCTGATAGATCTCGACGGCTTCGAGGCGATTGCCGTTGCCGCCGAGCGCCTCCAGCGAGCGCGCAATGTAGAATTGCGCCGCCATCGCGACGGCCGGCTCCTTCAACCGCAAGGCCGCCTTGCGAAAGTATGGCAGCGCGAACGTGTAGTTCTTTTCCTGGTAGTACGAATCGGCCAGGCGATAGGCGGCGGGCCCGACGAAATCACCCGTCTGCGAGCGCTGGAGCAGGCTCTCGTACGCGGCGCGGGCGGCGTTGTTCGAGCCGGTCTTGCGGTAGCACTCGGCGAGGCGAAAGAGCGCCGCCTGCATGTCGGGGCCCGTCGGGTACTGCTCGGTGTACCGCTGGTACTCCGAGGCCGCCATCTCGTACATCTTCCGCGCGTAGTAGCTGTCGGCCGCGTCGAGCTGCGCCTGGTCGGGCGACTTGGCGCCGGCTTGCGGCGTCATGCGGATCTCGCCGGGATCGGCCGGCTCGATGCTCGGCGGCGGCGTCGCCTTGGGACGCACCACCGGCTCCGCACGGCGGATCGGCAGCGGCGTGGCGGCGGCCGGAGTCGCCTCCCCGAGGGGCCGCGGCACGGGGACGGCGCGCGGGATCGGCTTCTCGTCGTCCGCGCGAAACGGCCGCAACGGCGCCTGCGCGAAGAGGGGCGCGGCGGTCGCCGCGAGTGCGCACACGGCGGTGGCGAGCGAGAGGCGGCGCATCATTGTTCGGAGCGGGAGCTGGCGAACGCCACGTTCCAGATGCGCGCTTCGCGGCACGTATCGAGCACGGCCATGATGTTCTTATAGGGCGTCCCCTCGTCGCCGCGCAGGATGACGGCGTAGTCGGGAAAAAGATCGGAGAGCTCGCGGAGTCGCGCCACCAATTCCGCGTGCGCCACGGGCCGGCGGTTCCAGACGACGCTCCCGTCGCGCTTCACGTTGAGCACCGTCTGGTTGACCTGCGGATTCGACGGCTGGTCGTTCTGCGCGACCGGCACCTTGACATCGAGCTCATTCTCCCGCCGCGTGAGCGTCCAGGTGACGATGAAGAAACAGAGCAGGACCAGCAGCACGTCCACGATGGGCGCGATCTGGAAGCCGAGGACGGCGGGTTCGGAGCGCTTGCGAAATCTCATGGCGGAAGGAAACTCAGTACTCCTCCTCGACGACGGCGCGCGAGGGGTTCTTCTTGCCGTGGTGCACCGCGAGCAGTCCCATGACGTGCGCGGTGCCGATCTCGAGGTCGGAGATGAGCGAGTGGGCGCGGTTGCGGAAGAGGCCGTAGAAGCCCATGGAGACGATGCCGAGCACCAGCCCCGCAAAGGTGGCGATGAGCGCCTCGGAGACGCCGCCGGCGAGCAGGATGTCGCGCGAGATGGAGGCCTCGCCGCTCCCGAGCTTGGCGAAGGCGCGGATGATGCCGCTGACGGTGCCGAGCAGCCCGACCATCGGCGAAAGGACGCCGATGTCCGCCAGATACGTGACGCGGTGCAGCAGCGACGCCGACTGCGAGCCGCCCTCGGTCTCGGCGATGTCGCGCACGCTCTGGAAAGGGGCGTTGGGGTGTTTGGTGGAGAAATCGAGCGTGCGCTGGACGACGCGGGCGATGACCTCGCTGTGGCGCGAGGAGATGGCGAGCAGCCCAAGGTAATCGCGCTTTTTCAGGAGCACGTCCGCCGTGTTCATGAAGTGCGCGGAGAGAATGGCGCCGCGCCGCAAGGTGAACAGGAAGACGATGATCAGCATGATCGAGAGCACCGACAGGAAGGCGAGCGGATACATCGCCCAGCCACCCGCCTCGACGAGTTGCAGCAGGTTCTTGGACGGGGCCTCGAGCGCATCCCGCGGCGCCGGCGACTTGATGGCGAACGAATCGGGAGCCGGCGTCGCCGTAGCGGGCACCGGGGCGGGAACGCTCACTTGGGCGAGCGGCAGCGAAACTCCCTCGGCGCGGAGAGGAGCAACGCCCGCGAAAACCAGGAGAAGCCCCAAGGCGAGCGCGAGAGAAAGGCGGGCGGATTTCATGAAAGAAGGGAGAGTGTAGCTTTCCGCGCCGCGGATGCAAGCCAGCCGGGCGGGGATGGTTGATCTTGAAGATCAGGCTGCGGGCGGGGTTCAATCGGTCGCATGGGCTCACTGGATTACCACCGCACTGTCGTCGCCTACCACGGCTGCGACCGGGCGACGTTGCGCGCGGTGCTCGACGGCCGTCCGTTGGAAAACAGCGAGCGGTCGTACGACTGGCTGGGGCGCGGGGTGTATTTTTGGGAACACGGCCCGCGCCGGGCCTTCGAGTGGGCGCAAGAGAAAGCGCGCCGCGGCGACGGCGTGGTGAAGAATCCGGCGGTGCTTGGGGCGTATATCCACCTGGGGCAATGTTTCGATCTGCTGGATACGGAGAACACGGCGCTGCTGAGGGAGGCGTATCCGAAGTTCGTTGCCTTTCGCGAGAATAACGGTTTGGCCGTTCCGCAAAATCGGGAGGTTCGTGGACACGAAAGCGGCGAACGGACGTTACGGTATCTCGACTGCGCGATGATCAACTGGTTCGTCGACGACATGGCACCACTCGGAAACGCCATTCAGACCGTACGCGGCGCCTTCACGGAAGGCGGACCGTGTTTTCCCGGTTCCGAGCTCATGTCGAAAACACACATCCAACTCGCCGTGCGAGATCACTCCTGCATCATTGGGTACTTTCGTCCGCAATCATTGACAATAGGAGCCGATGATTGAAGTGTATCTGCATGCCAGACGAGCAAACTGCTGAACAATTCTTTGGCGAGGACGAAACTGACCGATTCGTGAAGGCGGCCCGTCAGAGGTTGAAAGAGATGGATTCTTGGACGCCGGAGCAGCAATTCCAATCGCTCGTTCGCGCCGGCATTTACACGCCGAAGGGCGAACTGCGGGTGGAATATGGCGGGACGGGGAGAGATGAGAATACAGACGAGGGATACTGCACATTTCCGATGACTTGAGGTCGCGCCGCTGCAGTTGGAGCAACGTCAGGCCCGCTCACTGCGCCCATGATCATCTCCTCGACCCATCGCTTCGTCTTCGCCCATGTCCCGAAGACCGGCGGGATCTCGATGCGCGCGGCGCTGGCGCCGTTCGCCGATGGACAGGCCGATGCGCATCCGAACACGACGCATGAGACCCTGCCCGAGCTCCTGGCGCGTGCGCCGCATCTCGGCGGGCATTTCAAGTTCGCCTTCGTGCGCAATCCCTGGGACCGGCTGGTGTCGTTCCATGCCTATGCCCGCGAGAAGCTGAAGACCACTTTGCCCGAGATGCAGGCGGTCTCGTTCGGCGAAATGCTGCGCCTGCTCGACGCCGGCGCGCCCTGGCTGGAGCGGCTGCATGTCATGCGCCCGCAGTGCGACCACGTCCGCGGCGCGGATGCCGTCGGCCGCTTCGAGCACATGGGAGCGGACTTCGCGCGCATCGCGGCCCGGCTCTGCCTCACGCTTTCCCTGCCGCACAAGAACCCGTCGCGCCACGGCGCCTATGCCGCCGGCTACGACGCTTGGGGCCGCGATTTCGTCGCGCGGCGCTATGCCCGGGACATCGACGAATTCGGTTACGCTTTCGAGGCTGAGAACGGGCAAGCCGAGAGCTAACCGGGGGGTTCGAATCGCGAATTGAAGCTTTCCATCCGTTGTCGGTCGACTTCTCCTCGAAGCGAGCGATAATGACACCGGATCATGAGCACTCGAAACAATCTGGGGAAGCTGCCTCCCCTCAGCCCCGAACAGGAAAGGCAAGCGTTGCTGGGCGAACAGATGCGGAGAGAGCAGCCCGTGATGTCCTTCGAAGAGTTGCGGAGGCAAACGGGGGAGCCTTCGCGCGACGCCATGGATGCGCGGAAGATTTCCGTCGGAAACTCGATCGCAATCGCGCCGAGCGCGACGCTCTGAAGCAACTCGTTGCGAGTCGGCCGGATTTGGTCCTTCTCCGGCAATCTCATCTCCACATCGCCCGGGGGAATGAGCACAACGTGGAGCAGGATAGCGTCGATCCAGGCCGGGTCCGCAAACATACCCACTCTGGATTTGGCTTCGCCCTCGAGCCGACGATTGCACCATACGGGGGTTACCTGACGCTTCGCGAAGCGACGCCAAGCGAGTACGTCGATCGCGTCGACGCGATGAATCACGCGTTCGGTGACGACACGCAAATCGAAGGCTTTACGCCGGCGGGTGGATTCGTCGTTTCGCAACGCGCCATTCAAGGCTTCCGCCCCTCCCTGGCGGACATTGAAGACTTCTTGCGTGGCGGTGGCTACCGGCGGGTTGCTTCCACAGCTCTCGAGGGAAACCACATTTCGGACAAGACGTGGTTCCACCCCGGCACCGGGTTCGTGATCACTGACGTAAAGCCTGACAATTTCAAGCAGGACGCCGCTGGGCGAATCACCCCGATCGACATCATCATGATGCACGCGCCCATCGGTAGCGATGTCTTCCGCATTCTGGCGCACGACGGGGTGCTCTAGTTCAGAATGATTGCCCCCCACTCCCCGGTTTGAGTTCGCCCCGTTTCCACCTAGAGTAGCGTCATTCCATGACGCAGGCCCTCCGCGAAAAACCCGACTTCCGTGCCCAGTTGCACGAGGTGCCGCACAAGCCCGGCGTCTACCTCATGCGCGACCGGTTCAATCGCGTCATCTACGTCGGCAAGGCGCGCGATCTCCGCAAACGCGTCGGCAATTACTTCATGCCGTCGCGCAAGATGACGGCGGACCTGAAGACCCGCGCGTTGCTTGATTCCATCTGGGCCTTCGAGACGCACGTCGTGAACACCGAGCCCGAGGCACTCCTGCTCGAAGGCCGGCTGATCAAGGAATACCGGCCGCGCTACAACATCTCCTTCCGCGACGACAAACGCTTCCTGCTCGTGAAGGTGAGCGTGCGCGAGGAGTGGCCGCGCTTTCGCCTGACGCGCATGCGGATGGACGACGGCGCGCGCTACTTCGGCCCCTTCGCGCATGCCGGCGCGCTGCGGCAGACCATGGCTTTTCTGCGCAAGAAATTCGGCGTGCTCACGTTCGGCCGCGGCAACCCGACGGAGCGCGAGCTGAAGTCCTCGACCTACCAGGTGCCGATGAAGCTCGCCGACATCACCGCGGAGCAATACGCCGAGCGCATTGCGAGGGCGTGCGAATTCATGGAAGGTCGCTCGAAAGAAATGCTCGACGCGCTGGAAAACGAGATGCGCGAGGCGGCGGTAAAGCTCGATTTCGAGCGCGCGACCGACCTGCGCAACATGCTCGACGACTTGCGCAAAACCACCGCCTCCACGCGCAAATTCACCCGCAGCCTGGAGCGCGCGGTGCCGAGCTCCATCGATCCGCTCGGCGACGTGCGCGCGCTGCAGGACGCGCTGCAACTCCCGGCGCCGCCGCTCCACATGGAGTGCTTCGACATCTCGAACATCTCCTCCGCGCACATCGTCGCCTCGATGGTCTGTTTCAAGAACGGCGTCGCCGACCGCTCGAACTACCGCCGTTATCGCATCGCGACCGTGAAGGGCCAGAACGACTTCGCGTCGATGGCCGAAGTCGTACGCCGGCGCTACTCCCGCGTGCTGCTGGAGAGCGGCGAACAGCGCCGCCAGGTCCTCGCCGAGCGCGCCGATGCGGAGGCCGCGATCGTCGATGCGTCCGGCGAATTCTCGCAAGAGAGCCCCGCCGAGCAGGTCGCGCGCGTGGTCGCCGACACCGCGCGCGGCGCGAATACGTTCGCCGCCGTACGGCTGCCCGATCTCGTGATCGTCGACGGCGGCAAGGGCCAGCTTTCCTCGGCCTGCCAGGAACTGCAACGGCTCGGGCTGCACGAACTGCCGATCATCGGTCTGGCGAAGGAGTTCGAGGAAATCTACCGCCCCTCGCGCCCGCTCCCGCTTATCCTGCCGCCCGAGAGCGGCGCGCTGCGGCTGCTCCAGCGCATCCGCGACGAGGCCCACCGCTTTGCCAATGGCTACCACCAGATCCTGATGAAGCGCCGCGTCGCCGAGAGTCTGCTCGACGAATGCCCCGGCGTCTCCCAGCACCGGAAACAAATTCTCCTCCAGCGGTTC
>DASYIS010000349.1:0-5606 GCA_035997375.1 Chthoniobacteraceae bacterium
GCCCGCCCGTGTTCGCCGAGTTTCTCGCGCCGCCTCCGGGGCGCATGCGCGTATGGGTGGGTTCCGGGGGTTCCGCTCGTACCTCGCTCCACCCCCGGCTAATCTCTTTCGACCCTCCGGGTCGCCGGCACTTTGCGCGCGCGTTTCTTTGCCGCCGGCTTGGCGGGTTTCTTCGCCTGCGCTCGCTTCTTCCTCTTGGTGCTCTCCTTCCTCTTGGTGCTCTCCTTCATCCTGGCGGGCTTCGGAGTCTTCGCCGGTGCGGGCTCTGTGGGCGCTGGAGTCTCGTCGCTCAGCGCAATCCCGAAGAGCGCGCTCAGGTCTTCTCCCGCGAGCGCGGTGTCGGCGCCGTGGGCGTCGGCGAGCGCTTCCTGCGCGGTGGTGGTGAGAAGCTCGGCGGGGTCGATGCTGCGGAGGGTGAAGAAGAGCTCGGGCTTGGTGTCGAGCTGGACGCCGACGCCGTAGAGGACGGCGGCGACGTGTTTGCACATGTTCGCGGCGTCGGGGCAGGAGCAGACGAGGCGGATCTCGCGCGGCTCGGGAAAGAGGCCGTGCTCAGGGTCGGCGATGGTGCGCAGGACGCCGTCGCCGAGCCGGCCGCCGAGAAGGTCGAGCAGGCTCGTGACCTGGCCGGCGCAGTCGGCCTTGAGGCGTTTCCAAGTCGCCGGCGCGAGCGGCTTGATGGTGATGCGCACCTCGTACAGCTCGGAGCCGGCGACCGTCGCCGTCACCGCGCCGGGCTCGATCTCGAGGTTGTAGACATTGCCCTGGCGCAAGTAACTGCGCCCGCGCGGCAGGCGGTACTCGTAGTCTTTGTGCTTCTCTAGATGCGTGCACCACGCCTTACCCCAGAAGGTGACGGCGAGTTTCTTGTTCCCCGCCGGCGCCGCGAGCACCTCGAACTTCTCGCCGCGTTTGCGCAGCTTCTCAATCTTGCGCTGAATGTCCGCTTTCCGCTCGCGCGCGTCGTCGTAGTAGTACCAGGACATGGATGTGGTTTACGGATCGGAAGGGAGGGCGCTTCGCTTGTCCACGAAATACACGAAAGACACGAAAAGGGGAAGAAACCGGAAGGCTGCAAGGGCCTACGAATCACCAGAATCGGAACGAATGCCTGCCGCCTTCCCATTCGTTCCAATTCGCTCAATTCGTTGGAAGCACCTTCCCTTTTCGTGTCTTTCGTGTTTTTCGTGGACCAGCGAAGCGCCCTTCCGGCCCTCAGAGCGCGGCGGCGTTGATGTCGAGGCGGACGAAGTTTAGGAGCTCGTCGTTGTTCATCTCGGTCAGCAGTTTCTCCGCGCCGGCGTCGGCGGCGAGGAGCTCTTCGGCGAGGGCGCGTTTGCCGGCCATGAGGGCGTCGACCTTCTCCTCGATGGTTCCGGGGCAGACGAATTTGTGGACGAGGACGTTGCGCTTTTGGCCGATGCGAAAGGCGCGGTCGGTCGCCTGGTTTTCCACCGCGGGATTCCACCAGCGATCGAAATGAATGACGTGGCTCGCGGCGGTGAGCGTGAGCCCGGTGCCGCCGGCTTTTACGCTCAGGACGAAGAACGGCGGGCCGTCGGGACGCTGGAAATCCTCGACCATGCGCGGGCGTTGCTTGACCGGCGTGCCGCCGTGAAGCACGAGGCCGGGCCGGCCGAAGATGGAGGCGAGATGCGCGGCGAGCGGCTCGGTCATTTCGCGGAATTGCGTGAAGACGAGGCAGCGCTCCTGCCGCTCCGCGAGCTCGGTCACAATGTCGGTGAGGCGAGCGAATTTGCCGCTCTCCTCCGCCGCGTACCGGCCGTCGCCGCTCCAGTGGCTGGGGTGATTGCACACCTGCTTGAAACGCACGAGGTAGCCGAGGACCAGCCCGCGCCGCGTGTTCTCGTCGAGCTCCTCGTTGGCGAGGTCGGCCTTGAGCTGCTCGACGATTTTGCCATACAGCATCGCCTGCTTTTTCGTGAGCGGGCAATGGACGGTGACCTCTGTTTTGTCCGGCAAATCGCTGATGATCGAGCGGTCGGTTTTCAGCCGCCGCAGCAGGTAGGGACGGATGAGCCGGCGCAGCGGCGCGTACCCTTGCGGATGGCCGGGCGCGCCGAGTTGTTTGGTCACGCGGGCGAAATCGGGCGCCTTGCCGAGCAGGCCGGGATTGAGGAAATCGAACAGGCTCCAGAGATCGCCGAGCTTGTTCTCGACGGGCGTGCCGGTGAGCGCAACGCGGGCACACGCGTTGAGTTTTTTCACGCTGCGCGCCTGCGCGGTGGCGGGATTCTTGATCGCCTGCGCTTCGTCCAGGATGGCGAGATCCCACGGCTGCTCGTGGAGCGATTCGCTGCGCTGCAAGAGGCCGTAGGTCGTAAGGAGCACGTCGCATTCGCGCAGGGTCGCGACGGGGTCGACCGCGAGCGCGGCCAGCGTTTCGCGCGAACAGGCGGAGGGGTGCGCCGCCACCACGCGCAAATGCGGCGCGAAACGCGCAAACTCGCCGAGCCAATTGCCGATGAGCGACGCGGGCATGATGACGATGCTCGTCGCGGCGGCGCCTTTCTTTTCCGCATGGCGCAGGCAGAGCAGCGCGATGACCTGGAGCGTCTTGCCGAGGCCCATGTCGTCGGCGAGGCAGCCGCCGAGCCCGAGCCGGCTCGTGAAGTGCAGCCAGCCCGCGCCGCGCTTTTGATACGGCCGCAACGTGGCGCGCAGGCCGGGGATTTTCTCCACGTCGGCCGGCTCGCGCATTTGGGCGAGCAGCTTCTCGAGGTTGCTCCCCGCGACAACCTGGCTCCATTCGCGGCCGGCGTCGAGCTCGAGCGCGGGGGTGTCGCTCGTGGCGGCGGGATAGCCGGCCAGCCAGCGCATCCCTTCATGAAACGAGAGCCCGCCCTGTCGATGCGCGTCCTGTACTTTCGTCCAGTGATCGAGCACCTGGTCGAGCTGCTCGCGGTCGACCTCGATCCATTGTCCGCGCAGGTTCACGAGCCCTGAGGGCGTCGCCTTGATTCTGCGCCACTCCTCCGCGGTGAGCGCCTCGCCCTCGAGCGTGACGTTCGCATTGAACGAGAGCATCGCATCGATGCCGACCTTCTCGAGCGCCGGCGCGTCGAGCGTGACGGAGACCTGCGGGCGCGCGGGGCGGCGGCCTTTCCACCAGTCCGGCAGCTTGATGACGAGGCCGCTCTCCTCGAGCAGCGGGATTTCGCGGACGAGCTGATAAGCCTCCGACGGCGACCACGCGAGCGCCTGGAAAAGCCGCTTGGTTTCCAGCAGCCCGCGCACGAGCGTGCTCTTCTCCGCGGCGAGCCGCACCGGCTGCAGGAGCGAGTCAAGCGCGGCCTGATCCTTCTTGCCCGCGTACTCCTGGAGCGCGCGGCCGAGCGGCGTGTGCTGGAGCTGTCCGGAGGCGGAGAGCCGGTCGGTGTAGGTGGCGAGGAAGGCAAACGGGACCTGCTCGTTGCGTTTGTTCTCGGCGAGGTGGAACGTCACGCGACCGACGAGATGCCAGAGCGGATTGCGCTCGCGGAGCCAGCCGGCGAGGCCGTCCGCGTGCGCCGCGGCCTCGGCGGCCACGGTGGCGCGCAGCTCTTCCCAGAGCCGTGCGAGCAGCGCATCGCTCAGGTATTCCGCGCCGCGCAGGGGCGGCGCCTCGGCGAGAAAGGCGGCGCGCGCGTCCGGTTCCGGCAGCTCGACGGTGGCGGGATTGCGCGTTTGGCAGAGCCGCGCGACGAAACGCCGGCCCCACTCGCGCGCCCAGGCGAGCGGCGGCGCGAGCTCGTCCTTCAGCGCGATCGTGGCGAGGTGGAGCAGGCCTGCGGCTTCGCCTTTCGCGAACGCCTCCGCGAGCGCGGCGGGCGCGGATTCTCCGGCGGCGAGGCGCGGCTCGGGCGTGCAGTAAAGCGCTCCGGGATTTGTGTTCATGCGGGCACGCGTTGGACTGCTTTCCTAATCCTGCTCCTGCTCTTGCTCTTGATCGATTGCCGCATCGAGGGTGGAACGGCAGGGATCAGGAGCAAGAGCAGGAGCAGGATTAAGAGTTTGCCTATGGCGTCTCCGCCATCGTGTCGTTGGCCTGCGTCACGCGCACCACTTCCTCGACGGTGGTCGTGCCGGCGAGCACGCGCCGCCAGCCGTCGTCGCGCAGCGTGTCCATGCCATCGAGGATGGCGCGCGCTTTCAGCTCCGCGCCGGTTTCCTTGCGAATGATGAGCCGCTGGAGCTGATCGGAGACGACGCAAATTTCATAGATCGCCGTGCGGCCGCGGTAGCCCGTCTGCCGACAATGGTCGCAGCCGCTGCCATGGTAAAACCGCATGTCCTCCGGCATCGGCGCGCCGATGTCCTGCAAGTATTCGACTGGGTAGCCGGCCTCCGTTTTGCACTCGGGGCAGATGGTGCGGACCAGCCGCTGGGCGATGAACGCGCGCACGACGCTGGCGAGCAGGAACGGCTCGATCCCCATGTCGAGCAAACGCGTGATGCCGCCGACGGCGTCGTTCGTGTGGAGCGTGGAAAAGACGAGGTGGCCCGTCATCGCGGCGCGGATCGCGATTTCCGCCGTCTCGAAATCGCGGATTTCGCCAACCATGACGACATTGGGGTCCTGCCGCAAAATGGCGCGCAGGCCGTTGGCGAAGGTGAGATTGATCTCCGGCTTCACGTCGATCTGCGAGACGCCGGGGAGCCGATATTCCACCGGCTCCTCGATGGTGATGATGCGGCGCGAAACCGCGTTGATGGAGGAAAGAAAAGAGTAGAGCGACGTCGATTTGCCCGAGCCGGTCGGGCCGGTGACGAGGATGATACCGTTCGGATGCGCGAGGAGTTTCTTCACCGTGCCGATCTGCTTCGGGCTCATGTCGAGCCGGTCGAGGCCGAAGCTTAGCGTCTCCGAACGCGAGAGGAGGCGGAGCGAGATGCTCTCGCCATTCACGGTCGGAATGGTGGAGACGCGGACATCGATCGCGCCGGCGTTCGTGGTGAGGTTGATGCGCCCATCCTGCGGCAGCCGGCGCTCGGCGATGTCCATGTGCGCCATGACCTTGAGGCGCGAAATGATGGCGCTCTGCAGCACGCGCAACTGCGGCGGCACGGCGACTTCATGGAGGATGCCGTCGATCCGGTAACGGATGCGCAGGTCGTTTTCCAGCGGCTCGACATGGATGTCCGTGGCGCGCTCGTAGATGGCCTCGCGAATGACCTGGTTGACGAACTTGACGACGCTTGCCTCAGGGTCGTCGGCGGTGATGTCCTGCGCCTGCTCGCGCTCGTCGGCGCCATCGTAGGTGCGGGTGGAGGCGAGGATCTCCTCGAACGTTTCCGCGCCGACGCCGTAGACGGTCTTGATCGCGCGAAAGAGTTGCGCGCGCGGCACGATGACCCACTCGATCTTCCGCCCGGGCAGTTGCTGCTGCGCGAGCCGGCGGGCGACCGAGTTGAAGACATCGTACGTCGCCAGCTTCGCCGTCGTGTCTGTCGCGGCGAGCGGGAGGATCTGGTGCTTGAAGACGAAGCGGCTCGGGAGCAATCCGAGCGCGGCGCGATCGACCTTGGTGGCCTCGACATTTTCCAGCGGCGTCTTGAAGAGCGCGGCGAGGCTGCTCGCAAAGCGCTGCTCGTCGACCTTGCCA
>DASYIS010000350.1:0-12280 GCA_035997375.1 Chthoniobacteraceae bacterium
CTACCAAGTCAGTGCCAAAGGTCGGCAGATCATCACCGCGCTGCAGGTTGCCCGCCGCGCCAGCATCGAAGAACTCGCGAAAATCGCCGCGTGAGATCCGCGCAAGAAAACGAGAAACTGCCCGAGGGTAGTACGAATCGCGGCCGATGCTCGCTTTCCCATTCGTGTCGATTCGTGTTCATTCGTGGTTTGTAGCATCCGGGATATCAAGGGCGGCGCAGCCCTTGCCTAGTTAGGTGAAGTGGCGCTGGAGAAAATCGACGGTCGCCGTGAGCGCCACCAGCGTGGCCGCCGGCGAGAGCAGATGGCCCTCGTCCGGAAAGTAGCGCGTCTCGTACGGCGCGCCCACGCGCTGGAGCACCGCCTCCAATTCCGCGGCGCGGTGGAACGGGACCCGCCGGTCGTTTTCGCCATGGACGAGGAGCGTCGGCGGCAGATGCGTGACGGACTTCGCAAACTCGCGGTCGATCCCGCCCACGAACTCCACCACCGCGCGGAGGCGGCGATCTCGCGAGGCCTGCGCGACCGCCAGGTAGCCGCCGAGCGAGTACCCCACGAGCGCGAGCCGCGCCGGATCCACCTCGGGAAATTGCGCGACCGCGGTGACCGCATCGTCGATCGCCTGGAGCCAGCGATCGAAGTGCCGCCGGATCTCCGCGTCATCCGCGGAGGTCGTCTCCGTCACGTCGAAATAGCGGACCAGCACCGTGGCAAACCCGTGCGCCGCGAGCGCGCCGGCGAAGTGCGGGACGTAGCGATGGCCGCCATTCATCCCCGAGGCGCCGTGCAGGAGGAGCAGGGCGGGAGCGCGTTCGACGCCCGGCGGAAAGAAGGTCTCCAGCCGCAGCGGCCGGCCGGCGCTCGAGATCGTCAGCGCGCGCGCAGGGCGAGTCATGCCGGACGCCCGAAGCGGCGAAACATTTGCCTGACCCAGAGCGCGAGGCCGGCGAGAAACAGGCCCGCGACGGCGAGCAGCGGGCCGGTGAGCAGGCGCGGCGGTGAGACCGCATTGGCGCGCAGGATCATCCCCTCGATCCCGATGAAGAAGCACAACTCGAGGCAGCCGAGCCACCAGCCGTGCCGCAGAAACCAGGCAAACGTCGAGGGGCGCTGCTCCGCGCCGAGCCAATAGTCACGCCGCGGGAGGTTGAAGCTGCGGGTCGGGAAGACGCGGAGGATCCAGAAAAGGGCGACCGCGCCGAGCGGCAGCGCGGTGCCCATGAAGAGCGACGTGCTGCGCCACTGCTCGCGGGTGGCCCAGCCATTCGCCTGGCCCGCGCCGTCGAAGTGCGTGGCGAGGCGCTCCGGCAGCCGGCCCTGCGCCGCCGCGACGAGCGCGAGGAACACGACGTAGAGCGCCGCGAACAGCCACGCGGGATGGATTTTGGAACGCATACGGAAGCAAAGATACACAGCCGGCCGCGGGGCGCATCTCCATTTGGGCCGGGTTGCAATTCCTTCGCCGTCCGCCTTGAACCGCGCCAAGTGTCTGTTAGCATCCGCCGCCGTGCGCGTCCGCTTATCGCTACTTTTGCTGCTTACGGCCCTTTTCTCCGCCGGCGCGCTCCGCCTCGCGGCGCAGCAGGGCGGCTCGGAAAGTCCGCCGGGCAACGGGCGCCTCTCGCCCGAGGACGAGAAGAAGCGCCAGTTCCTGAAAGCGCGCGAGGAGATGCACACCCTCCCCGCGACTCCGGCGCCGGCCGCGCCGACGCCGCGGCCCAAGCCCCGCCCGCGCGCGACGCCGGCGCCCGAGCCCGCCACGCCGCGCCCGGTGACGCCGCGCCCGGAGAGCCCGAAGCCGAATCCGTCCACGCGCTCCGTCTCGGTGACGCCGTACGCGCCGCGTCCCTCGGTCACCCCTTACCCGTCGGTCACGCCCGCGCCCGCGCCGGCGCCCGTGACGATCGAGAAATCCGGCTTCGACGAATCGCAGGGACTGGAGCCGGCACCCGCGAGCAGCGGCTGGTTTACGAAATGGAAATATCTTTCCAAGGGCGTGCGCGACGCGATCGACCGCGCACCGGTGGCCAAGCGGCGCTGGCGTTATATCGTCATTCACAACTCCGGCACGCGGCAGGGCAACGCCAAGGCCTTCGATTACTATCACCTGCGCGTGCGCAAAATGAAAAACGGGCTTGCCTATCATTTCGTCGTGGGCAACGGCACCTCCTCCGGCGACGGACAAATCGAAATCGGCAACCGCTGGACAAAACAAATCAACGGCGGCCACGTGCATAGTGATTATTTAAATAATATCGCGCTCGGTATTTGTCTCGTCGGCGACTTCAACCGCGACACGCCCACGGCGCGTCAGATCGCCGCCACGGCCGAGCTCGTCCGTTATTTGCGCAACCGCGTCGGCAAGATCGACCGGCAGGAGGCGATCCTGAAAGCGCACCGCGAAATCAACCCACCACGCTGGGCGACGGATTGCCCGGGCGACCGCTGGAAGAACGAGGAACTGCACCGGCAGCTGGATAAATAGAGCGCGGCAAGCCGCGAAGTGCCAAATCACAAATGGCCAAGGGCCAAATAAATTCCAAAACTCAAAAGCCAAACAGCGCCCGCGCACTCGCGGTTTGGTCCTTGGTGCCTGGTCCTTATTTGGCCTTTGATTTTTGTTTTCTGGAATTTGTTTCCCGATGAACATCGGCATCACCGGCGCGAGCGGCTTCATCGGCCGCGTGGTCCTCGACCGCGCGCTGCGCCGCGGGCATGAGGTGATCGCGTTTTCGCGCCGGCCGGAGCGCGGAATCCCCGGCTGCGAGATGCGCCGGTTTTCGCTCGAGCGGCCGCCGGATCTCACGGGCTGCGACGCGGTCATTCATCTCGCCGCGGAGAACGTGGCCGGCCTCTGGACACCGGCGAAGAAGCGCCGCATCCGCGAGACGCGCGTGCAGGGGACGCGCCGGGTGGCCGAGGCGTTCGCCGCGGCCGCGCACCCGCCGGAGGTGCTCGTGAGCGGTTCGGCGATCGGGTTCTACGGCGACTCTGGCGATCGCGAATTGACCGAGACCGCGCCCCCCGGCGCGGGCTTTCTCGCGGAGACGGTCCAGGCGTGGGAACACGAGGCGACGCGGGTGACGAACGCGCGCGTGGTCCTGCTGCGCCACGGCATCGTCCTCGGCGCGAAGGGCGGCGCGCTGCGCTTCATGGCGCCGATCTTCCGCGCCGGCCTCGGCGGACAGATCGCCGACGGCCGCCAGTGGGTCTCGTGGATTCACCTGGAGGACGCCGCCGCGCTCGCGCTCTTCGCGGTGGAGGATCTCAACGTGCGCGGCCCGGTCAACTCCTGCGCGCCCTGGCCGGTGCGCAACGCCGACTTCACCCGCGCGCTCGCGCAGGCCGTGCGGCGGCCGGCGTTTTTCCGTGTGCCGGCCTTTGCGCTGCGCGTGCTCGGCGATTTCTCGGAAGAGCTACTGCACAGCAAACGCGTCCTGCCGCAGGCGGCGCTCGACGATGGATTTCAATTCCGGTTTCCAGAACTGCCCGCCGCGCTGGCGCACCTGCTGCCATAACCGTAACCACGCAAAATGGGCGCCGCTCCACGATGGGTAGCACAGGCGTCCCGCCTGTTCCGGCGGGCGTCCCGCCCGGCGGTCCACGAAGCGCGAGTCCTCACCGCTTGGTGAATGCCACGCGCCGCGTCGGCGACTCGGCGGGACGCCGAGCCGAACAGGCGGGACGCCTGTGCTACCCATCGCGGAGCGGCGCTCGTAGTGGGTTGACAGGTTCAATATACCTATTATCATGCGCCCGTGAAGCTCTCCCTCCTCATCGCTCTCCTCGCCACCAGTGTTTCCGCGATGGGCGTCGTCTACTGGCCTGGGCGCTCGGCGGTCATCCCGCCCCCGCCGGGCAAATACACCGGGGTGCTCACCGTGCACCGCACGCTCATCCAGGAGGGCCTGGAAACTTCCTTCACGGTCAAGGTCGACGCGAGCGTCGCGGCGGATGGCCAGGTCACGATCCTGACCGCGACGCCGGAGTCTCCCGGTGCGGCCGCGAACATCGAGAACTCGGTGGTCCGGGCTGCGCCTCGCCCACTTCTCCTGTTTCCCATCGGTGTTTTTCAGCCGGCGGCGGCCTTCACCACTACGGGGACGGTTCCGGCCTCCCCGGTGCCGACGAACACGCCCGTGGGGGGGGTGGTTATCACCGGCCCCGTCGCGACCTTGCCCACGAACCCCGCCGGCACCCTCAGTTTTTCGAACTACCTGGTGAACGGCTCCATTCCCGCCAGCCTGACGGTGGCTCCGCGGATGGTTTATCTCAGCTACGCGCTGACGCAGTACCGCCCCCTCACCCTCACTTTGTCTCCGGGCGCCACCGGGTCCATCACGGCCCCCGGCCCTATCACGGCCGCCGGCTCTCTTCCCGTCGCGCCGGGCGCGGTCGCCCTCCCGCCGTCGAGCGACATCACGCTGCCGAGCGTCCCGACTGGCAACATCTTGCAACAGACGCCCACCTCGCGGGTGTCGTACGACTTTGTCCTGCGCTACCAGCGTCCCGTGGCGAATGCCGCGAAGGCTCCGGCGCCGGTGGGGCGCTAGCGGTCGCGGTTTGGCGGCGGAGCCCAAGGCAACTGGCGAAGAATCTTCAGGCGCCGCCGGCTACAGCCGCAGCTTGCTCGACGGCCGGATCTCCGCGCGCAGGAAGCGCTTCATCTCAGCGCACGCCCGGTGTTTCGCCTCCGTCGTTTCCGCCGCCGTGCAATCCGCCGGCACGATGACCTCAAAGTCGCGCATGTAGGCGTCGTTCGCGGTGAAGAGGACACAGATATCCGCGGCGAACCCGGTGATGATGAGTTTCTTCGCGCCGAGGTTCTTGAGCAGCACATCGAGCGACGAGGCATAGAATCCCGAGTGTTTCGGCTTTAAGACGAAGTAATCGTCCTCCGCGGGAATCAGCAACCGCGCCACCGGCGCGCCCCTGGCCTCCTCGCCGATGCAGCGCTCGACTTGCGTGCGAAAATCGGAGCGCCACCGGCCGAAGTTGTCATTCACATAAACCGCCGGGATCCCTTTCGCGCGCAGCCGCTTCTTCAAGGCCGCGATCTTGCGCGCGGCGGGCAGCGCGTGCCGCAAGAGCCGGGGCGCTTCGGGGAAAGCGAAGTCGTTGATCACGTCGACGAGGAGCAGGACGACGGGCGACTGCTCGTTCGTGGTCCCGTCGCGGGGCGCCACCGCGCTCACCCCACCAGCTCCTCCAGTTCCCCGACCCGCCTCGCGAACAGCCGCAGCGCGCTCGCGATCGGCTCGGCGCTCGACATATCGACGCCGGCCGCCTGCAGCGTGGGGATGGGGAATTTCGAGCCGCCGCTCTTCAGGAAACCCAGGTACCGCTCGGCGCTCGCTCCGCCGAGCACCTGCTCGGAAAGCGCGATCGCCGCGCTGATGCCGGTCGAGTATTTGTAGACGTAGAAGGCGTTGTAGAAATGCGGGATGCGCAGGCACTCGAGATCGAGCTCGGGATCGAGCACGAAGTCCGGCCCGAAGTACGCCTCCAGCAGCCCGTGGTAGGCCTGCGTCATCGACTCGAGCGTCAGCGGCTCGCCGGCTTCCTCCAGCGCGTGCGCGATCTTTTCGAACTCCGCGAACATCGTCTGCCGATAGACCGTCCCGCGGATGTCGTCGATCTGCCGATTGATGATGTAGGCGCGCATCTGCGGATCGGTCGTCTGCTCGAGGAGATGGTGCGTCAGCAACTCCTCGTTGAACGTCGACGCGACCTCCGCGAGGAAGATCGGGTAATCGTACGTCTGGAAGGGCTGCGTCGCCTGCGCGTACCAGGTGTGCATCGAGTGGCCGGCCTCGTGCGCCAGCGTGTAGATGTCCGAAAAGACATCCTCCTTGTAGTTCATGAGGATGAATGGCGGGTTGCCATACGACGACGACGAGAACGCGCCGGAACGCTTTCCCTTGTTCTCGAACCGGTCGCACCAGCGGTTCTGGAAACCCGCCTTGAGGCCCGCGCAATAGTCGCTCCCGAGCGGCGTCAGCGCGGCCAGCACGTGCTCGATCGCCTCCTCGAAACTGACCTTCGTGTCGATGCTCGCGACGATCGGCACATACGTGTCGTACTGGTGAATCTCCGGCAGCTTCAGCACGCGCTTGCGCAGCGCGTAATAGCGGAAAAGCGCCGGCAGATACTCGCGCACGGTGCCGATGAGGTTGTCGTAAACGGTGACCGGCACGTCGTCGTGAAAAAGCGCCGCCTCCCGCGCGCTGGGATAACCGCGCGCCCGCGCGAGGAAGACATCCGCCTTGACCGAGTTCGCGAGCGAGGCGGCGAGCGTGTATTTGTGGTCCGCGAATTCCGCGTAAAACTGGTGGAACGCCTTCTCCCGCACCGCCGGGTCGCGCTTGACGAGGAACGACGAATACGAGCTCTGCGTCAGCGTCCGCTCCACGCCCTTTTCATCGACCAGTTGGCCGAATTTCATGTCGACGTTGGTCAGTTGCGAAAAGGTCTCGCTGTGGCCGCGCACCGCGGTGTGGCCGAGCGCGAGGAGGCGCTCCTCCGCGGTGGAGAGGGTGTGCGGCTTCAGCCGGCGCAGCTTGCGCAGCGGGATTTGCCATTCGGCCAGCGCGGGCGCACCGAGGAATTGCTCGAACACGGCGTCCGGGATCGACTGGATCTCCGGCGCGATGAACGCGCTCGCCTCGCCGATCCGCGTCATCAGGTTCTCGAACTGCCCCTCGCGCGCGAGGTTGTCCGCGTCGGAGCTGTCTTCCGAGGACTTGAGCGAGGCGTAGTGGCCGAGCCGCTCGATGCGGAGGCTGAGCGCCTTTTCCAGCTCGAGCACCTCGCGCAGCGCCTCCGCGCTCGCGCCAAGCTTGCCGCGGTGTTGCTCGAGCGCCGGGTAGTCCTGCTGCAGCGCGCGAAACGCGACGGTCCACTCCTCCGGCGTCGGGAAGAGCACCGTGAGATCCCAAGTGTCCTCCAGCCGGACCTGATGCCGCTCCAGCGGCGCGCCGGCGACGGCGTCGTCTTTGTCGAGAAAGGGCGGGAAATCGGTCTTCATGGAGGTAAAGCCTAGCCGTCCCACCGGGAGCTGCCAAACGAAACTCGCGGCCCGAATGGCAGCGCCTTGGGCAGGGCGGCCCGGCTGGGCCGGGGCCGAAGATCCACCCAACGCGAGACGGCGGTGCTTCTCGAAAGCCGTTTCGGTTGTGCCCAGCACCGCTTTTCACAACACCTTCAACGTGGAAATCTGGGAGGTGGTGGGTCTCATCCAGACCGGCCTGCGAAAGACGGTCTTCGAATTTCAGAAGGGCTCCCTCGCGCGCGTGTCGCTGGTTTACGAAAGGACGGAGTGGAATCCCGAGCAATATTTGAAATTTTACGGCGAGGTGCGAGGCCGGCTCGTGCAGAGATTCCACGAACCGCTGCGCGAGATCACCGAGGCCTCTCCGGAAGCTGGGGCAAGAATACCTCGTCTCCCGCCGCGCGCACCTCGGCCGGCGTCGAAAATACCCCGTCTCCCGCCGTCCGCACCTCAACCGCCGGCCCGCGCACCTCGTCTCTCGTCGCCAGCACCCCGCATCCCAACTCGCGCACCTCGTCTGGAACCACGCGCACCTCAACTCCCAGCCGTCGCACCGCGGCCCGCACCGCCCGCACCCGGGCTCGGACGGGCGGAACAGGTTCGCCACGCCATCCGCCGGCAATGCGCCAAAAGCATTCCCCGCTTGGCGCCGCGCCCCCGCCACCCGGGTGCCGCCCTACGATTCCGTAGCAATGCAGTGGCGCGCAGCGCGAACGGCCCGGGGAGCGCACGCGCCCCGCGTGCTCTGCCCGGCGCCCTCGCCGGGCAGCGTTCAACACGTGGCGCGTGCAAACTCCCCAAAACGGTGACCCGCGCACAACGGGATTCGGCGAGGGCGCCGTATCCGGCACGCGGGGCGCGTGCGCTCCCCGGGCCGTTCGCGCTGCGCGCTCAACTGCACCGCCCCTCCTACGGCTCCGACGCCAGTTCCTGGTCGATCGCCTCCGCCTCCGCGCGCAACCGCTCCGCCTCGGCTGTCTCACTGCGGTCAGCGAGCGCATGGAGGCTGATGGCGAGGTTCCCCTGCGTCCGCCTCCAGTAATATGGCAACTGCGCGCGCGTGCGGACCTCCAGCGCGGCGCGGTAGGCCGTCACCGCCTCGCCCAGCAGGCGCAGGCTCTCCGCCCCCTCCGCGCGCGTGCCTTGTTCGCAGAGCGCGATGGCGAGGTTGTTCTGCGTCCTCGCCCAAGCCTGCGGCAACTGCGCGCGCGTGCGGACCTCCAGCGCGGCGCGGTAGGCCGTCACCGCCTCGCCCAGCAGGCGCAGGCTCTCCGCTCCCTCCGCGCGCTTGCCTTGGTCCCCGAGCGCAGTGGCGAGGTTGTTCTGCGTCATCGCCCAAGCCTGCGGCAACTGCGTGCGCGTGTAGACCTCCAGCGCGGCGCGGTAGGCCGTCACCGCCTCGCCCAGCAGGCGCAGGCTCTCCGCCCCCTCCGCGCGCGTGCCTTGGTTCCAGAGCGCAGTGGCGAGGTTGTTCTGCGTCTTCGCCCACGACTCTGGGTCCTCCTCCCGTGGTTGCAGGTGCAGCAAGCCGCGCCAGACCTCGACGGCTTCGCGCAGTTTGGCGTTGCCGGCCGCCGGCTCGATGACGATGCCGCGCTCGGAGAGCAGCCTCGCCAATTCGTGGCGCGGCTCGCTCCACGCCCCGCCGTCGCGGATGACTTCGCGGTAGACGGCCTCGGCCTGGTCGAACTGCAATTCCTTCTCCCGCAGCGAGGCCTCGAGCAGTTTCTCGCGCAGGAGCTCGCGGATGGCCTGGTCCTCCATCGCGCGGGCGCGGCGGTGGAGGGCGAGCCTGGCTTCGCGCTCGCCGCTTTTCGCCTGGAGGAAGCGGAGGGCTTCGGCGGCGCCCCGCTCGGCGAGGATCTGGCCGGCGGTGCGGTAGTTGGCGCTCGCTTCGTTTTGGGCGAAGGCGCGGTCGATCTGGTCGAGGAAGCGGTCGACGTCGGCGAGTTGCTGATCGCGCATCGCCTCCCACTCGGCGATCTTTTCCCAGTCGCGGGCGTGGTCGAGTTTCCCGGTCTCCTCGGCGGACCGGCGGCGGATGTGCTGCGAGAGGGCGAGGCGGATGGCGTCGCGCTCGTCGACCAGGTTGGCGCGGAGGACGCGGATTTCCTCGTTCTTCCGAATGTCGGCGAAGTCGACGAGGCGGAGCTGCTCCGCGAGCGCGGCGAGGTCGGCGATGCGCTCGTATTTGTGGTGGCCGGCGAGGATGGCCTGGCGATGCGCGCGCTGGAGGACTTGCTTCTCCTCCGGCTCGGGCGCGTGCGCGGCGTAGGGGAAGCTGTCTTCGCAGACGAAGAGGTAGAGCGGTTTCCCGAGGGCGTGGTCGTGCTCGAGCTGGGTGTAGCTGCGGCGAGAACCGCCGGCGAGGGGCGGCTCGTGGCCGTAACATTCGCCGACGAGGTGGAGGACGGCGTCGCAGCCGGCGAGCTTGCGGCGGTCCATTTCCAGCAGCGTCTCGGCCGCCGGGCCGAAGTGTTCCTGCTCGACCGGTTTGTATTGCTGATGGTCGCTGAAGAAATCACGCACCGCCGCGCGGACCGCGCCGAGATCGGCGGTGGTCGCGGAGATGAAGACTTTGAGAACCTCCCCCATGCGCGGCGGATGCTGCCACGCCGGCGGCGCGGGCGCACGGGAAAAGGCGGGCGGCGGCGGAAGGGCGGGAGCAGGCTCGTGGGGGCGGAGGTTCTCGCGCCGCCTCCGGGGCGCATGCGTGTTTTGCGGGGTCCGGGGGTTCCGCTAACGCTCCACCCCCGGCTAATTTGCTCCGGCCCTCCGGGCCGACGGCGGCCCCTTTCGTTTTCGCAGATGATTTCGACGCGGTCCCTGCCTCCGGCGTCGCCGTCAGGGTTCGTAGTTCCGCCTTTAGGCGGCGAGCGGCGCGTTGACACGAGGCGCCTGGGAAGATCGGACATGCTCATGGAAAGTCGCGCCTGGCCGCCTGAAGGCGGAACTACAAACCCGGAGAGCAGCCCCGCGCGGCTTCGTGGCGGCGCGCCCCCGCGTTCGGTCTCCTTGTCTCCTTGTCTCCTTGTCTCCTTGTCTCCTTGTCTCCTTGTCTCCTTGTCTCCTTGTCTCCTTGTCTCCCCTTCTGCCCTCTTCCCCATCACCCGCCCCGTCGCCTTGACTTCCCCCCGCCACTCCCTACCCTCGCTCCCTCTCTAAACCAACGCCTTATGTCTCTTCCGATTGATGCTCTTTCCCGCGCGGCCAATGAAGCCCGCGGGCTCGCCATGGATGCCGTCCACACCTGCCAGTCGGGGCATCTCGGGTTGCCGCTCGGGTGCGCGGAGATCGGGGCGGTGCTGTGGGGGAGCGCGCTCAATTACAATCCGGAGGAGCCGCGCTGGCTGAATCGCGACCGCTTCGTGCTGTCGGCGGGGCACGGGTCGATGTTCATCTACTCGTGGCTGCATCTCTCGGGCTACCCGCAGATGACGATCGACGAGGTGAAGCGCTTCCGCGCGCTCGGGTCGTGCACGCCGGGGCATCCGGAGTCGTTTGAAACCAAGGGGGTGGAAGCCACGACGGGGCCGCTGGGGCAGGGGGTGGGCAACTCGGTCGGCATCGCGGTCTCGCAGAAGATGGCGGCGGCGCGCTACAACACGGGCGAGCACAAGATTTTCGACAACCACGTCATCGCGCTCGCCGGCGACGGCTGTCTGCAGGAGGGCGTGGCGATGGAGGCGGTCTCGTACGCGGGGCACAACCGGCTCGATAACCTCATCCTGTTCTATGACTCCAACGGCGTGACGCTCGACGCGATGGCCGACAAGACGCAGAGCGAGGACGACGAGAAGAAGTTCTCGGCGATGGGGTGGAACGTGCAGGTGATCGACGGGAACGACCTGAACGCGATCGCGCACGCCTTTGAGGCGGCGAAGGCGGCGACCGGGAAACCGCAGCTCATCATTTGCAAGACACTGATCGGCAAGGGCATCCCGGAGGTCGCGGGGACGGCCAAGGCGCACGGCGAGGGCGGCGCGAAGTTCGTGGACGCGGCGCGCAAGGGGCTGGGACTGCCGGAGGAGCACTTCTTCGTGTCGAAGGAGACGCACGCGTTCTTTGCCGAGCGCAAGGCGGGCTTGATCGCGAAGCACGCGGAGTGGACGAAGACCTTCGACGCCTGGACGAAGGCGAACCCGAAGCTCGCGGAAGAGCTCGCGACGGCGCAGACGATGAAGCCGCCGGCGGACCTGCTCTCGAAGATCCCCGAGTTCCCCGCCGACGCGAAGATCGCGACGCGCAAGGCCGGCGGCGACGTGCTCCAGCCGATCGCGCAGGCGATGCCGACCTTCATCTCGGGCTCGGCCGATCTCTACGGCTCCACGCTCAATTACATCAAGGACGGCGGCGACTTCGAGGTCTCCACGCAGGGCGGGCGGAACATGCGTTTCGGCATCCGCGAGCACGCCATGTGCGCGATGCTCAACGGCTTCGCGTACGACAAGATTTTCCGTCCCTCCGGCGCGACGTTCCTCGTCTTCGCGGACTACTGCCGCCCGTCGATCCGCCTCGCGGCGCTCTCGCATTTGCCCGTGGTCTACATCTTCACGCACGACTCGGTGGGCGTGGGTGAGGACGGGCCGACGCATCAGCCGGTGGAGACCGTGAGCGGCCTGCGGCTCATCCCGAACCTGCACGTCATCCGGCCGGCGGACCCGGAGGAAACGGCCGGCGCGTTTGCCGCCGCGCTCGATCGCACCGACGGCCCGACGCTGCTTGCGCTGAGCCGCCAGGTGGTGCCGAACCAATCGCAAATCCCCGTCAAAACCCGCCGCGAAGGCGTGGCGAAAGGCGCCTACATTGCCGTAAAGGAAGAGGGAGAGCTGAAGACCATCCTCATGGGAACCGGCTCGGAGTTGCAGCATGCGATCGTCGCGGCGAAGGAGCTCGGCGCCGGCGTGCGCGTCGTCTCCGTGCCGTGCATGGAGCGCTTCAACGGCCAGAGCGCCGAGTACAAGGAGAGCGTGCTGCCCAAGGCCTGCACGCGCCGCGTGGCGATCGAGGCCGGCGTGCCGGAGCTCTGGTACCGCTACGTGGGACTCGAGGGGAAGATCGTCGCCATCCCGCGCTTCGGCCTTTCCGCGCCCGGCAACATCGTCATGGAGAAGCTCGGGATCACGGCGAAGTCGGTGGTGGAAGCCGCGCAGTCGCTGGGGTAAGCGCGCTGGTAGCTTCCTGTTCCTCCCATGCTTCCCATTCTTCCCATGAGAAGTATGCGAGGAA
>DASYIS010000351.1:0-23767 GCA_035997375.1 Chthoniobacteraceae bacterium
GTGAACGTGCGCGTGGAACTCGCCGCGCGCGGCTGGAGCCCGGATCATCCGGTGCTCAGCAAGACGGCGCAGGTGGTCGCCTTCGCCGTCGACGACACCGGCATCGGCATCGCCCCCGAGAAGCAGCGGCTGATCTTCGAGGCGTTCCAGCAGGCCGACGCCGGCACCTCGCGCAAGTACGGCGGCACCGGGCTGGGGCTGGCGATCAGTCGCGAGCTGGCCGTGCTGCTCGGCGGCGAGATCAAGCTCGCCAGCGTCCACGGTCAGGGGAGCACGTTCACGCTCTACCTGCCGCTCCAGTACACCGGCTCGAACACCGCCCGCACCGGCCCGGTCTCGGCCGGCGCCGAGTCGTTGCGCAACCAGCTCACCGTCCTGCCCATTGCCCAGGACGAACACATCGACGACGACCGCAACGTCATCGAGGAGGGCGATCCGGTCATGCTCATCATCGAGGACGACGCGCACTACGCCCGCATTCTCCTCGGGCTCGCGCGGGATCATGGCTTCAAGTGCCTCGTCGCGACCAAGGGCGCGAGCGGTCTCGCCCTCGCGCGGCAGTTCCGGCCCGCGGCCATCTCGCTCGATATCTTCCTCCCGGACATGCTCGGCTGGACGGTGCTGAACCAGCTCAAGCTCGATCCCGCGACGCGGCACATCCCGGTACAAATCGTCACGCTTGAGGAGGAGCGCCAGCACGGCCTCGCGCACGGCGCTTTCTCCTATCTCATCAAATCGTCCACGACCGAGGGGCTCGAGGCGGCCTTCGACAAGATCAAGGATTTCACCACGCCGCGCCGGAAGCGGCTGCTCGTGGTCGAGGACAACGACATCGAGCGCGAATCGATCATCGAGCTCCTCGGCTACCAGGACATCGACCTCAAGGCCGTCTCCACCGGCGCGGAGGCGCTGGAAGCAATGCTCGACGAGCCGTTCGATTGCGTGGTGCTGGATCTGCGGCTGCCGGACATGAGCGGCTTCGAACTGCTCGACCGGGTGCAGGACGAGCCGGCGCTGAACGACGTGCCGGTGGTCGTCTTCACCGGAAAAGAGCTCACCGGCGACGAGGAGCACCGCATCAAGACGATGGCCAAGAGTATCGTCCTGAAAGACGTCCAGTCCCCCGAGCGGCTGCTCGACGAGACGGCGCTCTTCCTCCACCGCGTAGTCACCGATTTGCCGCCGGAGAAGCAGGCGATGCTCGAGCGCCTGCACGGCTCGACCGAGGTCCTGCATGGCCGCAAGGTGCTGGTGGTCGACGACGACGCCCGCAACATTTTCGCGCTGACTTCGCTCCTCGAGAGCCAGGACATGGAAGTGATCAGCGCGACCAACGGCCGCCAGGCGATCGACCTCATCAAGAGCACGCCCGATCTCAGCATGGTGCTGATGGACATCATGATGCCCGAGATGGACGGCTACGAGACGATGCGCGAAATTCGCAAGGCCCAGGAATTCCGCACCCTGCCGATGCTCGCGCTCACCGCGAAGGCGATGAAGGGCGATCGCGAAAAGTGCCTCGATGCCGGCGCCTCCGATTACATTGCCAAACCGGTGAACACGGACCAGCTTCTCTCTCTCATGCGCGTCTGGCTTTTCCGCTGACGTTCTGAGAAGTCTCCGCGCCGATGAATTTTGAGCTTCAACCGCCGCCGGATGCCGGCATCGCGCCGGCGAGCCCCCCGGCCCCGTCCCCGGCGGAGCTTGCGGCCGCGGCGGAGCCGATCAATATCCTCATCGTCGACGACGAGCCGAAGAACCTGACCGCGCTCGAGACGGTGCTCGACGATCCCGGCTACCGGCTGGTGCGCGCCGGCTCGGCCGACCAGGCGCTGCTCGCGCTGGTCGCGGAGGAGTTCGCGCTGCTCGTGCTCGACATCCAGATGCCGGGGATGAACGGGTTCGAGCTCGCGCAAATGGTGAAACAGCGGAAGAAAACCGCGTATATCCCGATCATCTTTCTCACCGCCTACTACAGCGAGGACCAGCATGCCCTCGAGGGATACAGCACCGGCGCGGTCGATTACCTGCACAAGCCGATCAACGCCACCGTGCTGAGATCGAAGGTCGCGGTCTTTGCGCAGCTCCACCGGAAGACGCGGGAAAACGCGCTCTCCAACACGGCCCTGCTGGCGGAAGTCGCCGAACGGCGCGAGGCGCAAAAGCAGCTCCGCGACTTGAACCAGGAGCTGGAGCAGCGCGTGGCCGTGCGCACCGAGGCGCTGGTCAAAAGCGAAGAAGCGATGCGCGAGGCGGACAAGCGGAAGGACGAGTTTCTCGCGATGCTCGGGCACGAGCTGCGCAATCCGCTCTCCGCCATCCGCCACGCGGTGCGCATCCACGGCGAGTCGCCCGACGATCCCGCCGCGCGCCGCTGGGCGAGTGAAGTCATTGATCGCCAGAGCACGCAGCTCACCCGCATGGTCGATGACCTGCTCGACGTCGAGCGGATCAACCGCGGCCGGGTGGAGTTGCGGCCCGAGGCGCTGGAGCTGAATGCGGTGCTCGCCCGCGCCGTCGAAGCCGCCCAATCGCTCATGGCGGACAAGCAACACCAGCTCTCGGTCGACGCCGAGCCGTCGCTGCCGGTGCGCGGGGACGCCGCGCGGCTCCAGCAAGTCTTCGTCAACCTCCTGTCGAATGCCGCCAAGTACACGGGCGAAGGCGGCCGCATTCGCGTCTCGGCCCACCGGCGCGGCGACGAGGCCGTCATCTCCGTCTCCGATAACGGCATCGGTCTCACTCCCGAGGTCCTGCCGCGCGTGTTCGATCTGTTCACGCAGGTCCATACCTCGATCGACCGCGCGCAGGGCGGGCTCGGCATCGGGCTCACCGTCGTCAAGTCGCTGGTCGAGATGCACGGCGGCACGATCGACGCGCAGAGCGCCGGCGTGGATCGCGGGAGCACCTTCACGATCCGTCTCCCCCTGCTCGCGAACGCCGCGAACAACGGCATCCGCAAGAGCGGAACCGCTGCCTCCGCGGCCGGCCCGGAGCCGGTCGACCCGGCCAGCATTCGCGTGCTGATCGTTGACGATCACCGGGACGCTGGCGAAGCCCTGGCCCGACTGCTCACGCGCCGCGGCTGCCAGGTCCGCGTGGCGCACGACGGCCTGGAGGGCGTCGACCTCGCGCACCAGTTTCAACCCACCGTGCTGCTCCTCGACCTCGGCCTGCCCGGCCTCGACGGCTTCGAGCTTTGCCGCACGCTGCGCGCGCAGGCGGAGTTCAAGGCGGCGCGCTTCATCGCGATCTCCGGCTACGCGCAAAAGAGCGACATTGAGCTCTCGCGCTCAGCGGGATTCGATGCGCATTTCGCGAAGCCGGTGGAGTTCTCCGCGCTGTTCGCAGAACTACAGGTGCCGACGGGGGCGTCCGCATAAGGGGATTGAGCGATGGGGGAATTCCGTGAGCCATTGGCACCGGCGGGCACAATCAAGCCATGGCGGGCGCGCTTGATGTTTGCCTCTCTGCTGGCGAATTCTCTTCTTCTCGGCGTGGTGACATGGTTCGTCTGCCTCGCGGTGGGGGTGTTTTGCGCCGTATTGGATCAGAAGCTGATGGGCGGAGGACGCGACGCTCCGTATCCAGCCCTCTGGATCATGAAATTCCATTTTCGAGACACGGTAACCATCACCTCAATCGCCGCCATGGTGACCGCGACCAGCTTGTTTCTGAGTCTCACCATGTGCGACGCCCACGTACCGCCGGCTCGTTCAACGCTTTGTCTCTCGATCTTGTTGGGGATTCTTTTGCTCTGCGCATGTTACTTTGTGATCGGTGCTTGGGGCATCGCGCTGGCGGACGTCGAAGTCCTCAGAGATATGGGTCCGAGTCCGGAATATGAGGCAAGAAGGCAAAACTCGGTTCTCTACCACCTCCCGCCGCCGTTGATCGATCCGGTCATCGTGGGACTCGCCGCCTCCATTTACTCCGTCAGTCTCCTTCTGGTTGGAATATCAATGAGGCGCAAGCAGATCTCGCTTTAGCGGTCTCAGCCAGCCGATTGCGGCCATGTGATAAAATGAGAAATGGCGTTAGGCGCAGTGTGCGCGCCTCTCGGGACGCAAGTTTCGCGGCACGCGGTAAATCTTTTATCTTTTCATTGGACACCGCGATTTCCCGTCGTACTTTGCCGCACCAATGAAACGCCGCCTCCTCTTCGTCTCCTCCGCCCTCGCCCTCGGTGCCTTGACCGGCTTCCTGATCAGCGACCTCTCGAAACTCTCTTCCCAAGTGCCGGCCGGCGTGGCCGCGGTGCTTCCCAAGGCGCTGACGCAACCTGCCTCCGCGCCGGCCGTGAAGGTCGCCTCGACGACCACGGCTTTCGGACGGCTGATCAATTCGACGGTCGCGGTGGTTTCGCACGCCAGGGCTCAAAAACCGTTGCCGGTCGGCGGATTGGTGCTGAATCAGCCCGTCGTGATCGTCCACAGCGGCGATCTGCGTCACGACACGCTCGCGCAAGGGACCGCGGTTTCGCTCGTGAAGAACGAGGGCCGCTTCATGAGTGTGCGGCACGACCAGAGCGTGCTCACCATCCCGCGGTCGGCCGTGGCCGTCGGCGTGGTGCGGCCGAACTGAGCTCAGTTCGACGCGGCGGATGTCTTGTCCGGCGGCGGCAGCAGCGGGCGCAGCACTTGGACCCAAATCTTGTAACCCTCGGGGTTCATGTGGAGCTGGTCGTCGCGATAGATCCCCTGCTTCGGCTGCCCATCCGGCCCGAGCATCTTTGAGTGGACGTCGATGTAATGCAGGTGCGGCGTCGCTTTGCAGTATTGCTCGACCAGCGCATTCAGAGCCCGGATCTTTTCGATCTGCGCCCAGCGTTTGGGGTTCGGGCCGCTGGAGATGAAGTGGATCTCCGTCGCGGGCAGCTTGGCGTGGACTTTCTCCACGAACGCGCGGAAATCCGCGGCCACTGTCTCCGGGGTCTTGTTGGCATTGATGTCGTTGCCACCGGCGTAGAAGAAGATCGCACGCGGCTCGTACGGGATCGCGATCTGGTCGGCGACCTGCACGCAATCGCTGATCATCGAGCTGCCGAATCCGCGGTTGATCACGCGATGCTCCGGGAAGTCCTTGTCCACGTCTTTCCAGAGTCGAATGCTTGAGCTGCCGATGAAAAGGATCGCCCCTTTCGGTGGCGGATTCTCCTTGTCCCTGGCGACGAAGGCGGCGATCTCCGGCTCCGGCGTCCACTTCTTGGCGGGGGTCGCCGGCGCCTGCGCCCAGCCGGCGTGGACGACGAGCAGAGCGAGGAGCGCGGGGAGAAAAGAGCGGCGTTGCATGGGGAGAAGCGAGAGCCTGCCGGAGGGTGGTGCGAAAGTCGAGTGTCGCACCGTGTAGCCGCCCGGATTTTTAGCCAATTGAAAATTGAAAAATGGAAAATGGAGATTGGAAAATGCGCCCGCTCTTTGCACCGGCTCCAATTTGCATTCTCCATTTTCCAATTTTCAATTTTCAATTGCCGAGTATCCCCGAGTGGCAAATCAGGATTCGCGCTCGCCTCACTCCGCCGAACCGCCGATGATATCTGCCCTCTCATGCATCCTTCTTCGAAAGCCCGTTACATCATGATCGGCGGATTTCTTGGCGCCGGCAAGACCACCGCCGTGGCGCGCCTGGCGCAGCGCTTGAGCGACCAGGGGCTCAAGGTCGGCCTGATCACGAACGACCAAGGGCGCGAGTTGGTCGATACGAAGATGCTGCGGGCCAAAGGCTTTGCGACCGAGGAGATTCCCGGCGGCTGTTTCTGCTGCCGATTCAATTCCCTCGTCGACGCCGCGGAACGCCTGACCGCCGACACGCAGCCGGATGTCTTCATCGCCGAGCCGGTGGGCAGTTGCACCGACCTCGTCGCCACGGTGACCTATCCGCTGCGGCGCATCTATGGCGACCGCTTCACGATCGCGCCGGTCAGCGTGCTGGTCGATCCCGTCCGCGCCTCGCGCGTGCTCGGCCTCCAGGAGGGCGGGAGTTTCTCGGAAAAGGTCGTTTACATTTACAAGAAGCAGCTCGAGGAAGCCGACCTGATCGTCATCAACAAAGTCGACCTGCTCGCGCCCGCGCAGCTCGAGGAACTGCGCACCGCGCTGGCGCGCGACTACCCGCGCGCGAAGATCCTGCCGGTCGGCGCACGCGATGGCACGAACCTCGACGCGTGGTTTGCGCATCTCTCCGCCGATGAACAAGCGGCCGCGCCGGCGATGGAAGTGGACTACGATGTCTATGCCGACGGCGAAGCGCTGCTCGGCTGGTACAACTCGACCGTCGACCTCCACGCGAGCGAGCCGTTCGAAGCCGAGCCGCTGCTCTTGCGCCTGAGCCGCGAGATCCAGCAACGGCTCAAGGCGCGCGAAGCCGAAGTGGCGCATCTCAAGATGACGCTCAGCCCGAATGAAGCGCTGGCCGGCGAAATCGCCGTGGTCAACCTCGTGCGCAACGACGTGGTCCCGGAGCTTTCGCTGCGGCTGCCGGACCCCGTCTCCGGCGGCCAGCTCATCATCAATCTGCGCGCGGAAGGCGCGCCGGACGCGCTGGCCGAGAGCGTGGCCGAGGCTTTGCGCGCGCTCGAGCAGGTCCATCCCGGCCTGCGCGCGACGACGGCGCATCTGGAGCATTTCCGTCCCGGCCGGCCGACGCCGACGCACCGGGATAAGGGTTGAGCGCGTAGCGCGAACGGCCCGGGGAGCACACGCGGCCCCGCGTGTTCTGCCCGGCGCCCTCGCCGGGCAGCGTTCAACACGCGGCGGGGGCAAACCACCAAACGGGGTGCCGCGCGCCTCGGGATTCGGCGAGGGCGCCGAATCCAGCACGGTGCTCGCCCGCCCTGCTGTCCTCCCTTGTCCCTTCCGCCTCCTCGGAGGGCGCGTGCGCTCCCCGGACCAAGGCTGCCTGCGGCAGCGGTGCAACTGTCTGGCTACGGCTTAGGTTCGCAGAGAGCCACCTCAACCCGATGCACGCTCTTCGGAAACATCACATACGTAGTCGCGTCGCAGCCGGGGATCCGCGCGGACTGCCCGATCCGCACATCGCCGCGCGCGCTCACGAGCAGGAAGGCCTCCGTGCGGTCGAGCGCGAAGCGCTTCATCAGCAGTTGCGTCATCTCCTCGACCGACTCACGGACCGCCTCGTCCAGCGATTCGCCCTGGCCGGTGGTGATCCAGTCCTCCGGCGTCTCGAGCCAGATCCGGCGCGGCGCTTCTCCCTTGAGCAGGCGCACGCGCACCGTGGCTTCGCCCCGGATTTCCACGCCCGTGCCGCAGACTTCCCCCTCGCCCATCGAGGCGTGGATGTCGCCGATCGCCAGCAGCGCGCCGGGGACGCAGACCGGCAGGTAAACGGTCGCGCCCCGCTTGATCGAATTCACATCGATGTTGCTCCCATTCGGCCCCGGATGTGCGGTGTAGACGGTCCCCTCCGCCGGCGCGGTGCCGATGACCCCGATCATCGGCCGCGCGGGGAAGCGCAGCTTTTCGGCGAAGATCAGGTCGCCGCCCTCGACCCGCACCATCGCCACGCCGAACTCGCGAATGCCGTCCTGCAGCACGCCGGCGTTCTTCAGTGCGCGGGCAAAGCCGACGCCCGTCAGCGTGATGTCGAGCACGTCGACCGCCAAAGCGTCGCCCGGCTCCGCGCCTTCGACATAGACCGGGCCGGCCGCGGGATTGACCTTCTTCGGATCGCGCACCGCGACGAATTTCGGCACGTCGTCGGGTTCAAAGATGCGTCCCGTCGAGGTGTCGTAGGTTTCGAAAATGACCTCATCGCCCGGTTGAATCGTGGCCACCGGCGGCGTCTCGGCATTGAAGCCGTAGACCAACTGATCGCGGGGAATCCGGGTGGTGCTCATGCGGGCGAGACTATGCTCCGCCGCGAGCGGGACAAGTCTGTCTCGGCGCGAATTCAGAAGCGGTGGCCGGCGCTCGTGGCTCACGTTGTCCCCAACGTGATTCGACAAACCGCGCGAAGCGCCACCTTTCCTTCAGTTGGCGCGCTCCGCGCGGATGGGCTCGAATCACGTTGAGGACAACGTGAGCCACGGCCGAAGCGAGCCGCTGGCTTTGCCCGGCGAAAAGTGGCAGACTCGCACCATGCGTGTCGCCCATTGCCAATTCGAACCGTGGTGCGGAAACTTTGAACACAACCTGGCGCGGTTCGAGGAGGGGCTGGCTTGGGCCGATCGCGAGCGCGTGGAAATCGTGTCGTTTCCCGAGTGTTTCCTGACTGGATATCCCGACACCGAAGAGGCCGCGCGGGGCGGCGCCTTCACTGCGGATGGGGACAAGATGATGCGCGTGCTGAATGTGAGCAGCGGCCATGAGGCGCTCGGTATCGTCGGCTTCAACGAGCAGCGCGGGGCCGAACTCTACAATACCGCGGCGGTCGTGCATCGCGGGCATCTGCTCGGCACGTACAGCAAGTGCGCCGCGTATATGCCTTTCCATCGGCAGGGGCGCACGTTCCCGGTCTTCGAGCATCACGGGGTGAAGTTCGGTGTGATCATCTGCGCGGATGGCGGCTACATCGAGCCGGCGCGCATCCTCGCGTTGAAAGGCGCGCGGATCATCTTCGCGCCGCACTTCAACGCCATTCCCGGACGCGGTCTCCTGCAGCATTTCGAGAAAGTCCGTGCGGATCACACGGCCCGCGCGATCGAGAACAGCGTCTACTTTCTTCGCGGCAACAACGTGATTCTCGACGCGCAGAAAAGCGGGATCACGAAATACGACGGCGTGGGTTACGGCGACAGCTACGTCATCGATCCCGGCGGCGAGATGCTCGTGCGGAGCCGGCGGCACGTGGAGGACTTCATCTTCGCGGACCTCGACCTGAGCAAGGGGCCGGACCAGGCGTGGGGGCTGACCAAGTCGGCGTGGAGCTACCGCGAGTTTGGGGCATTGCTCGCGGAGGCGGCGAAGGAGTCGACCCATGTGTAGAGGCAGCTGGACCGCTAGATTGTGGCCATCACGCTCCGCGTGATGAGCGATGCGCGTGGCAGTCGATCTTGCTCGCAGCGGTCGAACGTGCCGCTCATCACGCGGAGCGTGATGGCTACAATGGCTACTCCGTCCGCAGCGCCGAGATGCGCTCGCCGCGCAGGGAGAGGCGCGTGGCCAGCCAGATCCAGAAGAACGAGCCGACGACAAGCGCCCAGAGGAGCACGCCCATTTCCATGAAGGGAAAGCCGCGGGCCTGGTCGCGCAGGCTCGGGAAGACGGCGACGATCGCGCTGCCGACGCCGACGATCAAGCCTGCCAGGATGAGCCAGCGGTGTTCGGCGAAGACGAGCGCGCGCATTTGCGCGGGGCGGAAACCGACCGCTTCCAGCAGGCCGAATTCGCGCCGCCGCTCGAGCACGTTGCGCGCGACGACGATCGCCAGGCCGGCGCTCCCGAGCAGCAAACCGAGCCCGCCGAGCGCCTGGAATATCGCCAGGTAAGTGTTTTCGACCGCCTGCAATTCCTTCAGGCGATTCGTCGCCTCCGTCGCCTCAAACCCATAGTCCGCCAGACCGCGCGAGAGCTCGTCGGCCGCGTTTTGGTGAGGCTTCCCGGGGTCTTTCGGCTTCGGATCCGCCGGCGCGTCGATGAGGAAATAGCGGTAGCCGCCCTGGTTCGGAAACTTCGCGATGAAGTTCTCCTCGGAGATCAAGACGCTGCCTTGCAGGATGCTGCCCGCGACCGTCCCCACGAGGCGCACGGAGAAGGGCTGGCCGCGCTCGTCGACGTACGGCACGACCTCGCCGAGCTTCTTCTTGAGCGCGTATTGCAGGGTGGTCGCGTCGACGATGCCCGGCACCGCGCGGGTGCGCTGGTCGACTTCGTCCAGAAGGCCCCAGGCTGCGGGGTCGTTCAGTTTGAACGCATTCAGCGCGGCGAGCTCGGCCGGCTTTACGCCGAGCAGCCGCGGCTGAAGCGCGCGGTTGAGATTGAGGCAGCTCGCGTCGTCGCCCTCGCGCACGCGCAGCGGGACGAAGTGGACATTCGGCAGATCGCCAAGCCCATACGCCTCGCGGCCCGCCTTCGTGTTGAGGTCTTCGTAGATGGGCGAGGCCGATTCGCCGAGGAGCGCGAAGCCGCCGGTCCCGGACTTGCGATCGCCCGGATCGGCGCCGCCCTTTTGACGAAACGCATCGACCGCCACGACCATGAACACGCCGCTTGCGAGCACCGCGATGGTCGCCACGCTGCGGCCGCGCCGGCGGGCGGCATTGCGCACGCCGAGGCCGTCGAGCGAAGTCAGTTCTCCACCCTGCCCCGCCGTGCGACGCAGGCGGCTGAGGGCGAAGGCGATGCCCGCGATGAGCAGCAACGCGCCCGCGCTGAAGAAGGCTTCCGCGCCTGCCTTCCAAGCGAAGGCCAGTGTCCCCAGTGCGGCCACCAGGCACACCGCCGCGATGGGCGTGCTCCACGAGCGCGCGGGCTTTTTCGCCGTCTGCGCATCGGTCGTTTCTCCGGAAGCGACGAGCAGGGTGTGGACGGATTGCCGAAGCTGCCGCCGGCTCGCGAGCCACATCGAGAGCAAGGCCACGAAGACCGCGGAGACCAGGCCGGTCGCCACGGTTCGCGCGCTCGCGCTGAACTCGAAGTCGACCGCGCCCACCGCATCGCGCCACACCGTCGCGAGTGCGCGCAGCACCGCCCATGTGTAGATGAGCCCGCCGACCGCCCCGAGCAGACTACCGGCGACGGCGAGCACCGCGCCCTCGCCGAGCAGCAACCGCCGCACTTTCTTCGCGGGCCAGCCAACGCCGAGAAGCAGCCCGGCCTCTTCGTTGCGTTGTTCCAGCGAGAAGACAAAGAGCAGGCCCGTGAGCACTGCCGCCGCGATGAGGAGGAAGAACGAGAAGTACAGAAACAGCTCGCCGAAATCGACCGGCACCTCCGTCGCTGCGAAGGCCTGCTCGCGGAGGGGGACGAAGTTCATTCCCATCTTCTCGGGGGGGAGCTTCGTCAGCAGCTCCTTCTCCAAGTCCGCGCCTGTTGGGAAGAGTCCAAGCGAAACAGCGTCCGCGCTTGGCGGCTTCGGTTCCTTTCTGAGGCCGTCCGTGAGAATAACATATCGAAACGAGGTCACGTTTCCCCAACGATTGCCCCACATCTCCTGACCCGCCTTGAGGGTGACGAAAGCCTTGGGCATGCCGCGGTATTTTGTCCAGTATTGCTCGTCTTTGGGGCGAATCTTCGAGTTATCCATCGCGAACCCAGGCTCCCAATCGCGGCAGTTCTTCTTGTCGGAAAGACCGGGGAAATCCGGCATCCAGGACGAGTCGAGCTCTGGGGTATCCATGGGCAGAATGGCGGCCACGACGAACTGGCGCGAAACCTCATCGAGTTTTCGCCGCTCGCCCATGACGTAGTATTTGAATGTCACGGTCGCCCCCACCGCCACCTGCAAGTCATCAGCGAGCCATTGCGAGATCACAACTTGATCGTCTCGCATATGATTGGGGAGCAAAGAAGAGGATGAATCGACAGCCGTCGCCATGCTGTACGGCGCCATTCGTCCGCCCGCTTGCAGTTCGTTAACCAGATAGGTGAGCGAAGGCAGTCCCGGCGGAACAGCACTCGCGACCGAGGGATCCAGGAATACGCGACCGGAGCGCAATTCAGTGCCTCGCTCGAGCGGAGTGGATTCAGAGGTTAGTTGCGTCATCAATCGTACCGGCCGCAGTTCCAGCTCGGCATCCGCCAATGTCCGCTTCGCCGCCACGTCGTTGCGCAACTCCGCCGCCGAACGCGTCGCGCTCAGCAGCGCGTTTGCCTTGTCTTTCAACCCGAGCCGCTCCTGCAGGAAATCGAGTGGCAGAAAGATCGTGAACGGCGGCACTTGGTTGGCTTGCAGGCTGAAGTTGCCGAACGCCGCCGGCGCGACTTCGCTCACCACTTCCACGCGCAGCGCGACGTTCTGGCTTTCGGGGCCGGAGAGCGGCGCGTCCCTGGAGAAGCTGCTCGGCTTTTCCAGTCGCACGATGAGCGTCGAGCCGCCGCGCAGATTGAGCTGCCGCGCGAGGCGCTCGTTCACCGCCGCGCGCGCGCCGGCGAGCAGCGGGGCATGCGCGGCGCCGGGCGCCATCTCCCAGAATTTCGGCGTGACGCCGAGCACCTGGACCTGGTTCGCGCGGCCCGAGTTGTCCACCTGGGAGACGCTGCCGCGCAGCATGAGCATCGGCGCGGCGCCGACTTCATCTCCGAGGGCTTCGCGGAAGAAGTGATCGCCGCCGAGCAGCGCGGACTTTACTTTGCCGACGCGCTGCTCCGCCTGGCGGCGCAACGTGGCGTTGACGGAATCGCCAACGAGCAGCGCGCCGACGAGCACCATCGCGCCGAGCGCCGTGCCGAGCACGACGCCGAGGTGGGTGCGCCAGTAGTGGCGCAGGCTGCGGAAGAGGAGGGACCAGGTGGACATGGCGGGAATGACGAATGACGAATGACGAATGACGAATGACGAATGACGAATGACGGCGAAGCGGCGGCCTCTTAATCTTACTCTTGCTCTTGCTCTTGCTCTTGATCGACTTCAGGCGTACGGGCTTCGAGCAAGAGCAAGAGCAAGAGCAAGAGCAAGAGCAAGAGCAAGAGCAAGAGCAGGAGCAGGATTAGGAGAGCTTCACACCGCCACGAGTTGCCCATCGCGCAGCTCGAGCACGCGCTTCATGCGGCGGGAGAGATCGAGGGCGTGGGTGACCATGAGGAGGGTGATGCCGTGCTTCGTGTTCAGTTCCACGAGCAGATCGATGAGGCGCGCCGCGGAGTCGCGATCGAGCGCGCCGGTCGGCTCGTCGGCGAGGAGGAGCTTGGGTTCGTTGATGAGCGCCCGCGCAACTGCGGCGCGCTGGCGTTCGCCGCCGGAGAGTTGGCCGGGCTTGTGATGCAGGCGGTGCTGCAAGCCGACGGAGGCGAGCAATTCCTCGGCGCGCACGCGTGCGGCGGCGTTGTCGCGCTTGAGCGCCAGCGTCGGCACGAGCACGTTTTCCAGGACGGTACACTGCGGCAGCAGATGGTGCAGTTGGAAGATGAAGCCGACCGACGTGTTGCGGTACGTCGCAAGATTCGCTTCGCTGAGTTTTTCCACCTCGCGGCCATCGACTTTTACGCTGCCGGAGTCCGCGCGGTCGAGCGCGCCGATGATGTTGAGGATGGTGCTCTTGCCCGAGCCGGAGGGTCCGATGATCGAGACGGATTCGCCTGCGTCGACTTGCAGATCGAGATCGCGCAACACGGCGATGGCTTCCGTGCCGTCGGTGGCGCGGTAGCTCTTGGTCAGTTTTTGGATTTCGAGAAGCATGGGAGAGGGAAAGTAGTCAGTTATCAGTCGGCAGTAATCAGTTTCGGCACTGCGCTGGTCGAATGATGCTGAAATGCGAAAGCGCGCATAACTGAATTCTGATTACTGCACACTGATTACTGATTACTGCCCTCCACCACCCACCGTCGCGCCTTCATCTCCGGGCGCGGGAGAGAGCCGGCGGGCGCGCAGACGACGGGGATGCGCAGGGAAAAGGCGGCGGTCAGGGCGCGCTCGAGTTGCTGTGCGGCAGGTGTGGGCGCCTCGACTTCGACGGAGAGATCCCACAACGCGCCCGCACGGCGGACGTGCACGCGGTATTCACGAATCTCAGCGATCGCACGGACGATCGCATCGACGGCGCTTGGGTAAATGTTGACGCCGCGCACGACGATCATGTCATCGACGCGGCCGAGCACTCCGCCGCGCAACGCGAAGCCATCGAGCGTGCGGTCGCGCTTCACCAGGTCACCGGTGCGATAGCGCAGGAGCGGGCTGTCCGTGCGGCCAAGGGTGGTGAGAATCATCTCGCCCTCGTCCGCCGGCGCGCCGGTTTGCGGGTCGACGATCTCGGCCAGATACGACGACTCGATGATGCGCAGGACGCCCGCCTCGCCGGTGCGCTGATATGCGGTGGGGCCGACCTCGGTCAGTCCGTAGTGGTCGAGCACTTCAGCCCCGTGCCATGCGGCGGAAATGCGCTCGCGCACGCTCGGGACGCTGCCGCCGGGCTCGCCGGCGACGATGATTTTCTCGACCGCCGACTCGCGCAGATCGATCCCCTCCTCCGCCGCGGCTTCCGCGAGACGGAGCGCATAGGTCGGGGTGCCGAAAAAGACGCGCGCCTGGTGGCGGATCATCATTTTGAGGCGCGCGCCGCTGGTCAGTCCGCCGCCGGGCAGGCAGAGGCAGCCGTACTTCACCGCCGCCTCAAAGGCGGTCCAGAAGCCGAGGAATGGGCCGAACGAAAAGGCGAAATAGACGCGGTCACCCGGACGGATGCCGCCCGCCTCGAGGATGATGCGCCAGTTCTCCAGCATCCAGTCCCAGCTCTCCGGCGTGTCGAGGATGGAGAGCGGCGTGGAGGTCGTGCCGCTCGTCTGGCAGAAGCGCGTGTAGGCGGCGAGCGGGCTGGTGTGGTTCGTCCCGTAGGGTGGATGCGCGAGTTGATCCGCCACGAGGTCGCCCTTCGTGGTGAAGGGCATGCGCGCGCTGAACTCCTCCAGGCTCGCGCAGTCCGCGCCGAGGCCGGCGCCGTGCAGGCGCGGGGCGTAGAAGCGGTTGCTCCGCGCGAGGGCCGCCAGCAAGGCACGCAGCCGGGGGAGCTGCGACAGGTCGCTCATCGGGCTGGTTTTCTCGCTCGCTCAGTGCGCCGCGAGGGCGCCCCCGGTGGCCGGCGCCGGCACGGTTTTCACCGGCGGGGCCTGCTGCGGCTTAAAGAGCGTGACCAGGCAGCCGCCGAGCGCGGCCAGCAGAATTCCCAGCCAGAAGAGGAGGGAAATCGAGCCCCAGCCTTGTGGTGGGGGCCGCTTGATCAAGGAGAAGATCGCATTCACGACCGGCGCCCCCGCGAAGACGATCGCCATGACCACGCTCGGAATACCGCGCGCGCCAAAGGCGAGCAGCACGCAAAAGGCGCCCACCGCGCCGAAGACTCCGGCGATCAGCGACCACGACATGCCGCCGATCGGGTATTTGAGATTGGCGCCACCGATCACCAGGAGAAGAAACGGGACGGCGACCGCGACGAGCAGGTAGGCCAGCCCGACGAAGAGGAACGCCTTGTAGCGGCCATCGGTTGGGTCCTTCATTTTCATCTGCCCGGAGTGCAGCAGCACGCCGTAGACGCCCCAAGCGAGGACGGTGACGAGCGAATAGATCAGCCAGGTCAGGTCGGGCGCCTCACCGTGCGACGGCGCGGGCTTTTTTAAGGTGACCAAGCAGCCGCCGACCGCCGCGATGACGATGCCGGCCCAGAATTGCGGCTTGATGCTGCCCAACCCGCCGGCCGGCGGATGCTGGATGAGCGAGACGAAGGCGTTCACGATCGGCGCGCCGGCAAAGACGATCGCCATGACCGCGCCCGGTTGCCCGTGGGCCGCGAAGGCGAGGAGCACGCCAAACGCGCCGAGCGCCCCGGCGATGCCCGCGATCAGCGACCAGGCCATCCCCTCGGGCGGATAATTCCAACTCGCTCCACGAATCACCAACAGGAGGAGCGGCGCCAGCACGGCGACCAGGAAATAGGCGAGCCCGACGAACAGGAACGATTTGAGGAGGCCATTGACGGGATCGGCCATTTGCATGATTCCCGTCGCCAGAAAGACGCCGTAAACGCCCCAGGAAAGGACGGTGAGGAGGGCAAAGGTGAGCCAGGCGTTGCCGGCGGGTGGAGACTTGGGATTGGACATAGGCGAAAATTCGTCGCGTGAGTGGGGGGCGATAGCGTTGGGTTTCCGGCGGTGCAGGTCAAGCGCGCGCGTGGCGCAATCGCCAGCGCGAGCTGGTAAAGGCATCGTTCCTTCTCCGGCGCGGAATCGGACGAATCCAAATCGACAGACCAATCCCCACAGCATCTCGAGGAATTCGCCGCGTGGCCTCTCTGCGGTCCACGGGGTGGTGTAAGTGACGCCGTTGGCAGTGGTCCGCCGCCTCGAAGCTTTTCCGACGCGGGGCGCTTGGCTCGCGTTGCGCAGAGCCGGCGATGGTGGCGCATCGCACATGCCGACGCGCACGCAGCGGCGGAAGGCGCGCGCTTCGCGCAATGTGGCCCGGCAAAGTACTCATTCGACCAACAGAATTCAGAAACGACCGTGCCCAGCCGGCGAACGACCGCGACCGAGGAGGCAAATACTTTGACGAGATCTCAACGGTGTCGGCGCTCGTTCGGAGATAATAGTTGACGTTCGCGGTGTTCGCTCTCCATAAAGAGGCAAACGCAGGAGGATAAATATGCTTAGGAACGGCTTGGAACTTATTGTGCAGTATCCGACACCGGCGGGGTATCGTTGTCGCGGCTTCCGGGGGATTTCAGCGCCGCAAGGAATCTTTATCGCGTTTGATGGCCTGAACCACGGAGACCAACCCCCCGCCGAGGTTCTGGGCGAGGCTTTCTGCACCGAGGTGAACCAGTGGTTGGGAGTGAGTGAAGCGACGACCATGCCTTGCTCCGGAACGGGCTTGTTCGAGATCGGGTGCCATGCCTTTAGCGAGGTGAGCTGTCGAAAACTTTTGGTTGCGCTGGCTGGGCAGAATCCCGCCGCATCCGGGGGCGCGTGGCCGCGGCCCTCCGGCGCCGGGCATTGGCCGTCAGTGGTCCCGGACGGGACGTATGACGTATTGCCGGTGATGCCAATCAATGCGTCCGTCACCGGGTTGCTACCCTCCCATTGGCAACATCTCAACGTCGCCTTTTGGAGAGGCAGCCCGGCGGAAGCGCTGCCGGGCGTGCTGCAGCGCGCCGGCCTGTCCGCCGTGGAAAACCGCATTTTCATTAGCTATTTGCGGCGCGAAACGTCGCCGCTGGCCGACCAATTATTTGCAGCACTTACGCAAAAGGGCTACGACGTCTTTGTCGACCGGTTCAGCGTTCCCGTCGGCGTCGATTTCCAGAAGCAGTTGCAGCAGGATTTGAGTGACAAGGCGATGGTGGTCCTGTTGAACTCGCCCGCCATCGCTACTTCGCCTTGGGTCGAAGAAGAAATTGCCACCGTCAAGCGCTACCGGTTGGGCCTTTTCGAGTTGTGTTTGCCGAACGCAACTCCGCGCGCAGATGTCTATGCGGATCATCGTCGACATTTGCAAAGCGGTGATTTCGAGAACTCCAAAAACGAACTATTGACACCGGCCGGGCTAGGTTCGGTCGTGAGCGAGATCGACCGAATCCATGGCCGGGCCATCCACCGTCGACGTTATGAATTGGCGGACAACTTTGCATACGCCCTCTGGAAAATGGGCAAGTTCGCGCAAGCGCGGGGCGACGGCTCGTTTCTGGTACGGTCGCATGGGAATGAACATGTGGTGGCCCTTACCTCCCGCCCGCCCGAGTTGCGTGATTTTTGCGCCTTGCACACCAGACACTCTGTCGGGAATGGACGGCAAGGCTGGCTGATCAGCCCGGCGCCAAACTTCCTCGCGAGCCGACAAGCCGAGGTCGCCTGGCTCGGGAAAATTAGCGCGATCACGCATATCGATGAATCCGGCCTGTCCACGTTGGCGCAGACTTTGTAATAGCCATGATCTCACCTAACCCCAAAGCTCCTGCCGCGCCGCAATTGCACGGCCGGACGATCTTTCTCTCCGCGAGCGTCCCCTCGGCGGAACGAAGTGCTCGCTACCATCGCATCGAGGACGCGGGCGTTACCATTGATGAAGCGGTCGTCGTGCTCGCGCGAGCCGTCTTCGCCGGGCACGGAACCTTGGTTTTTGGTGCTCATCCGAGCATCTCGCCTCTGATCGCGAGTGTCTTGCGCGAATACGCGGTACCCGAAGAAAAGGACGGCGAGCGCAGCGCAAGCATCCCCACGGGCGAGCAGGCCCCAAGCCGCCCGCAAGTCATCATGTACCAATCGGAGGTGTGGCGGCCATTGTGGGCAGAGAATTCACGGCGCTTGGCAGCCCATTCGCTGGTTCAGGTGCGGTGGACACCGGTGGTGGCTGGCGAAACAGTTTCGTCCGAAGTCCGGGGAATTCCGCAAGCGCCGGGAAGCATGGCCAAAATGCGGGAACAGATGGTCGAGGAAACGCGACCGGTAGCGATGGTGGCGATTGGCGGAATGGAAGGCACCGAGGAAGAAGCAGAAATCTTCGCCCGTCTGCGTCCCGGAGCCCCGATTTATCCTCTCTCAGCGACTGGCGGCGCCGCGGGCCGCTTGGGTGAACGCGGCATGGTAGGCCAATCGCGAGTGTTCTCTTTGGACAAAGAAGCGCACAATGACGTCCGTGCGTTCTGGAGCGCGCAAGAGGGCGAAGACCCACGGCATGGAAATGCCTCGGGTGAGGGATCTGCTCCGCGGGACGTGCGCCGGGAGCGGTACTACATTCCATTGGCCGCGATTGGACAGCGTATCGTGAGCGAAATCGCCGAACGCTCGCGGGACGGCATCTAATGCTTCCCGATTCGCCTCACGGCAAATCCCCACCCCGCTGAGAGCGGATGGGTGCTCTGGTCATCTCCTCCGGCGCGGCGGTGATCTGCGCGCGGATCGTTTCGGGGATGGCGGTGGCGGCGAGCCGGCCGGTGGCGCGGTCGATCGCGGCACAGACGGCGGTGATCTGCCCGCGGGCGACTTCGGTGTTGTCGGCGGCTTTGCGGAAAATGAAGACGTACTTGAGCGAGCGGGTGCGCACTTCCTGGACGAGCAGATGCACGGAGACCTCTTCCTCGAAGCGCAGCGGGCGCTGGTAATCGCAGTGCGCGCTCACGCGCGGCCAGCCGATGCTTTGGCCGTCGATCTCGGTGTGGATCGAAGTGCCGAGTGAGCGGAAGAAAGCGTGCTCGGTCGCCTCCATCATGCGGAAGAAATTCGAGAAATGCATGATGCCCGCCATGTCGGTATCGGCGAACTCGACGCGGCGCGTCATCTTGAATTCGTAAGGCATCTCAGGCGGCGGGGGCGGAAATAGGTCCTATGGGACTCATGTGACCTATAGGTCCTATGGAGTGCGCGGTCTTTTCGCGGGCGAGGGCGAGCAGATTGCTCGCGAGGCGCTCGATGGAGTAGTCGCTCTCAACGGAAGCGCGGCCGCGGCGGCCGAGCTCGCGCGCGCGGGCAGGGTCAGCGAGCAGCGATTCCCAGGCGTCGGCGAGCGCGGGCGGCGTGATCTCATCGAAGAGCAAGCCGCCGCCGGTTTGCTCGACAATCTCAGTAAACGCGGCGGTGCGCGGTTGCACGACGGGCACGCCGGCGGCCATCGCCTCGATGAGATAGAGCCCGAATGACTCGCCGTAGGTCGTGGGGGTGGTGAGGAGCGTAAGGGTTTGCAAGCCGGCGATCTTTTCCTCGCGCGAGACGTTCGGGCGAAACTCGACGTCTGCGGTGAGGCCGGCGGCGGCGATCTTCTTTTGCAAAGTCTGCACGTAGCGCTCGTCGCCAGCCGTCATGGCCCCGATGCAGCGGAGGCGCGTTTGCGGAAAGCGGCCGCGGCGTTTCAGCTCGAGAAATGCGTCGACCACGAGACCCAGGCCTTTGCCCGGGATGAAGCGCGCGAGAAAGCCAATGACGGGCGGCTGCTCCGGCTCGCCGGGCGCGTAGCCTTCGAGGTTGATCGCGTTTGGGATGATGCGGAGTTGCTCCGGCGCGAGTTGCATCCGGCGGCCCATCAGCTCCGCGTACCAGGCGCTCGGCGCGACGACGCACTCGAGGTCGCGCGCGCGGTCGGCCAGCGTTTTCCAAGCCTCGGTCCGCGACGGCTCGGTGAGCTCGTCGAGGAAGGTGTCCTCGCCTTGCAACGAACAGAAAACGGGAATGTCGAGCTCGTGCTTGATACGGCGGGCGAGGCCGGCCAGCAGCGCGGTGGAAAGCCAGACGACGTCGGGCCGCTCCTGCGCCACCCAGCGCACGAGGTCTTCCAGTTCGCGCGCCTGGTTGCCATCCTCACCGCGCAGCATGGAGATCGTGATGGGGCCCAAGTCCTGGCCGCCCGTCATGCCGGCCTGCCGGCCCGCGAGGCGCAGGAAACCGCGCGCGTTCAGCAGCTTGTCGAGCCAGCGCGGGGTCGCGCGGAAGAACGCGAACTTCTGTTTCAGATAGACGCTGATGCCGCCGTAGAAAACCGGCAGATTCGTGCTCGCGGATTGCTCGTCGAGCGTCAGCGGCAGGTACATCGGCACGAGCAGCGCCTCGTGGCCTTGCCGGATCATTTCGCGCGCGATCGCGTTGTCGCGCATGCAGACGCCGCAGTAGTAGCTGCCGGTGCCGGGAGTGAGGAAGACGATCTTCATGGCGTGCCGCGGAGGTCGTAGCAGATGAGACGCGCCGTGTCACCGCGGGCGCCGCGCTGGTTTTGGCAGACGTAAAGGAGGCCGCGGCTGAGCGCCGGCAGCGTCCACGTGTCGGGCGCGTTGAAGAGCTTCGTTTGCTGCAGAACGGCGGCGCCTTTCGGGGTGAGATCGAGCCACGCGAGGTCGCCGAATTCACCGAGGCAGAGAAACGCGCCATCGACCGCGAGCAGGCTGGCGCGGCCGAATTTGCCACCGAGGTCGTCGCGCCACTTTTCTTTGCCGGTGGCGAGGTCGGTGCAGACGAATTCGGTGAGCCGCGGCTGCTGGCCGGCGCACGCGTACAGGCAGCCGTCCTGCACGATCGGCGTCATGAAGTAGACGCCGAGGTTGTCGGCCTGCCACGCGGACTTCGCCTTGAAATTCGGCAGGAGGTCGATCGCCTCGCCGCCGGAGCCGTACGACTCGGTCACGAAGACGCGGTTCCCGCTGAGCGCCGGCGAGGAGGCGTTGACGGACTCCGCAATTTCCGCGCGATGCGGCGAAGCGCTCAGCACTTCGCCGGTTTTCGCATCGAGACAAAGCAGCCCGCCGGTCGCGGGCCGGCTCTCGCCACCCGCGAAGATGAGAATGCAACCCCTCCCGTGCAGCGTGGCGGCAATGGGCGAAGCGTAACTCGCGCCCCACGCGTGTTTCGCGCGCCAGAGGAGCTTGCCGGTGTCGGCCGCGAACGCGACGGCGCAGGTGCCGTCGTCGGTGCCGATGTTCATGATGACCCGGCCGTCCTTGACCAGCGGCGTCCCTCCGCAGCCGAAGAACGCGGACGAGAGGCTGAATTCTTTTTTCACATCGTGCTGCCAGCGCACCTTGCCCGTGACGAGATCGAGGCAATGCAAATGCCCCGAGATGCCGTAGACGTAGACGGACTCGCCGGCGATGACGGGGCTGCTGCGCGGCCCGTCCCCGGAGCCATAGCGATCGCGGTAAGGGGCGTCGTAGGCGAAGCTCCAGAAACGCCGGCCGGTCTCGGCGTGCAGGCACTCGACGGTTTCCTTGCCGTCGAGTCGGTGAAAGAGGACGAGATGATCGCCGACGATCGCCGGGCCCGCGAAGCCGGTCCCCTTCTCCACTTCCCACACCCGCGTGAGACCGGCCTTGGAGAAGGTGTGCAGCAGCTTCGTTTCGGTGCTCGTCGCATTGTCGTGCGCGCCGAGAAAACGCGGCCAGTCCTCGGTCTGCGCGCCGGCGGGCAGGGGCTTCGGCGCTTCGTGGAATTTCAGGCGGTCGAAGGGCTCGGCGGCGGAGGCGAGGCTGGCGATCAAAATAGACAACACCGCCGCAAACCACAGAGCGTTGTAGCCACGGCCCTGTGGGCCGTCCCACGCGCGACATGGCAAACCGTGGGCGGAGTCTTGCGATAGACGGCCCAAAAGAGCCTGTCGGACTTCTTCAATCCAGCGCTTCCACCTCTCGTTCCCAAAGTTAGCGGAGCGCTTTGGGAACGGCGCGCGGTCTTGAAACTCTGTTTCCCTGAGTGCCCTGATGCGAGCCGCAGTCGTCGTTTCCACCGGCGACTCGAGGAAGGAGCGCCCTTGGAAACGGAGTTTCGGATGCGGGCTGCATTCCCAAAGCGCTTCGCTAACTTTGGGAACGAGGAGAGATCGCAACGGGGACGTGACGGCCGCGCGCAGACGGCCCACAGGGCCCTGGCTACAACGATTGGTCGTGTGCGGCGGACGCGGAATTGGCGGAGAACAGAGGCGCATGGGAGGCCGGAACTCTAAACGTCCGCCGGGCGGATGGCTACCGCAGACCGCCTCACGCGGCCACCGGCACGCGCCCGTGCGGCAGCGGCGCGGGCAGGGGCGCGAACTCGCCGACCGCTTTGAAGAGCTCGCCGTATTTTTCCTCCATCAGGTCGCCGATGAGGCAATCGGTCAGGCGGCCGCGGAGTTGCGGGTAGCTCTTGAGCATGCGGCCGAAGGAGAAATTCGTGTCGTAGAAGGCGTAGACGAGCCGGCGCATGTTTTCGATTGCGGCGCAGAGTTGCTCGCCATAGTCGGCAAAACGGCCGGCGCTCACGTCGCCTGCGGAGAGCGCCACATCGATCGCATCGGCCGCCAGTTCGCCGCTCTTCAACGCGAGAAAGACGCCGCTGGAAAAAACCGGGTCGAGGAACGCGAAGGCATCGCCGGCGAGCAGCAAGCCATCGGCGGCGCAGTAGCGCGCGCGATAGGAGAACTCGCTCGTCACGAAGTAGTCGCCGAATTGCGTGCCGGCATTGAGGTGATCCTCGATCCACTTGTTGCGCCCGATCTCACGGCGGAAGACGGACGCGAGATCCTTGTCTTCGCGAAAAAGGTAGTCCTTCTCCGCCACCACGCCGACGCTCACGATGTCGTTCCGCAGCGGGATGTACCAGAACCAGCCGCGCTCGGCGACATAGGCTACCGTGGTGGTTCCTTCATCGATGCCGGGGTCGCGCTTCGCGCCGCGGTAGTAGGTCCAGAGCGCGAGCTTGTTGAGCTGATCGTCTTTCACCCGCCACCCTTCGCGCGCCGTCGTAATCGCCTCGCGGCCGGAACAGTCGACGGTCATCGGCGCGAAGACTTCGCGGCGCGCGCCGTCCGGCCCGATCGCCTCGACGCCGATCGCCCTGCCGGAATCGCTCTTGAGCACGCGCGTCACCTTCGTCTGCTCATGCACCTCTGCGCCGCGGGCGCGCGCGTTGTTCAGCAGCATGAGATCGAACTCCGCGCGCTCGACCTGCCAGGTGATGGAACTGGGGTGATCGCGATGCTCGAAGAAATAGAACGGCGCGGATTGCTTCCCGTCCTGGGTGACGAATTGCACGCTCTGCTTTTCGACGAAGGCAAAGCGCTTCATCTCCTCGAGCACGCCGAGCCGCTCCAGGCTGTACCAGCAAAACGGCATCAGCGATTCGCCGACGTGGTAGCGCGGAAACTTCTCCTTCTCCAGCACGAGGACCTTGCGGCCTTTTTCCGCGAGCAGAGCCGCCGTGGTGGCGCCGGCGGGGCCGCCGCCGATGACGATGACGTCGTATTCCTTTTGCGAGAACATGGGGGAAAACTACGGTGGGAGAACCTCGACGATGCGCGCGAGCAATTGCCCATCCTCCCGCACGAGCTCATTGCAGCGCCCGTAAAAACAGTGCGTCTCCGCGCACCCGAATATCTGGTGCATGATCGCGTCGTCGCCCAGGCGGATGAAGGCCTTCGGCCGGCTGCGATAGGTCATCCGGTGCCCGTTGAGCAGACCGCCGAGCGGCCGTTTCGCCTCGACGATTTCGGCGCGCACATCCGGTGGGAACGCGCCGAGGAAAATCTCGATCGCGCCGTACTCGACCGGCACGCCGGTTTCCGCCACATGCAGCACGACCTCGCGGCGGTAGGCTTCCCGCGTCACCTCGCGGTGCAAAACTTCGATGACGATCTCGCCGCCATGATGAGCCGCGAGGCGGGAGGTCATGTCCCCGTTGTGCACCAGCAAACCGCGATACGGTTGCGGGACCGA
>DASYIS010000352.1:0-7974 GCA_035997375.1 Chthoniobacteraceae bacterium
CGTGGGGCTGGCGGGCATCCTGCCCGCTGAGTGTCGCATTCACTCAACGGTGATCCTCCGTTTCGACGGGCGGGACGCCCGCCGGCCCCACGGGCAGGATGCCCGTGCCACGTCGAAGCCGCGTGCCAACTGAATAGGTACGGCTTAGATGCAGCAGGTTGTTGGGTGGGAAACGTGGCGGGTGGCAAGCGCGCCCAACTCCGCACCCGCAGACACCCCTCCATGCGAAACGGAGTTTCGCTCCACAGGGCATGACGAAACAGAGTTTCGTCACGAGGAGGCGGGACGTGTGGAGGGCAGCGGGTGACTGCCCAGCGCGAGTGTTGGCATGCCTGCCGGCATGCATCCGTGTTTTGTGAGATGGCCGGGGTGTTCGCTTCGCTCAAGCCCCCGGCTGCATGCGGTCACCCCTTCGGGATGGGAGCGTCCGCGTCCGGTCTACTTTCCCGCCACCCCCCTTACGCCGCCCTTACCGCCGTGAAGTGCTCCAGCAAATCCCCGGGGCTCAGCTTTACGAGGTCGCGCTGGACGTTCTGCACGACTTGCTTGCGCAGGCTGGCATCGAGGTGGTCGAGCACCGGCTGGTTGATCTCCGCCGGGGCCGCGAACGACCAGTGCTCGGGATGGTGCTCGCGCAGGAGGTTCGTGATCTGTTCCGCCAGGTGCTTCGCGCTCCGGCGGTCGTTTTCGAGCTCGTAGTGACGGTCGCTCGTCGAACCCATGAAGCGGCCCGCGGAATCCGTGTTGATCTCACCGGTTCGCGCGTGCGCCTCGGCCAGCGAGATGGCTTGCACGAGGTGCAGCCGCGGCGGACGCTCCGCCGCCGCCTTCTCCACGCGATACGCTTTGACGTTTCCGCGATCCGTCACGATGAGGAATGAGCTTTTCATGGGTTGTTGGAGTCTACGGGGGGCGGCGCTTTACGCACGGGGTTTTTGTCGGCACGCGCGCCCTTACTGGATTCGTCACCCCGGCGTCCCACGGCTGCAATTTTCCACTGGGTGCCGCGGGCGCGCGCGGCCGTTACTTTTCGTCCTTCTGCCAACCTTCGATCGCCTGTTGCAGCATGGCTTCCGACCTTTGGGTGGCGGTCGCCCGGTCCAGGCCCATGTGGGTCAGGTGGGTCGCGTAGCTCTCGACGATGAGCCTGGCTTGCGGTGGCGTGTAATGGTGTTTCACCTGGACGCGCGCGATCATGCCGAGGGCGTTTCGGTAAGATTGGGCGGCTTCCTCCTTCCGCCCCTGCATCATGTAGACATCGCCCAGGTAGTCCATGTACTCGGCGTGGCTCGCGAAGACCGGGTCTGGCAACTGCGCGAAAGAGGCGAGCGCGCGGAGCAGGAGTCCCTCGCCCTCCTCCGGCCGGCCGGCCATGGCGACCAGCAGGCCGAGATTCCCCAAGCCGATCCCTCGCTTGGGATTGTCCGGCGGCAGCAGTTTGTCCTCGATGGCCACGGAGCGGCGCAGGAGGCGCTCGGCTTCCGGCATCCGATGCTGCTCGCGCAGGTTGAGCGCCAGGTTGTTCAGGACGGCCGCGGTGTTCAGGCTTTCCGCGCCGTAATATTCCTCCTCGGTCGCCAGTTCGCGACGGTACCAGGTCTCTGCCTCGATCGGCCGGTCCGAGAGCCGCATCACGTTCGCCAGAATGTCGCAGGCGCGCGCGATGAGATAGCCGCGCTCCACGTCGCGGGAGGCTTGGGTAACCTCAAGCGCCCGCTGCGCGGAGCGCTCCGCCTCCGGCCAGTCCTGCCGCTCGATCTTCGCCTCGGCGAGCCCGAGCAGCGGACGCACCACGTCGACGCTCCGCGGCCCGGCGATCTTTTCCGTGAGCGCCAGGCCGCGCCGCAGCAGCATCTCGGCCTCGGCCGGCTGATGCAGCCGTGCGTTGAGCGTGCCGAGGTCCGAGAGCGCCTTGGCCAGCTCGAGCTCGCCGGCGGCGCCGGTGGTTTCTCCATTCACGATCGCCCGGGCCAGGAAAGGTTCGGCCTCCCCCAACTGGCCCGCCTCGAAGAGGATGCGGCCGCATTCCTGGTGCAGGTGCTGGATCTCGCGCCGCGTCAGGTCGCCGCCGGCAGACAGCGCCAGGGCGCGCGAGAAAAACCGGAGCGCTTCCCGGCGAGTCGCCGACGCACTGCCGCGGCAGATGACCCACCGCAGCAGGGAAGGGTCCCCGGGCCCGAGGACCTTCTCGCGCGCCGCGATGGCCGCGTCCAGGTGGGCGCAAGCCTCGTCGCCGTTCCGCCGCGCGCGCAGCGCCTCGCCGAGGTAAGCCTCCGCCTCCGCCCAGGCGAGCGGCTCGCTTTCGCGATCGCACGCATCGCGCGCCGCGCGGTAGAGCTTCGCCGGCGTCTCGCCGCCCTGGTCCCACAGGAAGGAGCACGCCAGCAGGTGGCCCGCGAGCATTTGCGCGTCGCGGCGCTCGCGCAGGGTCGCGTGGGTGGAATGAGCGGCGGCCAGCGCGCGCTCCAGCGCCGTCTCCGGGTGACGGTGGGCCAGGGCTTTCAGCGCGTTGTCGTAAGCCGAATCCTCGACGTCTCCCCAGACGCGATCGCCGAAACCAGCGAACCGGCTCTCCAGGCGCTCCGGGGTGATGCGCATCGCGTCCGCTCGCACTTCCAAAGCCCACAGGTAGCGGTTCTCCAAACCCGACTCGCGCCCGTCGCGGGCAAAGGCCGGCGCCGCCATCGTCGCGGCGAGTTGCGACAGGAGCTTCCGCTGCGCGGAGAGCTCACCCCGGACCAGGATGAACCAGATCAGCGGCAGCGCGACCGCCGACAAACAGGTGAGCGATCCCAACACGATCCAGAGACCCCGCGGGACCGGCGGCGCCGGCGGTGGGACTTTTCGGTCGAGCAGCGGTGGGGACAAGACCTCCATGAAAATCGCGACCGTCGATGCGCTTCCGCGTCCTCGCAACCTGAACTTGTCCGAATGGCGAGGTCACGCGGCAAATTTTCGTTTGCCCGCTCGCTCTCCTTGCGCGAGGGGCGCGGCGGTCTTACAACAACACCCCGCATGAAACTTCCCTCGCTCCTTCTCGGTCTCTTCCTCGCCGTCGCCACCGTGCTCGTCCTCCCGCCCACCGTGGCGCGCGCGGAAGATCCTGCGACGTTCGAGGTCGCCGGCTTCACCTTCACTCGGCCGGCCGATTGGGCCTGGATTCCCGTCAATTCGGCGATGCGCAAGGCGCAACTCCGCCCCGGCGGCGCCGACGACGGGGCCGAGGTCACGTTCTTCTACTTCACCGGCGGCGGCGGCGATGTCGACAGCAACGTCAAGCGCTGGCTCGCTCAGTTCAAGGGGAAGGAAGGCGTGGAGAAAATCGAGGCGAAGACCCTCAATGGCGTGAAAGTCACTTTTGTCACCACCGAGGGGACGTACGCCAGCGGGATGCCCGGCGGTGTGCCGACGATGAAGGAGAACTACGCACTGAACGGCGCCATCATCGACGCCGGCGAGGGGAGCGTCTTCGTGAAGTTCACCGGCCCGGAAAAACTCGTCAAAGGCGCGCACGACAAGTTCGTCCAGTTCGTCACCGACGCCACCAAGACGAAGAAGTAGGAGGATTGCCCATGGCTTCGATGAATTTTTACGTCACCTCGTTTGTCTCCATCCTGCATTTCATCAGCGATGACCTGATCCAGTGCGACGCCTCGACCCGGATCGCGGAGCTCTTCTGCGACGAGTTCGACGACCTGGATTTCGAGCTGGCGATCTGCTGCTTCGAGGCCACGCATCGCGTCGCCTTCGAGGACCGGCTCTGGCAGTGCGAGCCCGAGGATTACGAGGAGATGACGATCGAGGATTTCATCGAGGCCTTCGTCGAGGACCACGAACAGCGCGACCCGCTCTTCGTCACCAAGCGGTTCCTGATGTTCCAGGAATCGCTGACCAAGGCCTTCACGGAGGAGTCGCAGGGGCCGCCGGAGGAGGAGGAGGAGAACTAAACGCGGCAAGCATGCAACAGGCGACTCTGTGAAGATGCGCTCTCGCCGCCTGAAGGCGGAACTCCGAACGCTCACCCCCGCGGGGTGATCTTCAAGATCGCCTGGCGCAGCTCATCCAGTCGCGCCGGCTTGTTGAGCACGCAGTCGATGTTCGCTTCCGTCTCGCTCATGACATCGGCGAAGCCCGTCAGCATGATGACCGGCTCGGAGGGCTTGAGCCGCTTGACCTTGGCGGCGAATTCGACGCCGTTCATCCGCGGCATCGCGCGGTCGGTGATGATCAAGTCGAAGTCGGTGCGCAGGAACTTCTGCATCGCCTCGGCGCCATCGGCGGCGGTCTCGACGGTGTGGCGGTCTTCCGCGAGATACGCGCTGACGATCTCGCGAATGCCCGCGTGGTCGTCCACGACGAGGACATGCAGCGGCCGCGAAGGCGCGATCTGCTCGAAGGGTTGCAGTTCCAGCGGTTGAGTCGGGATCGGGAACTGGAGGAGAAACGTCGTGCCGTAGTTGAGCCGGCTGCGTACCTGGATCGTCCCGCCGTGGCGACGGACGATGCCGTAGCTGACGGAGAGCCCCAGGCCCGAGCCGCCTTCGCCCTTCGTCGTATAGAAGGGATCGAGGCAGCGGCGCTGCGTCTCCTGGGTCATGCCGATGCCGGTGTCGCTGATTTCGAGGAAGACGTTCGTCCCGTCCTCGTAGGTGCGAAAGCTGAGCGTGCCGCCCCTTGGCATGGCGTCCACGGCGTTGAAGATGAGGTTCGTCAGCACCTCGCGCAGCTCGGCGGGCGCGGCCTCGATCATCGGGAGCTGGCCGGCCTGCGTCTCGATTCGGATGTCGCGCCCGAGGGCTTCCCCCTCCGCCTGCCATTTGGGCGAAGTCAACGAAATGGCCTGCGCCACAACGCCGTTCAGGTCGACGGCCTGGCGATGCTCCTGCGCGTCGTTGGGCCGATAGAAATCCCGCAGCCGCTTGACGAGCTGCGCATTGTCGCGGCCGGCGCACACCATGTTTTCCAGGAAGCGCCGCTCTTTCGAGCCATCGGGAAACTCCCGCTGTTGCGTGAGCAGGATCTCGCCGTAGCCGAGGATGAGCGAGAGCCCGTTGTTCAGGTCATGCGCGAGGCCGCTCGCCATCGTGCCGAGCGCGCGGACGCGCTCCTGCTGGATGAGCTGCTGCTGCGTCTCGCGCAATTCCTCGAGCGTCTTTTCCAGGTCGCGCGTCTGCGCCTGCAGCGCCGCCGTCCGCTTGCTGACGAGCGCCTCGAGTCCCTGGCTGTACGTCTGGCATTGCTGATAGAGCGAGCGGGCTTCGAGGATATGCTTGATCCGCAACAGCGTTTCCACCGGGTCGAAAGGTTTGGAGAGGAAATCCGTCGCGCCGGCGGCCAGCGCGTCGTGCTTCGCCTCCTCGGTCGTGTCTCCGGTCATCACCAGGACCGGCGGACGCAGGCGCGCCGGGATCGTCTCTTTGATCGCTTGCAGGACCTCGAGGCCCGAGAGCGGCTCCATGATGAGGTCGAGCAGCACCAGGTCGGGTGCCAACTCCGCCAGCCGGCTGACCGCGACCGCGGGATTGGTGATGGTGATACAGATCGCGTAGCCGGCCCGCTCCAGCAGCTTCTCCAGGTACCGCGCGCAGCTCTCCTGGTCGTCGACGATCAAAATCCGCGCGTTCGTCTGTACGGCCAGTGAGGAGTCCATGGAAGGCTTTCGAGCATGCGCCATGCCCCCGCCTCTGCCATTTGAAGTGCGTGGCAACAGGGCGGAATCATGGCGGGGGGAGGGGGCTGGGTCAGACGCCGGCGTCGTCGAGCAGGCGCGCCAGCACCTTCGTCGCCTCGAAATACTCCGCCGCGATTTCGTACGCGGCCTGCGCGTGCACGGCGTAGTCGGCGTTGATCTCGCGGACGGCTTCGCCGATCTCCTCCAGCGTGCGGAAGGCGAAGAGGCCCTTCTTTCCGCCGTAGAAACGCGTGAAGCCCGTCTCCTGCGTGATGACCGGCCGGCCGGCCGCGAGGTAGCACGCCGAGCGGTCGGAAAACCACGCGGTATTCAGCCGCACGTACTGGTCCTTGGCGGCGGTGAATTCGCCCTTGGAGTCCTGGATGTAGTCGCGGTACTTCAGGTGGTCGTTGCTGATCGGATCGGGCGGGACGAGCCGCCAGTGGCATTCCGCGAAGCGCTGCAGTGTCGGCTCATCGCGGATGATCGTCGCGAGCTCGAACTCCTCGCCGGCAAGCTTGGGCGCCTCGAGGAATTTCAGGAACTCGAGCGACTTGCTCCAGAGGTATTTGTCGCCGCGCCACTCGATGTCCTTGAGCCCGCTGGTGTTCCAGTTCGCGATGCTGGTGAAACGCGCGCCGGCCGGCGGCGGGGTGGGGGATTTCCAGAGATCGGTCACGACCGGTTGCCGCGTCGGCTTCCATGCGTAGCCGTGCGCGGGGACGAGGTAGCGGTCGGTGCCGACGTTTTCCCCGAAGGAAAACAGCGCGTGATGCGCCTGCAGTTTCGCGATCGATTTCGGGTCGCCGTTGTCGATCGCCATCTGTTCCAGGCCGGGATCGCTTTCGACGTAGATGAGCCGGCTGCTCTCCAGCAGCGCCGGGTAGAGCTCCTGCGAACCGCAGACGTTCAGGATCGCGTCGGCTTCGCGGTAGAGCTCCAGCACGCGCGCGTGCGGCAGGCCGACACACTCGACGGGATCGAGGTAGCGCGCGCAAAACGCCCAGCGATCCTCGAACCCGTACTGCTGCGCGAGGCTCCGCAGCGTCTCGGCGGCGAAGGTGTAATCCGGCAGCGTCTCCCACGTCACGGGGTTGTACGGAAAGCGCTGCGAATCCTCGATGTAGAACACTTCATGCCCGAGCCGCTGCAGCCCGACGATGTAGTGGAGGTGCTGCCAGACGACCCCGGCAATCGGGATGCTGGCCATGAAGCCCATGACGACGATGCGTTTGCGTTTCATTTGGAAAGTCGGGCCGAGGGGTCGAGGCGCTTGCAGCGTGGGAAGCTGGACGCGATGTGAGGAAAGCAACTCGTCGTGAGAGCACGCGGCGCTTCTCCGACCCGAAGGGTCGAAAGCTGGTAGCCGGTGGTGAAGCGAGTGTAACGAGCGCAACCACCGGACAACCGCAATAACGCGGAGGCGCCCCGGAGGGGCGCGAGCATCGTGGATCGCGCAAATGATCTTCCAGCCGCGCTCGCGCCCCTGCCGGGGCGCAGGCGTGTTTGGTGGGAGATCCGGTGGGTGCGCTCGTTACACTCGCTCCACCACCGGCTACCAGCTTTCGACCCTTCGGGTCGGCGGCGGACGGATCGCATGGTGCTCACGACAGCGCCTCGGAGGGTTGAATGTCGCGCACCACCACCGCCGGATTGCCTGCGACGACGACATTCGGTGGAACCGATTTCGTGACGACGCTGCCCGCCGCGACCACGGAGTTTTCGCCGATGACCACGCCTTTCAAAATGGTCGAGTTCATGCCGATCCAGGCGTTGTCGCAAATCTTCACCGGCCTCGTGCGCAGCGGCGGGCGCGGCGGGCGGTTCTCGTAAAAAGGCGCGAGGGCGTAGGTGTCCTGCTTGCGTTTGACGGGGTCGAGCGGGTGGAAGTCCGAGTCGGCGATCCCGACATTCCACGAGATCAGGACGTGGTTGCCGATCTCGATCAGCTCATCGGCCATGATCAGCGCGCCGTTCAGCAGCGTGAAATCGCCCACGGTGCAGCGCCCGTTCGGCCCCAGCGAAAACGAGCAGCCGGCGTAACACGAGACGTGATTGCCGAGCACAACCGCCGGCCGCTGCGCGCTGCGGATGAACCGGAAGATCTGCGCCGTCTCCGTGTAGAAGCCCTCGCCGAAGACGACGCTCTCCGGGATCGGTTTATCGTACCAGTCGTGTTCGACGCGGCGATCTGCGAGGACGTTGGTCATGGGGGAATATGGGTATCGGACGAAATGGCAGCCAATCTTAATCGAATGACGAATGACGAATGACGAATGACGAATGACGAATGACGAATGGCG
>DASYIS010000353.1:0-34621 GCA_035997375.1 Chthoniobacteraceae bacterium
CGCCTTCCGCGGCTGCTCGCGTTGACCATTGATCCGGTCGTCCCGCTACGCTCACACCGGCCAATCAGTCACCCGTAGGAGGCTGATCGGTGACGGCCCGACCGCGAGCGCGTTGCCGCAGAATCTCTTCATCGACCTTCGCGCCCTGCGCCACCAAGCGATCTTTGATCGCCTTCAACAGTCGGTCGCCGGCGGTACCGGCTTCGCGACTCATCTTGCGCGCTTTCTTCGAATGTGGCGTAGGCATCTTGGGGCACGGTCGCATGCTTTACGTTGGGCGACGACCCAATTCTCATATGCGGTGGAACGCGCTACCAAGCGTTGCGAGAGCGCGACTCACTCCTCCTCACAAACGGCGATGCAGTTTATGCCGGTGAGGTAGTCCGTCATTCCTCGCCGCGCGTTAATTTCATGATTTCATCGGTGGTGAGGCCGCTATTCGCGACGCCAACCGACCGGGCAATCCAATCTTTGCCGCTCGGCGCTGGTTTCGGAGTTGCAACAAGCTCGATTCGGACCGTGGACCCATCGGGGAGATGAGTGTCCTTCGGGAGTCTGATCACGTCTTTCTCAACAGTCGCCGTAAAACTCATGACGAGAGCATAGCTCTTCGTTGCAGGGCGTAAAGGACGCAAGGCATCGTTCCGTTTTACTCCCACTCGCAGATCGACTCCACAAACGCCGCCGATCCATCCCGCAGCCAGCCGTCGAGCTGCGCCTGGTCTTTGAGCTGGTGGCCGCGGTGGCGGGGGACCACAAGGTAGCGGATGTCGAGTTCCGGGAGGGCCGACATGTCGCCCCAGAGCTTTTCAAATTGCGTGACGGGGAAGACGTCTTCCTGGCCGTGGCCCCAGCGCTTTTTCACGTCTTTGAGCGTGATGTAGGTGGGCATGCGCGCGGCGAGGTTCCGGACGGCTTCGCGGATCTTTTCCTCGGACTCGGCGCCGAGCGCGAAGTCGGCGCGGGTGAGGCCGAAGGCCTGGAGGAGTAGGTCGAGATCGATCCAGGTGGTGAGCGTGTTGTAGTAGGTGAGCGCGAATTCGTCCTTCTCGCGCGGCATGGTGAGGCCCTCGAGAAGGCGCGGGCGGCCGTCGAGGCGCGCGAGGCCGCCGCCGCGATCCTCCAGCCGGCGCGTGATGACCTCGAAGCTGAGGCAGGCGCCGCTCGCAATGTGCCGGCCGAGCACCACGGGGTCGGCATCGGCGCCGAGCGTGTCGACGTTGTGCATCATCAGGTACTTGAGCTGCGGGCGCTCGGCGAGCATCGCCTCCAGGGTGCCGTTGAGGAAGAGGTTCGGGAGCTCGTACCAGTGGCCGACCGGGTGCAGGCATTGCAGCGGGAGGTTCTCGGTGTAATCCGCGGCTTCACCTTGATTGCGGGCCCAGCCGGCGAGGGCCGCCCGCCCGCTGGCGCGCATCTTCTGCTGCTGCTCATCGAGCGTTTGCTGCGGCATCTCTTCCCAGGCGAAACGGAGGTCGCGCTGGGTGGGGATCATGCGCAGGCCGACGCTCTTGCCGCGCGAGAGGTGCAGCGGCCCCTCGTAGCCGTAGTGGCGGTGCAAATCGAGCCATTGGGAAATGGGCTCGTGCGTGAGGTAGCTCGTGGCGAAAACGTGGACGAGCGGCGTGCCGGCGAGGCGCGAAATGCGGCGCGACTTCGCGAGATGCGCCTCGAGGAACGTACGATGGCGCCCGCCGAGTTTCGCGAAAGGATGGAGCGCCTTGACCACTCCCGCGCCTTGCGTCCAGCGGCTCCCCGCGCCGGCCGCGAGCGTGATGACGGCGACCTCGCCGTTGCGCAATGCTGTCAAGCCGCGCTCGCGGAGGGCAGCTTCGTCCGCGACGGCGACGGAGAGATCGGTGACGTCTTCCTTGCGCACGTCCTCGATGACCGCGCTCATCGGGAGGCGGTTTTGCGCAAGTCCGATGCGGCCCTCGCGCAGGTTCGTGCGAATCGCCTCGTGCTGCTTGGGATCGAAGCCGTTCGCCTCGAGCGCGGCGGCGAGCGAATCGCCGGCCGCCTGCTCGGCCTCGCCGCGCGGCAGCATGACGTCGAAGAGTTGCCGGACCATGTCGCGCAGGCTCGGATCCACCCGGCAGGCGGCGCCGAATTTATCGAGCTCCTTGCGCCGCAACTCGGAGAGCGAGCGCGGATCCGTCCGCAGCAATCCCGGCACGGTCAGCGCGTAATAGCCGGAGGGCATGAGCGCGTCGCGGCCGGCAAGCAGGTCGGCGTAGGTGCCGTTTTCATTGATCGCGAAATCGTAGACCACCGGTTCCATGGCGAAGGGGAGCGCGTGCTGCAACTCGCCGCGGAGCTCGCTCATGATCCCTTGCAGGCGCTTCTGGGCCTCGGGCTTGCGCGCGGGCGCGAAGATGAATCCCATGCCGCCGCCCGACATGCCGCCGAGCATCCAGAAGCCCCAGAAATCCTCGCCGAACTCCGCGCGCACCTGCTCGACCAGGCGCTCGGTGTAGTAGGTGGAAGCCCACGGGATGATCGTCTGGATCGGCCCTTGGAAGTTCTGCGTGGTGACCGCGCCGACCTTGCGAATGTCACCCTGCTGGAGCGCGTCGAGCACCTGGCGGAGGATCCCGAGCGCCTCCTGGCGGCCCTCCCATTCCGCGGCCGAGCGCAGCAGATATTTCTCGGTGACCATCTCCAGAATGGGGCCGACGTTTTGCGCCATGCCGCCGTGGACGAGCACGAGCGAATCGCGCAGCCGCTGCCGTGCCTCCGCCGAGATCTCGTCCGGCGAAAAGACGTGGTGCGTCGGCATGAGCTGCCCGCGCGAGACACCGTACTCGGGATCGCCGGGCCGCGCCGGCGCGCCTTCGATGAGCTTGATGCCGGGCCAGACGCCGCCGCTGTCCTGCCATCCGCCGCCGGAGCCGCCGATCCACTCGCCGAGCAGCGCGCGCGCCAGCACGAGCCGGCGCTCGGCTTCCTGCAGCGGCCCGGTGAGCGACTCCGCCTGCGCCGTCGCCCTCATGCAGACGCTGATGAGCGCGGCGAGCAGGTTGGTGGAGACCGCGAGCCGCGAGCCTTTTGGGATGTCGTTGACCGACGAGACGAGCTCGAGTCCGCGGCCCGGCCCGAGCATTTGCGCGAGCAGATCGGCGAGGCTCTGGCCCGAGCCCTCGATCCCCGGCGGGACGATGCCCGAGGCGACCACCGCGGCCTTCAACAGCCCGAGGTAATCCTTCGCGAAATCGAACACCTCATTGAGGTCAATAATGTCCGCGCGCGCGCCGAGGTCGACGCTGACCAGCCTCAACACCGGCTCCTCGATCACCCGCAGCCAGGCGCTGATCGGCGGGCGGATCGTGGCGTCGCGCCCGTGCACGCCGAGGTCGACGGAGACATTGAGCACGCGCGCCCCCTCGGGGAAATCCATGCCGAGGAAAAAGATGTCGCTCCACGCGCTGTGCGTGAGGTCCATGCGGACCGGCGTGCGCTCGCGCAGGATGGGGTAAGTGCCGTCGTTCGCGCGCCGCAGGAGCTCGCCGCGCAGGCGGATGGGCTGGTCCTTCGGATGCCCCATGCGGAACATCCACTGGTTGCCGCGGACGGTCCGCACACTGCGCCGCACCTGATCCGCGAGCGTCTGGAAGCCGAGCCGGTAATACGCGGCGGCGAGGGCGCTGCTCAGCGCGGCGCTCGGGCCTTCGGTTTCCTGCGCGGTGAGGAAGATGTGGATCGCCTCCTCAAACCGCCGCGAGAGGAACTGCTCGTAGCCGTGAAACGGCACGTGCCCGCCGGCCGGCAGCTCGGGTTTATCGAGCAGATGGAAGCGGTGGATCGCGTAGAGAAAAAAGAGCGCGCGGACTCGTTCGTAGAGATTTTCCTGCTGCTTGCGGAACTGCTCCAGCGCGTGCGTCTCGTCGAGCAGATCGACGAAAGAGGCAGACTGGCAGATGGTTTCCAGCGCCGAGTCGCGAACCTTCGGGTCGGCCGAAGTGATGATGTCGATGAGGCCTAATCCCATGGCGAGATCACTGGTGCGGCGTCGCGAGCAGCTCCACGAGCGTGCGCAGGACCTCGTCGCGCTCCCGGCCGGCGAGGGCGAGCGCGAGCTGCGCGGTGAGCAGGCCGTATTTTACCCCGAAGTCGTAGCGGCGGCCGTCGAGTTCCGCGGCGAGGTAGCGCTCCTGCTTGCTCAGCCGCGCGAGCGCGGTGCGGAAGTTCACCTTCTCGGGCTTCCCCTCGGCCGCCGCGAAGAGCTCGTCGAGCACGCGATGCACGCCGCCGGTCAGCACGTGCATGCCGAAAAAGCAGAGGTAATAGCCGACGCGCAAACCGGGCACGTCGAGCTTCTGCTCGGCCTCGGTCGGCGTCGGTTTTTCCAGCACCGCCTCGACTTGGTAGAGCCGCTGCGCGCTCTGGATGAGCCGCCCGCCGACCGCGCCGTAATACGGCAGCTTGCTCTCGTGCGTCGCCTGCACGGCGGAGACCGCGCACTTCTCCGCATGGGCGATTTCCACGAGCTGCTGCGCGCACCCTTTGTCCTTGGTGCTCAGCGAAAGGTGATCGCCGACGAGCAGCAGAAACGGGTCGTCGCCGCAAAAGGTGCGCGTGATGTGCACCGCGTGCGCGTAGCCGTACGGATGCGCCTGCTCGATGAACGTGAGCCGTCCGCCATGCGCCGCCGCCGCCGCGCGGTACGCCGGCTCATCGCCCGGGCTGATGACCACGCCGACCTGCTCGATTCCGGCATGCAGCACCTCCTCGACGAGGATCGCGAGCGCGGTCTTCGTCACGCCGTCGCGATCGACGAGCGTCTGGAGCGGGAGGGTGCGCTGGTTCTTGCCGGCGGCGGTGATGACGGCTTTGCGAATCTGCATAAGCGAAGAGCTACACTTCGGCGGAAGGGAGCGCGAACGTCAATGGATTCCGTGGGGGTGGCTGGAAGGGCCGTTTCCGGCACGATCGGAAAACTCTAGTGAAGTGCCGTAGAAACCCGTTGATTGGTGGAATGCCCCGAATTTGGAAGGACATGAGAAGCCTCATTGTGTACGCCGGAATTGCCATCATAACGACCGGTTGCGGAGAGATGGCGCTCATGCGTGACATACGCCGGCTGGATACGGCGCATGCACGCGGGCAGATGTCAGATGCTGAGTACAACGCTCAGAAGGCGGTGGCGGAGCAACGGCTGGCCGTCTACTCGGCGGAAGTCACCCGAATCATGGCGGAAGCGAGCTCTCCCGCAGGGTCCTATAGCGACGGCGGCTCCGGGACATACGTGCAGACTGGAAACCGGGGGCAATCACGCGGAGCCCAGCCGCCGGCCAGCTCAGGATCGCGCTACGTCCAGTACCCGGTGTCCAGGCCGCGTGACCCGGCACCGGAGCAGACCGCCTCCAGCCATTACGTGACCGCCGCCGCCAGGCCGCCCGGCGATCCGCACCCCGAAACCTACTCTTCCATGAGGTACGTACCCTCGACGTCCGCGCCGCCGAACGCGGCCCGTCCGGAAGCACCGTCGTCCTCGCACTACGTGCAGAACGTGAGCGCTCCCCCCGGCAATCCCCACCCGGAGCAGGCTGCGCGCTCGACCTATGTTCAGCAAGGCCCGGCCCCGGCTCCTCCTCCCAAGGTGGGCGGCAATCACGCTCCGACTTATGTCGCGAACAAGAAGAGTGGGTTTGCTTTGCCTCCCGGCAAAATAACCTCAGCCAATTGGGAATACGCCAAAAAAGAAATCGCGAAGCACGAGGAACTAAAAGGGAAGCTTGGCCCGATCGGGTGGCTATGGACCGGGGCCGAGTACATAGCCGTGAATGCCATTGGTGAAGAGATCGGCGGTTTCGCCCTTGGAGAGGCGCCAAAGAATTATGTCGGGAAGTTCATGTTCGGAAAAGCCGCAAGCGCGCTGTGGGACGCCGCGACGGAATCGCGGGCAAAGCCGGAGCGGAAGTGAATCGTGCAGAGGCGGAACGGGCGCCGCTTCAGGCGCCCTCCGCGCCCTGCTCAAACGCGATCTTCGTCTTCGGCATCGCCTCTGGATCTTCACGCGCAGCTCGGGGGAGTAGGGGGCCTTGCTGCTGTCGACCGGCCGCGCGGTTTTCAGGAAGGCGAATTGCTTGACCTGCGCGACGCGCTCGTCGGTGAGGTCGAGCTGGCCGAGCTCGAGGTGATCGAGCTGTTTCATCGAGGCGACGGCGGCGTTGATGGCGGCCTTGCGAATCTGCAATCGCACGATTTCCGTCCGATCGTATTGCTCTTCCGCGCAACTGATCAAGCGTGGCAGATCCACGCCCGCCCAAGCCGGCGACAAATCCTGCACCATCTGCAGGGCGGCCCAGAGTGCCTTCTTGCCGGTGATCCCGAGGCAAAGTGCCTCCAGTGCCTGGAGCTTTCCCAAGTCCGCGGCCTTCTCTCCCTCCAGCAGCAGCGTTATTTCCGTTGCCTTCTCCGCCAGCCACGCCCCCGCCTTTTTCACCACGCTCTCGGAGAGATCGAGCCGCTTCATCAGCGCCCGCCCAATTCCGCTGCCACTAGCTGGGCTCAACGCGTCGCAGGTCAATAACCCCTCCTCAACATTTTCTACTGAGCCCGAAAGACTATCCTTTTGGCTCCCCGTGACCCCTCAAAGACGGAGCAATGCTCATCGCCAATTATTGTAAAGAAATGTCGCCATTACAGTTGAGTGAAGTGTGCGGCAGGAAAGGAATACCGAGTCGAACACCGACTTAACACTTTGGCAAATGAGGGCTGTTCAGAACCCGAAATTTCTCATCGCCTCCGGCCCATAGATCATTCCGAAGTTGCCGCAAAAATTGCTTGGATTGATCCGAGTTATCTTCGACTTCGCGCGCGCTAAGCATCGAATCAAGTCGTGCGAACCAAGCCTTAATACTCGTCGATCTGCCATTCGAGAAAAGGTCAGCGGTGGGATTCGTTTGACCGTAACTTAGGCGAAGCATTTGTACGGGGCATTGGGATTGAGATTGCTCGGTTGAAAACTCAAGTGCATCTGATAGGCGGGGCTTAAGATCCCATAATACTGGTCTGTCCTGCCTTCGTCGAGAACAGGATGACTTCCACCAAAAACGATATCTAAGTTAACCGATGCGCCGTTTTGTGAAAATTTTGGTACATTAACAGCGAAGAAATCCCCTGCGGTCGTCGATTGATCGTACTGAGCTACCACGATGTAGTAGGCGCCTCACGGGCGGCCGGCGCAAGGAATTCGGAAGAGGACGTGGCGAAACTCTGCGGGCCAATCTTCCGCAGATGCAGCCAACGACAAGGCGTGCACCGCGTTTACGGTCGGTTCGCCTACCCCCGGTCACCGGGAGCGTGACGGGCCGGCTGCTCGCCCCCGACGGACGTCCGGTGTTCGGAGCGACCATCGAGCTTTGGTTGCCGAATCAGCGGGTGGCGCGGACGGCCCGCGGGCTTGCGACTTGTCAATGTTCCGATTCCGTTTACCCTAAGCGGCGTTGGCCCCACCCTCCCCATCCCAGCCCGCCCCGACCCACGCCGGAGCCCGCTATGCGCTCGCGCTCGCCGCACCGTTGGGCGCCTTGCTCGCCCTGTATCTCATGAGCCACTGGCCCGGGCAGCACATGCCGATGCTGGTCTTCACGCTCGCGGTGTCGGCGGTTGCCTTCCGGGCGGGGCTCGGGCCGGCCGTGCTTGCGACCGCCGTCTGCACGGCGTTGACGCTGGCGGCGGCGCGCTGGCCGGGGACTTTGCCCTTCACGGTGCCGCAGGACGGCCAGGGGGCGCGGCTCTTTCTCTTTGTGCTCACGGTCCTGGTGACGAGCCTGATGGCGGACTCGTTGCACCGCGCACGCAACAGCCAGCGCGACCTGGCCCGGCGCGCGCTGCAGGATGCCGCCGCCTTGCGCGGCAGCGAGGCGCTGCTGCGCTCGATCACGGAAAACAGCACCGACATCATCTTCGCCAAGGACCGCGAAGGGCGGTTTGTCTTCATGAACCGCGCCGGGTACGACGCGAGCGGCCTCGCGCCGGCGGAAATGCTGGGCCACACCGATTTCGAGATTCACCGCGACCCGGTGCAGGCCGAAGCCTACCGCGTGGTCGACGAGCGCGTGATGGCCACCCGGCGCACGGAGACCGCGGAGGAGCTTTACACTTCGCCGACCACCGGCGAGGAGCACTGCTTCCGCACGACCAAAACGCCGCGCCTCGACGCGCAAGGCAACGTCATCGGCGTGGTGGGCGTGGTCCACGACATCACGCAGCACAAGCGCGACGAGGCGGCCCTGCGCGCGAGCGAGGAGCGGATGCGCCTGGCCGCGCAGGCTGGCGGCTTCGGCACGTACGTGCGCAATTTCGAAACGGGCACGGTTTGGTGGTCCGACGAGCTCAAGCAAATCGCCGGCCTACCGCTCGACTACATCGTCACGCACGCGACGGGGGAGATGGGTATCCATCCCGAAGATCGCGCCCGCGTCGTGGTCGCGCGCGCGCGCTGGTTTTCCCCGGACGGACCCGGCAACTTCGAAGACGAGTACCGGTGGGTCCGCCCGGATGGAAACGTGCGCTGGCTGTTCATCAAAGGGCGCACGCTGTTTAGCGGCGCCGGCGCGAAGCGCAAAGCCACGTTCGCGATGGGGGCGGTCATCGATATCACATTGCGCAAGGCGGCCGAGGAAGCGCTCCGCGACAGCAACCTGACGGCGCAGGCCGCGCGGGTGAGCGCCGAGCGCGCGCGCGAATCCGCCGAGGCGGCCTCGCGCGCCAAGGACGACTTCCTCGCCGCGCTCTCGCATGAGCTGCGCAATCCGCTCAACCCGGTCCTCCTCCTCGCGAGCGAACGGGAGCGCGATTTCGACCAGCCGGAGGAGGTGCGCGAGGATTGGATCACGGTGCGCAAGAACATCGCGCTCGAGGCGCGCCTGATCGACGACCTGCTCGACCTGACGAGCATCGTCCGCGGCAAGCTCGCGGTCTCGGTCGGCGAAACGGATGTCCACGCCGTGTTGCACGAGGCGCTCGAGACCGTGCGCGCGGAGCTCGAGGAGAAGTGCCTCGTGCTCACGCTCGACCTCGCGGCCACCGAGCGCACGATCTGGGCGGATGCCGTGCGGTTGCAGCAGATCTTTTGGAACATCCTCAAGAACGCGGTCAAGTTCACGCCCCCGAACGGCTCGGTCACCATCCGCACCCGCGCCTCCGCGGAGGAGCGCGAGGTGTCGATCGAGATCGCCGATTCGGGCCTGGGGATGGTTCGCGAGGAGCTGATGCGGGTCTTCGACGCATTCTCGCAAGGCGATCACGCCGAGGGGGGCGGCGCGCATCGTTTCGGCGGGCTCGGGCTCGGCCTCACGATCACGAAACAGCTCGTGCTCCTGCACAACGGCCGCATCCGCGCGACCAGTCCCGGCCGCGGCGCCGGCTCGACCTTTTACGTCGAACTCCCGCTCATCAAGACCCCGGCTGCGGCCGCGGAGGAGGGCGCGCCCGCCGGTCGCGGCGAGCAGCCTTCCGTCGCCGCGGTGCGGCCCGGGCCGGGCCGCAAGCTGCTGCTCGTCGAGGACCATGAAGCGACCCGCCAGACGCTGGCCCGCCTGCTCCAGCGGCGCGGCTATGACGTCTGCTCCGTCGGCTCACTGGCCGAGGCGCGCACGGCCGCCGCGGAGCAGCCCTTCGAGCTCCTCGTCTCCGATCTCGGATTGCCCGACGGCAGCGGCCACACCCTCATGGCCGAGTTGCAAGCCGGCCAACCCGGAGTCGTGCGCGGCATCGCCCTTTCCGGCTACGGCATGGAGGAGGACGTGATCCGCTCGCGCGACGCCGGTTTTTCCGAGCACCTGATCAAGCCCGTGGAAATCCAGGTGCTCGAGCAGGCGCTGCGGCGGCTGGTCGAGTGAGGGCGGGCGCCGGCGGCGCCGATAAAAGGCTGGACAACAGTTCCGCGGGAGAAGGAGCTTTTCCTTCCATGAGTGCTTCCGACGCAGACGTGTACGAAGGCTCGCTTCACCGCGAAGCGTCCCGGGCGTGGCCATCCAGACGTTTCCCGTGCCCGGCGGCCGGCCCGACGAGATCTGCGTGCTGCCGGCGCATCTGCCTTTCATCAACTACCGCGGCCAGAACGGCGCGAAGGACACGGCGGACGAGCAGAAGCTCGCCGGCTACGACTTTTACCGCGCGGGCAGCGCGGAATCGGGGGCGGTCGCGCCCTTGCCGAAGCGGTCGAGCACGAGCGCCGCGGTCGATGTGTTCGCACTCCCTGCCGGCACTTCGCGGCCGGAGCAGTTGACGGCGAGCTACTGCGCGACGGTGGAGAAAGGCGGCAAGTGCGTCGCCAAGTTCAAGCAAACCGACAACGAGTTCACGACCACGAGCACGGCCTCCATTCTCGGCTACTACCACGTGGCGCGCGCCCTGGGCGACATCTGCGAGATCAAGCCCGCGGTCCTGCGCACGATGGACATCGAGCAGCACAAGAAGGTCGTCCGCCTGGCGCACGAAATGGGGGTTCACGGCACGATCGAAAAGAGCTGGGGCTTGTTCGATCGCTACTATGCCGACCCGGCGCACTCGGGGAGCGCCGAGTTGTGCGTGAGGTTCGCCGCCGCCGCCATGAGCCGCTGCACCGTCTCGATATCCGCCGTCGCATTGGCCGCGCCCTTTTCCCAGCGGCCTACGGTCGCGCCCTCGCCGCCTGGAGGCGGAACTACAAGCCCGGCGCGCGGAAATTCGATTGTCTGCGCGGCGCGTGCGGAGTTTCATTCGGCTCCCCCCAAAACCGATGACCACCGTCGAGATTTCCGAACCGCCTGTCGTCAGCAAGGCGGCGCCCCCCGCGGAGCGTGTGCCCGTCAGTGCCAGGACGCCCGCTCCTCCCGCCCGCCTCGTCTCGCTCGATGCCTTTCGGGGCGCGATCATGCTGCTGATGGCGTCCGCCGGCTTCGGCCTCACCCAGGTGGCCCAGTCCGTACTCGACAGCGCCACCCCTGAGCACCCCGTGGCGGCCGCCGCGGTCTGGCGCTTCATGCGCTTTCATTGCGATCACACCGCTTGGGCCGGGTGCGCGCTCTGGGATCTCATCCAGCCGGCGTTCATGTTCATGGTCGGCATCGCGCTTCCGTGGTCGATCGCGAACCGGCAGGCGAGGGGAGAGCCGTTTGGCCGCATGTTCGCGCACGCCGTCTGGCGCGCGGTGCTGCTCATCGCGCTCGCCATCATCTTCTCCTCCGCCTACGGCAAGCAGACGGACTGGAGCTTCCTGAATGTGCTGGCGCAGATCGGGCTCGGCTATCCGTTCCTGTTCTTGCTCGCCTTCACCGGTCCGCGCACGCCGTGGATCGCGGCCGGCGCTCTGGTCGTCGGCTACTGGGCGGCCTTTGCGCTGCACCCGCTGCCGCCGGCCGGCTTCGACTGGCCGTCCGTCGGCGTCCCCGCCGATTGGCCGCATCACTTCAACGGCTTCGCCGCGCACTGGGAGAAGAACTTCAACTTCGCGGCGACCTTCGATCAGTGGTTCCTGAACCGCTTTCCCCGCGCGGTCGGATTCGTCTTTGGCAAGGGCGGCTACCAGACGCTCAACTTCATTCCTTCGCTCGCGACGATGACTTTCGGCCTCATCGCCGGCCGCCTGCTCCGCAGCGACCTCACGCTGCGCGCCAAGCTCCTGCGCCTCGTCATCGCGGGCGTGGTGGGCATCGCCCTCGGCGCGCTCATCGAGGCGGCCGGTCTCTGCCCGATCGTGAAACGCATCTGGACGCCGAGTTGGGTGCTCTTCAGCGCCGGCTGGGTCTGCCTCATGCTCGCCGGGTTCGTCGCCGTGATCGAGGGCGGCGGCTGGAAACGCTGGGCCTTTCCGCTGGTCGTCGTCGGCCTCAATCCCATCACGCTCTATACCATGTTCCAGCTGAGCGGCGGCTTCATCCGCCAGGAGCTGCGTATTCACTCCGACGTGGTGAAGGAGCTGGTATTGCCGGGCGGCTTCCTCCGCCAGGCATTGCGCATTTTCTTCGGCCAGGACCTGCGTATTCACTCCGACCAGGATCTCTTCGCCGCTTTCGGCAAGCTCTGGGTCCCAGCGATGGAGCGCGGCTCCGTGCTGCTCGTCATGTGGCTCGTCGTCTGGTGGATGTACCGGCGGAAAATCTTTCTACGGTTGTAGGGATGCGCGCCGGGTAAATGAAGACAAGAAGTAATATCTAACTTATGGCTAAACCTAACACTCCCAAATCCGTCCAACCTTATCTCTTCTTCGAAGGCACCTGCGAAGAAGCGCTGGAATTCTATCGCACGAGCATCGGCGCGGAAGACATCACGCTTCTGCGGTGCAAGGAGAGTCCCGTCCCGTACCAAACCACGCCGGAGAAGGCTGAAAAGATCATGCACGGCAGCTTCCGCATCGGCGAGACGACCATCTTCGCCTCGGACGGCCGGTGCGAAGAGCCGCGCGAATTCAAGGGCTTTTCGCTCACGATCAATCTGCCCGACAAGGTCGAGGCCGAGAGGGTGTTTGCGGCGCTTAGTCAGGAAGGCAAAGTACAGATGCCACTCACCGAGACGTTCTTCTCCCCATATTTCGGCATGGTGGACGATCGCTTCGGCATCTCGTGGATGATCATGGTGCCCAAGGAAGCATAGCCGCGGCTTCGACCCACGGTGTAGAGGCGGCTCTCCCCTGAGCCTTGGGCGAACGGGGGTGCCGCCTCCAATTTCTTGAGCGCCTATTGCAAGTTGCGCTGCCAGACAAAGATGGAGGCGGCACCTGTTCGCTTAGGCTCACAGAGAGCCGCCTCTACAACATCTTAACGATTGGCTGCGGCTTCGCCTCTCCGCCCGGCAGAGCCGCGGCGGGCGCTTCGTCCTTGAGGAGCACGCCGCTCACCTCCCGCCGGCGAGCCTGCTCGAGCAGCCAATGCAATTTCACCGCGGCGTCGGCGGGGGACAGACCGCCTTCGCGGATGTTCGAGACGCAATTGCGCTCGGCGTCGGTCCGGCCGGGGCGGGGGTGGTAGGTGAAATAGGCGCCGAGGCTGTCGGCGTTGCCCAGGCCGGGGCGTTCGCCGAGGAGCATGAGGCTGAGCGAGGCGCGCAGAATTTCGCCGATCTCATCCTGCAACGCCACGCGGCCGTTTTGTGCGACGACGATCGGCGCGAAGCTCCATCCGCTCGCGTGGAGCAGGGGAAGCAAGGCTTGGAGAAGGGGCGCGGCCTGGGTTTCCACGGCGAGGTTCGAGAGCCCGTCGGAGACGACGATGACGAGGTCGCACGCCGCGCGGCCGGCGGCTTCCCGGGTGAGGAGCGCCCGCGAAGCCGGCGACAAGGTGCGGCCGAGGTCGGGGCGCTGCAGATACTCGGCGCGGCCGGCGGCGGCGCTCTCGACCGCCAGCCCGCCGAGGCGCGCGGCGAGGCCCGGCGCGTCAAAAGCGGAGAGGACGGCGTCGCGGGCTCGGGCGTGGGCGAGACGGAACTCGAGCTGCCCGCGCGTGGGCTGGCTGCCGCCGGTCCGCCCGAGCGCGATGCGGGCGGCCGTGCGCCGCCGCAGTTCGACCCAGGGATCAGGCGCCATGATCCAGGGCGAGGTGAGGCGCGACCAGCGCGTGGCGCGCGGTCGCCGGTTGCAGCCGGTTGGCTTTCCCGAGGATCTGCATCCGCTCCAACCACGCCGCAAACTCGGGCGCGGGACTTAACCCGAGCACCTGGCGCAGATAGTGGCTGTCGTGAAAGCTCGTGGACTGATAGTTCAGCATAATATCGTCCGCACCCGGCACGCCCATGATGTAATTACAGCCGGCCACGCCGAGCAGCGTCAGGAGCGTGTCCATGTCATCCTGATCCGCCTCCGCGTGGTTTGTATAACAAACATCGCACCCCATCGGGAGGCCGAGCAGTTTGCCGCAGAAATGATCCTCGAGGCCGGCGCGAATGATTTGTTTGCCATCATAGAGATATTCCGGGCCGATAAATCCGACGACAGTATTAACCAAGAGCGGTCGAAACTCCCGCGCCACCGCATAAGCGCGCGCCTCCAGCGTTTGTTGATCCAGGCCGTGATGCGCATTCGCCGACAGGCATGAACCCTGGCCGGTCTCGAAATACATGACGTTGTCGCCGACCGTGCCGCGCTTGAGCGCGAGGGCGGCTTCGTGCGCTTCGCGGAGCAGCGCGAGGTCGATGCCGAAGCTCCGGTTCGCGCTCTCCGTGCCGGCGATCGATTGGAACACGAGATCCACCGGCTCGCCGGCCTCCATGCAGCGCAGCGCCGTGGTCACGTGCGCGAGCACGCAGGATTGCGTCGGGATTTGATATTCCTGGATGAGCCGATCGATGAGCCGCAGCAGCACGGCGTACGAAGCCGGCGAGTCGGTGGCCGGATTGATGCCGATGACCGCGTCGCCGCAGCCATACATCAATCCGTCGAGCATCGAAGCCGCGATCCCGTGCACGTCGTCCGTCGGATGATTCGGCTGCAGGCGCACCGCGAGCGTCCCCGGGAGGCCGATCGTGTTGCGAAACCGCGTGACCACGCGGGCCTTGCTCGCGGCCAGGATGAGATCCTGGTTGCTCATGACCTTGCTCACCGCCGCGACCATCTCCGGCGTGAGACCCGGCGCGAGCATCCGCAGCGTCTCGGTTTCCGTCTCGTACCGCAGGAGCCAGTTCCGGAACTCCCCGACGGTCAGCCCGCTCACCGGGGCGAACGCCGCGCGATCGTGTCGATCCAGGATGAGGCGCGTGACCTCGTCCGCCTCATAGGGAATCAGCGGCTCCTCGAGGAAGCGCGCGAGCGGAACCTCCGCGAGACACATCTGCGCCGCGACGCGCTCTTCCGCCGTGGCGGCACAGACGCCCGCCAACTGGTCGCCGGAGCGCAACGGCGTCGCCCGGGCGAGGAGCACGCCGAGCGTCGCGAAGGTGTGCGCGGTTTGGCCGAGGTGGATGGCGTACATGCGGTGCGTTCTTGGTTCTTGGTTCTTCGTTTGGACTGCCTCCGGCAGCGACTGGCGAGCGTAAACGAAGAACGAAGAACCAAGAACGAAGAACTTCCGACCGGCGAATTCCCTTGGACCGCGCGCCGCTTCGCGCCACTGATTGGCGGCCATGAGCCAGATGCAACTCACCGCGCGCGATCTGCGGCGCTCCTTTCGCCTTGGGCCGCGCAAGATCGACGTGCTGCGCGGCATCTCGGTCGAGATCGCGGAGGGCGAGTCGGTCTTCCTCTGCGGCGCCTCCGGGGCCGGCAAGACCACGCTCCTCTACACCCTCGCCGGGCTGGAGCATCCCGAGAGCGGCGTCGTGACGTTTCAAGGGACCGACGTTTACCGCGCCTCCGAAGCCGACCGCGCCCGCCTGCGCAACGACAGTTTCGGCTTCATTTTCCAAGGCTACTTCCTTTTGCCCGAGCTCACCGCGCTCGAGAACGCCGCGCTCCCGACGATGATCCATCGCCGCGCGGACACCGCCAAGGCGGCGCGCGCGCTCCAGCGCGTCGGCCTCGGCGACCGCCTGCACCATCTCCCCGCGGAGCTGTCCGGCGGCGAGCAGCAGCGTGTCGCCATCGCCCGCGCCCTCATGAACGACCCCAAGGTCATCTTCGCCGACGAGCCGACGGGCAACCTCGACTCCGCGACCGGCGAATCGATCGTCGAGCTCCTCCTCACCGCCGTCCGCGAGACGAAAGCCACCCTCGTCGTCGTCACCCACGACCGCTCCCTCGCCCAGCGCGGCGACCGCACGCTGGAGATGCGCGACGGGCTGCTGTTGGGCTGACCGTTCGGGAGGCGAGCCGGCGAAATTGGGTCTTGCGCAGACAAAAGGGACTCGCTTCAGTCTTGGCGTCTGCTTGGCGCGAACATCCTTATGACCACGCTCTTTGGCGAAGTGATTGCGACTACCGACTTCCTGGTCGTGATTGGCGGCAACGCACCGCACGGGCCCGTGAAATTGGTTTTCACCGAGAATCAGCCCGCCGACATCGAAGGCCAACGCGTTTCCTTTCGCGGCGAGTTTGCGGACGAGAATTTTGTGGTGCGCAAATCGGCGACTCACGAGCGAATCGCCGAGCGCGCGTTCACCTTGTCCCTCGCGAGTCCGTTCGCCTCCGCTGAAGAGAACTGGCTGCGCGCGGAGGACGAGCTGCTTTCGTGAGGCAAGTATCCGCTCGATTTTTACGCGTTTGGCGCACGCGGGAGTGGATGGGTCGGGGGAAGGAAGGGAACACCGGCCCTCGCGGTGTCTGACTTACCTGATCCTCCTCCCCGCTCTTATGTCCCTCTCGAAAACTCTCGCCTTCCTCCTCAGCCTCGCCCTCTTCGCCGGCGCGCAAAATCCCGCTCCGAAAGAGACCGACACGCGCCTCCACGCCGACGGGAAATCCTGGCGCCTGGAGAAGGCGAAAGTCGAGGACCCGAAGCGCCCGCGCATCCTCCTCATGGGCGACTCCATTCTCAATGGCTACCTCCCCGCCGTGCTCAAGGCGCTCGACGGCCAGGCTTATGTCGACGCCTGGGTGACGCCGACGAGCCAGGGCGACAAGTCGCTGCCGAAGCAAATCGAGGAAGTCCTCGCGCAAGGCCCCTACGATGTCATCCATTTCAATCTCGGTCTCCATGGCTGGCAAAAGGGGCGCGTTCCCGAGGGGCAATACGAGGCGCTCTCGCATACCATGGTCCAGGCCTTCAAGACGAACGCGCCCAAGGCGAAGCTCATCTGGGCGAGCACCACGCCGGTCACCGCGCAGGGCAAACCCGGTGAGCTCGACCCGGAGATCAATCCCGTCATCGTCGAGCACAACGCCATGGCCGCCAAAGTCATGAAAGAGGAGGGTATCCCCATTGACGACCTCAACGCGCTCATGACGTCTCACCTCGACCTGGCCCGCGGCGACCGTTTTCACTGGAAGCCCGAAGGCACCGCGCTCCTCTCCGCGCAAGTCATCGAGACCCTCAAGCGCGCCCTGGCCGAGCGGGCCAAATGACCGGCGCTCCTCCAGTCGGCGCCACTGAGGCGGACACCATCGGGCCCGCGTGGCGCGAGATTTTCCTCGGCGCCCCACCGCGCTGAGCGCAGGCGTGACCGTTTTCACGGGAAACAAGGCGCCGCGCGCGGAAAGTCCCCGGCGAGCAAGGCGCATCGTCAGTCCTGCCTGGCTACGACAGGGTGGAGCAAATCTCGGTCAGTTCAGCTAGGTGCCGGGAGGCTTCGGTGCGGATCTCGTCCAGTCGCCCGATTTCCGATTCAGCGTCGACCTCGCCTTGCCGATGCCGTTCGATGGCGAGATTGAGATTGGTTTCGATCTGGCCGATTTCCGCGTCCATGTTGCGGGTGACTTGCTCGCGGAGTTTTCCAAAGGATTCACTCAATTTGTCCCGGAACTCGGCGGACTGGCCTGGGGTGGGAATGGAGAGCAAGCCCTTCTGCAGGCCGCCGGCGATGTCCTGCTTCACATTTTCGACCATCCGTTTCTGGCGCACGGCGAGCAGCACGACGGAAATTACCGTGCTCAGACCGAGGGTGAGGAAAGCGAACTTGCCATGGAGCAGAATCTCCACCGCGATCCCGGCGATCATCGGCCCGAAATCGGTCGCGAGCGACGAGTTATCCACCCCGATTTCCGAAATACGGTGCCGGCCGAGGATCGTGTCGTCGAGCCAGCGATCGATGAGCTCGCCCACCGGGACGGGCTCGGCACTTTCGTTGCCGAGGATCTGATCGATTTCCCGCAGGGCCTGCTGATAGAGTTCGGCTTCCTTTTCGAGATAGTCTTTCAGCTTCCGGCTCTCATCGCGCATGGTGAGGGAAACGAAGTTGCGCTCCCACTGGTCGCGTTCGCGGGCGAGCAGCTTGCGCACCGCCGGCTCGACCTGGCGTTCGATGCGCCGGGCCAGTTTATTGTCGGCATCTGTACCCAGGTCCTTCACCGCCTTGCCCACCATCCAGCCGTCCGTGAGCTCGGAAAGATCGAAGTTTTCGACTTCCTTCCGCGCATCGATCGCGGACATCTGCGTGCGCAGCGAGTCGACGACTTTGCTGTGAATGACCTCGACGCGCGTGGAGAGGTACTCGCCGAGGTGGCGCACGATCCCGCGCAGCCGCTCCAGGCGCGGTTCGATCTCGACGCGAGCCCGCTCCAGCTGCGCGACGCTTTGGCGGAGCGTGGATTCCTCGCGCTCAATGGTCGCGCGGACCTGGTGCACGTAGTTCAGCCCATCGGCGAGGGCGGCCTTTTTGCGGACGGCGACGCGATCATCGGTCAGGAATCGCTCAAGGGCGCGCTCCAGATCGGGCAGGCCGGAACCGATGAGCTGCGGCACGTCGACCGGGCGCTTCTCGCGGGCTTCCAGGGCGTCCAGGGCGCTGATCCGAAAGAACCGCCGGTCGAAGCGGTCGTCCCCGTGCAGGGTGGCGAACTCCGCCAGCTTGTCGCGAAAGCGCGTGGTCACCCGGCCGAGCTTTTCCGCATCGCCCCGGGCCATGCGTTCGGCGATGTCCCATTTGTTGGCGACGAAGAACATGTCGGTTTTTCCCTGGCTGCTGATCCAGCGCAGATGGTCGAGATCAGGCTGCGTGACGGGTTGCGTGCTATCGAGGAGATAGACGATGGCGTCGGCTTTGCCGACAAATTCGCGCGAGCGATGCGTGCGCGCCCGGTCATCCTCGGTGCCCGGTGAATCGACGAGCTGCACGCGGCAGCGGAGGAACTCCAGAGGAGAGCGGACTTCGGCGTAGTCGACATGGCTGAAGCGGTCGCCGGCGAGACGGGCGGCGTCTTCCTCCGAGAGGCCGACGTCCAGATCCGGCGAGGTCTCGATCGCACTGAGGACATAGCGCGTCTTGAACTCCTCGATCGAGAGCGACTCCGCCGGACGGCTGTCGTGAAAGTGAACGGTGGCGCCCGGCGTTTCCCCGAAACGCAGGACGCTGATCACCGCGGTCGCGGGAATGACTTCCTGGGGCAGCACGTCGATGCCCATCATCGCATTGAGCAGGGTCGACTTTCCGCGGTTGAAACTGCCCACGACGAGCAGGGTAAAGAGATCCTCCTCCACCTGCCGGGCGCGGGCCGCGATTTTCCGGGTGGTGTCTTCGAGGACGGGTAATTGGCCGGTGACTCCGGCCAGCGCCCGCAAGGTCGCCGCGATGCGCCGGTTGAGCGTTTCCGCATTCTGGTAGTTCATAAAGGAAGAGTGATCAGAGCGGATCCGCCAGCCGCGCGATAAAGGCTGCGCAGCGGCCTGCGAGGTCGGATTCGCTGCGGCGGAGATGTGCGGCGACGGCCGCGAGGATTTCTTCGGCGAAGGTGCGCGTGTTCCGGAGCCGGCCCGGCGAAGGAGCCGGCGGCTCTTCGGCCGCGGCCGGCAGCCGTGGCGGAAGGACCCGCGCCTTGACCCAGCCGTGGCAGGCGTAGCCCGCGACCGCGCCGAGCATCAGGCCGACATTTTGCCCGAATCCTTGCCCGAAAGGAAGAAGCGACGCGAGCTCATAACAGCCCAGGCCGCCACCGAAGATCAGGCCGAAGAGAAGCGCGACTTCCTTGAGCCGCTCGTTCACGGCCCCGCTCCCGGCACCGCGCGGCGCCGGCTGGTCGGCCGGGAGCAGCTCCAGCCGGGCCGTCGCACGAGTCGCCGCCTCGGTCAGGACGGCCGAGAAGCCGGGCCGCAGCTTTTCCACGTACTCCACGCGGTCCCGGGCGTTGTTGAGCGCGAGAACGGTGTTCGCGTCCAGGTCGAGGGTGCCTCCGCGCCGGGTCCACTCCCGGCAGAGCTCGCTCGCGCGTTGCCGCAGGGCGGTCTCCGTGAGCGCGCCGTCCTGCCGGGCGGCCGCATCCAGGCGCGCGACGATCTCGTTCAACCCGCGGTCGAAGCCGCCGATCAACTCCGCGATGTCGGAATCGCTCAAACTCGGCAACGGTTTGGCTTTTCGCTGCTCGACCGTGGCGAGAATCTGCCGGGCTTGCGCGAGGGCCGCGGTCCGCTGGGCGGCGGCGAGCCCCTGGGCCGCTTCCGGCTCAGCGAGGGCGAGTGCGGCCTCCAGGTTTTCTACGCCGAGGTGATGCGTCAACCCGCCCTCGCTCGACCAGACCTGGAGTCCCGCCCAGCGCGGCCCGCAGAAGCCGGCGACTTCGGCCAGGTGTTTGGTCCGCTGGAGAAGCTTTGCGAAGTCATCCGGATTCGTGCGTTCCCCCGGGAGCACCACGGCGAGCACCCGTCCCGCCCCGGCCAGCCGGCCGGTCGCGGCGAGCGTCTGTTGTTCCCCCTCCGGCAACAGCTGTCCGAAACGGGTGACGACGACGGCGAGCGAGCACCAGCCGAGCGCCCGCAGTCTGGCCTCGATCGAGCCATCGGGAGGACCGCCGGCACCGATCACCACAAGCCGTTTGCGCGACGGCAGCTTCCGCGAGACGAGGACCGGCCAGTCCTTGGGCGCCTCCACGGGAGCGGCATCCCGGGCGGCGACCAGCAGCGGCCGGGTCCCGGCGGATTGGGCGGCGAGAGCGACCTCCTCGCCGAGCCAGTGTTCGAGGACCACGCGCATCACGCCGGGCTCCCCGACGAAGAGGGTGGTGGCGGGATCGGCGGGGCGCTCCGCCTGCCGGCAGAGCAACTCGGTCACTCCCGCCGCGGCGCCGGCCTGCTCGGCGAGCGCACGCAGCTCATTCCAGTCAACCGTGGTCGGGTGGGGCATGGTGTCAGGAAGTCCGGGGCCGCGACGGCTGGGGCTGGGCGCCCGTTTCGGCAAGATGCTTCTGCATGGCGGCGAGCGCTGTGTCGAGGGTTTCGCGATGCAGCAGCGCGGGCGAGATATATTCCCCCTCCTGCATCCGGGCCCGCAGGTGGACCAGCGCGGTGGCCGTGTCGGGGGAACTGAGGCGATTCAAGAGCGATCGCCGGCCTCCTTTCTGGAGGCGGAGGTCGCGGGCCTTGATCTCAACGTGGGCCTCGCTCGTCGCGGCGGCGTCGAGTTTGCCACGCACTTCGCGATGACGATACCCGGCGGTGAAATGCGAAATCCGCTCCCGCCACCAAGCGCCGGCCCGCTCCATGAGGGTTTCGCCGGCTTTCATCCAGACGCGCTCGACTTCCAGGCGCACTTGTTTGGCATAGGCGCGCCGTGAGTTGTCGGTGAAATAGGCGGCCCACGGGGGCTTCTCGACGGCGAGCGAGCTGAGCCAGAAAACGCCGCCGGTCTCCGGGCGCGGGCCGTGGGCGAGACCGCTCTCCCGGGCGCCAAAGCCGATCTTGTCATACACGAGGAGGTTCAGGACGCAGTGAAACTTGCCAAGGTGCTCCCGGGTCAGCGCTTGCACGTTTTCGTACAGCCATTTTGCTTTCTTGCCGTAGAGTTCGTCATCGGTAAAAGTTTCGAGACTGGTCTCCAGGAGTTGCCGGCCCGCGGCCCGCACGGCGACCCACTCCGTCTCCGCCCGTGCCCCAAAATGCCGGAGCCACTCCTCGGCGAGACGTCGGCGTGCGGCGTGCGCTTCCCGCTGCAGCGCGGCCTCGGCCTGCGCGCTGCGCAGGGAGCCGGCGTTACGCGCGGCGGCGGCGGCCAGCGTCGCCCGCACCCGCGCCAGCCGGGCGGCCTGAATCGCAGGCCGTTCTTCCGTTCCGAGGCGCCGCAACAGGCCCTGCAGCCGGCCGAAGTCATCCGTCCCTCCGGCCGGGTCATCCTGGGCCTGGCGCGCATCCACCTCGAGAAAAGGCTCCCCACCGGCGGAGTGCCGTCGCACCATGGTGACGTTGCCGGGAAAGCGGGCCTCCAGCATCTGCGCTGCGCGCTGCCGAAGCAGGTGGCGGCCTTTCTCCGAGAGCGAGGGCATGAAATTCACGACCGGCACAAGCTGGACCGCCGGGTGGGCGGCGACGAGGCGATCCGTCAACGCGATCTCACTGTCCCGCAAGAGCCGATCCGCATGCAAGACCCAGAGCACGACATCCGCCCGCCCGAAGGCGTGCAGCGTGCGGGCCACTTGCTCGACTTTGTCTCCGCCCGCGCCCGGATCGCTCGAGCCGGGAGTATCGATCAGGCACACCCCGTTTTCGAGCAGCGGCGCCACGAGCCCGACGCGGACTTCCTCCACATCGATGCGCGTGGCGCCCGCCTCGTTGAGCGTGGTCCAGGCCTTGAGCGAAGCAAAGTCGGTCGTCTTGATTTCGCCGGTCGTGAGAAGGGCCAGCACTTTTTCCTCGGCGTCGTACTCCAGGCGAGTGACCTGGCCCGTGCTCGGCACCACGTCCTCGTGCAGCAAAGCGCGGCCGAGCAAGGCGTTGAGGAGCGTCGACTTGCCCGCCGAAAACTCTCCGAAGACGACGACCTTGCACAGCAGATCGTGCAGGCATTGCCACTGCCGCTGCACCTCGCCCGCCGCCTCCGTTTCGCCGGCGGCGCGCAGGCATTCCAGCACTTCGGCCTCGAGCGGAGCGCCGCGCAGCCAGAGCTTCGCGCGCTCCTTGCCCTGCCGCGCGAGTTCGTTGCTCTGGTTGGCGAGGCTGGAGAGCCACTCGGAGGATTTCGCTTGTGCTTGCGCCGTCAGCGCCCGCCCATGGCGCTGCGCCACGGGGACCCAGCGCTCCGCGACCGCCCGGCCCCGGGCCTGCGCGTCGCTCGCGGTCCTGGCCAGCAACTCCATGGATTCCTGGCCGGCGGCGCGCGCCCTTTCTCCCAGAACCCGGCCCTTCTCACGGGCGACGGGGAGCCAGCGTTCGGCGAGCGCCCGGCCCCTGGCGTGGGCTTCGCTCCCGGCCTCGGACAGCTTCTTGAGGGAAAGCTCACCCGCCTTGCGGGAGAACTCGCCGAGCTTGCGGCCATGCTCACGGACGGCGGGGAGCCAGCGCTCGAGCACGCCCGGCGGCCGCGGTGCGAGGGGCAGTTCATGCAACGCCACGACCTGCGGTTTGTCGACGACCAGCGTCCTCTCCAGCCGCATCAGCGCCATGGGCGCGGGCGGGGCGGGCTCCGGCGCGGGGCCGGCGGGCCCTGGAGGTTGCGGTAGAGGTGCGTCCATGTTTACGCCCGCTTCCAGTCGGAAAGGCCTTCCTCGATCGTCTTCATCCCCGCCTTGGCGCTCTCCGTGCCGTAGCGGACCGCGGCATGGAGCATGTGGTGCTTCTTACAGTAGGCGCCGAGCAGTCCGTGCCCGGTGGCGGTCGCGGTGCCGCTCACGATGCGCGCCGCTCCGAACGCGACCTTGCCGGCCGCCTTGAGTTTGTTCTTCACTTGGTCATTCATACGAATCGGTTGGTCGGTTTCGATGTTCGGCCGCCCGCGCAACGGCGGGCTTCATCAACTCGTGGATTGAACCGGCGAAAGGATGCAGAAAATTTTGGCTGATGTGCGGTTTCATTCGCCTTTCAGGACCAGAACGCAGCGGAAGCAGAAGCCGAAATCCCTGGATGTTCGGACGAATTTCACATACTTGGGCTCAATCCATTCCCACTCAATGACGGCGGTCCCGTCGGTGAGCGCCTGGCCGGTCCACAGTTTTCGCGGGCTGTCCGGGGTGCTTTTCTGGCGATCACTGCACCATTCGTAAAGAATGCGGCAGTCCGTCTGCTGGAAGCCGAGGCTGTTGGCGTTTTGCCAGTGCCCAACCACCGGGCTCGACCGGCTTTCGATATCCTTCCACATCGATTCGTTGTTCCCATTCTGCAGCGAACTCAGGTTTTGGATTTCTTCCGTTCCTTTCGGCCCCGCCGCCTGGCCGATTTCCCGGGCAAAAGGGAGGCGATAGCGACGATGCTCGCGCTGCGAAAGCCACTCGCAAAACAGGTTGGCGTCGAAGTTGTCCACCGAAGAGACGGGATCGGTGCGCTCGCGGGAACTCAGCGGAAACAAGACCGAGCTGTTATCGAAATCGTTCCTGATTTCTCGATGTTCGCTCCGGAATTTCAGGTATTGCTGCAGGCTGACCAAGCGCGTGGAAATCAAGACGTTCGTTCCCGTCAAGGGGATGAATTTCATCTCCAATGAGTTGACGAAAGGCTTCGCGACCGTCGCTTCCTCCGGGGCGATCGGGCGAACGTGATTCCAGTACCCGAGCGCAGCCAGCGCGGCCACGGCGCCGAGCCGCCAGCGTCCATTGACCGGGAGGCGAAGAGCCCCGATCGCGAGGGCGGCGAGCAGCACGGTCGTCCAGTCCTGCCACAGCCCAAGCGCGACGGCGCCGGCGGCGACAAACGCGTACCGCCACTTCCAGCGCCACTTCGTCCGCCAGGCCTGGGCTCGCGCCGGCCAGCGCCGAAAGGGAAGCGGGGGCGCTTGCCATTTCTTTTTCTGCGGCAGCGGTGGCGGGCGGCGGCAATCCTCCAGGTCGCGGAGGAGCTCCGCCATTGTCTGGTGGCGCGCGGCGGGGTCGATCTGGGTCGCCTTTTTCACGAGCTCCTGCAGCCGCGGGGGACCGGGCACCTCGGTGAATTTCGGATCGAGTTTCCGGCCCGCCGCCGCGTCCGGAACCCGCCCGTGCAGCAGACAGCAGAGCGTAACGCCGAGCGAATACACATCCGTCCACGCGCCGGTGGCGGCACGGTCCCACTGTTCCGGCGCGGTGAAGGGCGGGGAGCCGGCGACGATCGCGGCCTGGGTGAACGCCGAGGCCGGGACGCCGGTCAGTCGGGCGAGCCCGAAGTCGACCACCACCGGTTTCCGTGTGCTCCGGCTGACGATGATGTTCGAGGGTTTGATGTCACGGTGAATGACGCCCTTGCCATGGGCGTGCGCGAGGGCGCGGGCCACCTCGAGCACGAGGTCGAGCGCTTGCGGCGCCGGCAAGCCGCCTTGCTTGATGAGATCCTCCAGGTCCGGCCCGTCCACCATCTCCATCACGATATAGCACCAGGCACCCGCGAGCCCGCAAGTATGGACGGTCACGATTCCCTCATCGCGCAGATTGCCCACCAGATCCGCCTCTTCGTTGAAACGGTCGACGAAGCACGGAATCGAGGCGTATTCCGGGGCCAGGATTTTGAGTGCGACGGGGCGGCTCGGCTTCTTCTGCCGGGCGGCGTAGACGGCGCCCATGCCGCCGCGCTTCAAGGGCGCCTGGATTTCGAAGTCGGGCAGGAGCCGGCCCAGCTCCTCCGCACTCGGCAGGATCCTCGGAGCCCGCGTCTCCGGCTCCGCCGGCAGATTCATGGCCAGCGACAGCAACTCGAGAATCTCGTCGGGCTCGAGCTCGCGCTCGGGTTCGTCGTCACTGGAAAGGGAGCCGGACATGCTTAGGCTTCGAACAGCCGGAACAACTCCTTGAGCTCCGCCTGCAGATCCTCCTCCGTGGGATCGACCAGCGTGGCCTTGAGCCGCGCCATGATGGACTCACCCACCGCCCGCCGCAGCCGGAACAACTGCGAGCCGAGCGCCTTCACCGTCGTCCCCGATCGCTTTGCCAATTCCGCCAACTTTGCGGTTTCGTCTTTGCGCAGCGAAGGCTCGAGCAGCTTGAACTCGTCGCCCTTTCCAGCCTCGGCATACCTCTTTCGCACATCGTCCACCCCGGAACGGATGAGATGGATCGCCCATTCGCGATCGAGCCGCGTTGCGCCCGTCGTCAGTTCTTTCGGTTCCTCGGGTGGGGGGCCGGTCAGGGGATCTGGCGGGACGGGGACGCGCACCCGCCAGTACCGCCGCCTGTTCTTCAGAAAAAAATCGAGCCGCCGGCTCAAGAACTGGCGCAGCTTGAGCTTCTCCCCGTTCCTGGTCTCGATCTCGCGGCACGTCTTGAGCGTATCCTCCAGTGCCTTTTTCTGGAATTGCGCCATGAAAAACTCGTGAACGAGATCCTGGCATTCCACGGGAACCCACGGCGTTCTCATGAGAAACCGGCGAATCGTCGCGGCAATCGGCGGCTCGTATTTCCGAAACAGTTTGTCGAGCGCCTCCTCGGAGATCTGCCCCTTGGCCGAAGTCGCACGCACAAACAGCGTCCACTGCGTCTCCCCCCACGGATCGTTACTCGGTTTCTTCGGATTATTCGGATCATCACCCTCGGCCATGGCGCGGGATGAGAAACGAAACGTTTGCGGAGATCAAACGTAAAACCTTCGCGGCTTCCAAGTTCCGTCTGCCGCAGCCGCGCCTGCGGCCCGGAAGAACAGGAACAGGGCGGGAGCGGGCCGGCTCGCGCCGTCGCCCGCTCCCACCTGGTGTCCCCTCGGCCTTTACTGAAAGGCCTGCCGGAGCTTGAGCGAGAGCTCCAGCATCCCCTTGGCGTCGGCTTGGTCGACGAGCTTTTCCGACGTGCGCCGCTGCTCGTCGGTCATGTTATCCTTCAAGGCGCCGAGCAGCACGTTCCCCACGATCTGGATGGCGGCATTCGCGACCGTGAAAGGGGTCTGGATGATGGCGTTGTTTTCCTTGGCCTGCACCTCGTAGACCCGTCCCTGCGCGTCGCAAAAGAAGACGATATTCGTCCAGCCGTCGTCATCCCAGCGGTAGCGGTAGGTCAGCGCGAAGTGGCCGGGTACGGTCCGGCCCTCGGAGTCGGTCACCCCGGAGATCGACTTGCACTGATGCCCCTGGTACTTGGCGAGATAGTGGACGGAGTCGAGGACCAGCGTGCCTGTTTTCTCCGAGTCGAGAAAGCGCCGCGCCGTCTGCACGGCGCGGTCGCTCGCCTCCAGCGCGCGGGCCGGATGAGCGGTGAGCGCGGAGAAACCGAGGATCAGCAGGATGAGGAGCGAGCGCAGCCGGCGGGCCAGCTTGAGGGTGAGCGGAAAGGACGATTGAGTTTGGATGGCGGTGTTCATTGGTTTTGGTTTTGACTGGTTTGGTTGAAGGTTCGCTTAAGGCATTCCGACGCCGCGGGTGACGCGCTTGGCGGGGTGGTTGAGCGGGTTGTCGAACGGGCGGGGCGCGCTCCCAAACGTTTGCGTGGATGGGCTCGGCCGCCCGGCCGACTGCTGCTGCTGCTGCTGCTGCTGCTTGATCCACTGGTCCCGCATCCGCTCGAAGGCCGCCTGCATCTCGGCGAAATTCGCGGCCGGCGCGCTCTCGCTCTGCAACTCGTCGCTCCAGAGCGCGACGTCGACCCGGGGCCCGCCGGCCAGGAAAGAAGGCGCACACAGGGGAATCTCCACCGTCTCCCCGGCGAGCAGCACCGGCACATAAGCGACGCTGCCGTGCTCGCAGGCCGCGATCCGCGCCTGCAGTTCACCGCCCCTGTTTCCCGCCTGCGTCCGCTCCTCGGGGACGCCGGCGAGCGGATTCAGCACTCCCGCCAGCAACTCATTTCCGGCCGCATCGCGGAAGATTCGCCCCTTGTCCGGCAGCTCACGGGAGACGAGCAGGCAATGGTTGAGCGTCGTGCCGGTGCGATTCGTCACGGCGAGGCCGGCCTGGGAGAGACCCTGCAGCGTCATGCGCACCGCGAGCGCGCCCGGCTGCGCGGCGGTGGCGCCGGCGTGCGACCGGGCGTAGTCCCGCACTTTCCCGCGGTATTCGGTGAACCCGGTCTGTATTTGCAACTCGCAGTTCCAGAGATCGTTCAGGGTCGCCTGGAGGTCGCTGCCCAGCCTCCCATCGTTCCCGAGCGACCGGTCGAGAAAACGGCTCGCGTTCCCCAGGGTGTTCTCTTCCAGGAAGAGATACGAGAGGAAGTTCCATTGCATCCTCTGTTGGGTCGCCGCCTCCGCCTGCCGGACCAGCGCCGACTTTTCCTGGCGTTGCCCGCACTGCCGCCCGAGCTCCTGCCACGCCTGGCCGAGCGCCGCCAGGGCCGGATCGGTCCCGCGGGCCGTCCGCTCCCAGGTCTCGGCCGACGGCGTTTCCGGGAAGGGAGCGTTGCGGAGCCGATACTCGCCCGAGGTTGCCTGGAAAAACCGCGTCGCCTCTTCCCCGAGCAGGGGCGAGACGGTGGTGATCCTCCGCATGTAATCGAACTCGCCCCGCCACCCGCGCGCCAGGGCACGCTGGGCCGGGGCATACCCGGCCTGGGCGCCGGTCCGCAGCAGCCGCAGCGCCAGCCCCGCGTCCTGCGCCACCCCGACGCCCGCGGCATAGCACAGCGCGAGCTGGAACCGCGCCTCCTCCGAGCCGCGTTGCGCGCCGGCCGCGTAGCAGCTCGCCGCCAGCGAGAGATTCACCTCCTCGCCCCCCGTCCCGTGCTCGTAGCAGGAGCCAAGGCCCACCAGGGCGGCGGAGTTTCCGGCGTTGGCGGCTGCGCGAAAGTCGTCGGCCGGGCCGGCGATCGCCGGGAGTCCGGCGAGGCTGAGGAGCAACCCGGAAAGCGCGGGCCATTGAGAGAATGAGCGGTTTTTTTTCATGATCGGGCAAGGTTGGATTTTGGTGACCCAAAGCCTCACGGGAGGCGCTGGTTCACCAAGCTCCTCCCGCGATTTCGCAAAAGGCTTCAAAAAATCTTCAGCCTTCTTTTGCGCTCCCGCCGGTCCCTTGCGACTTGCGACTTGCCATCCCGCCGCGGCGCGCTATCTTGTCCTCCTCCGCAAAAACGGGGGCGTACTGGTTTCGACTGTTGACTCGAAGCACAGGCGGCATGCCGAGGAAGCCTGGTTGGCCTCGTAAAACTCTCTGGGCAAAAACATAAACGCGAACGATTACGAAGATCTCGCTCTGGCGGCTTAATTGACTGCCTCGATTTCAGGATGACGCCTGCTGGTCCTGGAGTCGCCGACAGCAGGCTTTCCTGAAGGCGGAGTGACCGCGCTGGACGGGAATCGATTCGTGGACACTCGGGGGCGGGCAGTTTGCCGGCCAATCGTTCGCCCCCTAAATCAAGGACCGGCTAAGCATGTAGAGACTTGCGCTGACCGCCATCAGGACAGGGGTTCAACTCCCCTCGCCTCCACTTCTTCGATTATGAGCTGCTTGCGTGGCCGCAGGGTCGCTCTCTGCGCCGGGGTGACGCGCCGGCTCGGCGACCGGCGGGTGATGATAATCCAGCCAAGGCCGCGCGTCCACGCCGCTTGGCCGACGCCGCTTGGTGTAGCACGCAAGCCCGCTCACTTTCCGTCCGCCGCTCCCGGCTGCGGAAACCCTTGGCTGGCGTCGTCCAACACCAGCACCCAATCCAACAACTCCCCGGGATTCGGCGGGGTGAACTCCTGTTCGCCACGGTTGCCGAATTCGCCGCCGGCCGCGGCCGTGCCGTCGCGCGGGTTGAACCACCAGGTTTTCAGCGCTTTTCGGTTTCGGCAATGACGGCGTCGACGTGCCGCCAATACGCCTCATTCGGCTTGGCGGGGTCGAGGCCCTCGAAGGGGAGTTGGCCGTCGGCATTCGGCACCTTGAGGCCGTCCATCTCCGCGAGCGCGACGGTCTGGATGACGGTGAAACCCTGGCGCGCGCGGATGTCGAGGTACTGCTTCGTCTCCTCGAGCGTGAGACGATGGAGCAACTCCCACGCGGTGTCGGCGAGGTAGAAGAACGGCTTGCCGTCGGCTTGGAGAATGAAGTGGCCGTCGTCGCTGACGCGGAGGTGAGGCGCGGCGGGGCAGGGGAGCGGCAGGAGCAACGCGAGCGCGGCGACGAGGAGGGGTTTCATCGGCCCTCTGCGTCGAGGTTTCCGCGCGTTGGGTCAAGCGGGATCGAAGCTGCGGCGTTCCGGGTTCGTAGTTCCACCTTCAGGCGGCGAGCGGCGCGGTGGCACGAGGCGCCTTGGAAGTTCGGAGGCGCTCACGCGAAGGTCGCGCCGGGCCGCCTGAAGGCGGAACTACGAACCCGGAGAGCTGCGCCGCCTGTCGGTCAGCGGACGCCGGCTACGCCACCGCGATCGATTTCGACGCGCGCTTGCGGGCGTTGGCGTCGAGGATTTTCTTCCGCATGCGCAGGCTCTTGGGCGTCGCTTCGATGTACTCGTCGGGGGCGATGTACTCGAGGGCGCGCTCCAGGCTCATGACGAGCGGGGCGGCGAGCGAGATGCCTTTGCCGTCGCCCGAGGAGCGCATGTTGTTCAGCTTCTTGGCGCGGCAGGGGTTGACCGGCATGTCCTCGTTGCGGGCATTTTCGCCGATGATCATCCCCTCGTAGATGTCCTCCTGGACGCCGATGAAAAGCCGGCCGCGCTCCTGGATGGTCTCCAGTGAGTAGGCGCTGGAGATGCCGTTTTCCATGGAGACGAGCACGCCGTTGCCGCGCGTCGGGATGTCGCCCTTGTGCGGCGCGTACTCCAGAAAGAGGTGCGACATGATGCCGTGGCCCTTGGTGAAATTCACGAGGTCCGTTTCGAAGCCGATGAGGCCGCGGGTCGGGATGACGGCGTTCACCGTCACCGTATGGGTCTGGTGCTCCATGTTCGTGATCTCGGCTTTGCGCTTGGCCAGCGACTCGAGGATGCTGCCGAGGTACTCCGGTGGCACGTCCACGTAGAGCGATTCCATCGGCTCCAGCAGCGTGTTGTCTTCGTCGCGCTTGAAGATGACTTCCGGGCGCGAGACGAGGATCTCGAAGCCTTCGCGGCGCATCTGCTCCACGAGGATCGCGATCTGCATTTCGCCGCGGGCGTTCACCTCGAAATGGCCGGCCGTCTCGGTCTCGCGCACCTGGAGGGCGACGTTCGTCCGCGTCTCGCGGATGAGGCGCTCGCGCACCTGGCGCGCGGTGAGGAGCTTCCCTTCCCGGCCGGCGAGCGGGCCGTCGTTGATGCAGATCTGCATCGTGATCGTCGGCGGATCGATCGCGATGAACGGGAGCGGCAGGCGCTCCTCGGTGTCGGTGATCGTCTCGCCGATGAAGACGTCTTCAAAGCCGCAGATGCCGACGATGTCGCCGGCGCTGGCGTGTTTCACCTCGATCTTGGCGAGGCCCTGGTGGCTGAAGAGCGCGGTGACGTTCGCCCGCTCGCGCTTGTTGCCGGCATGAATGCAGACGACCGATTCGCCGACGGTGATGCGCCCGGAGACGATGCGCCCGTAGGCGATTCGGCCGAGGTAGTCGGAGTAGTCGAGGTTCGAGACCAGGAACTGGAAATAGTGGACCTTCGATTCCGGCGGCGGCGGGATGTGCTTGATGATCGCCTCGTAGAGCGGCTCCATCGTGGTGCTCTCCTGGCCGATTTCGGCCATCGCGTAGCCGTCGCGGGCGCTGGCGTAGATGACGGGGAAATCGAGCTGCAGATCGTCGGCGCCGAGCTCCATGAAGAGGTCGAACACCATGTCGAGCACCTTGTGCGGACGGGCGTTCTCGCGGTCGATCTTGTTGATGACGACGATCGGCTTCGCGCCGGCTTCGAGCGCCTTCTTGAGCACGAACTTGGTCTGCGCCTGCGGGCCGTCGAAGGCGTCCACCACGAGGAGCACGCCGTTGATCATCTGCATGATGCGCTCCACCTCGCCGCCAAAATCGGCGTGGCCGGGGGTGTCGACGATGTTGACGTGATAATCGTGGTAGCGGAAGGCGGCGTTCTTGGCCTTGATGGTAATGCCCTTCTCACGCTCGAGATCCATCGAGTCCATGATGCGGATTTCCGTCATGCTGGACTGGTTGGCGCGGAAGGTGCCGGACTGCTTCAAGAGCTGGTCAACGAGCGTGGTCTTGCCGTGGTCGACGTGGGCGATGATGGCGATGTTGCGGATGTGTTCCATGTCGTGGGCAATAGCTTTGGAGTCGGTCATATTCCTCCGTTCCCCGGCCATGGCCGGAAATGCGGTGTGGAAAAAAAGGGCGCGATATATCGCGGTGGAATCGCCGGGAGTCAACGATTCCCTCAGCCCGGATGGGAGAATTTTCCGGGCGATCGAGGTTCTGTCAAACGGCTGCGCGCCGTAAATCTTAATCCTGCTCCTGCTCCTGCTCCTGATCGATCAAGAGCAGGAGCAGGATTGAGAAAAAAGCGGCGCAGGCTCCCTACGCGACGTTCCCCTCCGGCAGCCCCACGGGGAGCTCGTCCACGGGAATCACCGGGATCTCGGGCGAAGGGGCGGCCGGCTGGATCAGCGGCTGCACATTCGGCACGGCCGGCCCGAGGGCCTGCTTGAAGGACATCTTGGAGCGGAGGAGCAGGGTTCCGAACATCAGGTCGGCCAGCGGGAGCACGACGTTGAAATTCTTGTGCATGTACCGGTGATGGAGCAGGTGATGGCCGTTCAGGCGGAAAAAGAGCCACGACTGCTCGACCCGACGCTTTTTCGGCAGGTGCATGCACCAGTGGATGTACTCGTACGTGCAATAGTAGCCGCCGACCGCGAGCACGCCGCCGAGGAGCAGGCCCCAGAGGCCGGTCGACCAGGCGATTGCGAACATGGGCAGATTGGAGATGGCGACGAGCACCGGGCCGTTCCACCACGCCATGGGGATGGTCTCCTTGTCCTTCTCGTTGATGAGATGGTAGGTGTGGTCCGCCTTGAAAACGTGGTGATGAATCACCGCGTGGGCCTCAAACGGGTAGCGGAACTTGCCGAGCGGCCGGTGCATGATGTACCGGTGCAGCAGCCACTCAAACGTGGAGGCGAGGACGATGGAAACGGAGAAACCGGCGAGGGTCCAGAGAATGAATGGAAGCATGGGAAGGGCGTGAGGCTAGGGGGAAGACAGAGCGGAACGCCCGGAATAAGCTGACCTCGGTTTTTTGATAGGGTACTGGGTAGTATAGGGGCAAACGCTGTTCGTTGCCACAGGTTTCGCCTCTTTCTTGAAGATTTCCGCTTTATGGCACGAGAAAGCTTCCGCCGGAGGCGCTGCTGGAGGGCGCCGTCCGCCTAGGAAGGCTTGACGAAAGCACCCAGCAGCGGGCGGTGATAGGGAGTGCGGGAGACGAAGTCACTCACGAATCCGGTCTCCGTGCGCAACTCGACATGGCCGGCATCGCTGCCGCCATAGACGAGGACGGCGCCCACCGGGGCGGCCATGGGATCGCTCACGCGCAGCTTCACGAAGCCGTATTTTTGGCAAAGCTCGGCGCCGGCCTGCTTGGCGTAGGCGCTGGTGGGGCGGCTCTCGACGACGCCGGCCTGGACCAGCGCGTCTTTCACGTAGCGCCAGCAATAGTAGGTGCCATGCGGCTCCGCGCGGTGGCGGGCGATGCGGGCGGCCTCGATCATCCGCGAATCGTACTTGCGGCCGGCGGAGAGGGGTCCGAAATGCGAGACTTCCTCCGACGGCAGGCTCACGGAGGGCCGGGCGAGGCTGGTGACGACCGGCAAATCTTTCACGCGGCGGACGGCGGGCGGGGCGTTGCGCTCCCCCGACAACTCGGCGGAAGCAGCCATCATGCGGGCCGCCACGGGGTCGAAGAGCGGCGGTTCGGCGGCCTGCAAAGCGCTCGCGCTCAAGAGGAACGAGAGCACGGAGATGGCTTGGAAGGACCGGGTGGTGAGGAGATGATACATTTTGAAGGCGCGGACCATACGGACTCGCGCCATCCCGTCAATGCATAATCCATGCCGACTGTGCGAAATTTGTGTGGCATCGGTGATCGAAGGAGCGGCGGGCGTGCGATCGCTCGCCGGCCGGCAACGTGTTTCATTGACTGCGCGGCGGCTCGCGGTTTACTTCACCCCTCCTTCCAGAGAGAAAGAACCAAAAAATCATGATCAAAATCGGTATCAACGGCTTCGGACGCATCGGCCGTCTCGTGTTTCGCGCCATCTGTGACCAAGGCCTCCTCGGGAAGGAAATCGACGTTGTGGCGGTCAACGATCTCGTGCCGGCGGACAACCTCGCCTATCTCGTCAAATACGACTCCACCCAGGGCCGCTACCCGGGCGAAGTCCGCAGCGCCAAGTCCGCGCCCGGCGTGGAGGAAGACGACCAGCTCATCGTCGACGGCCACGTCATCAAGACCCTCTTCATCAAGGAAGGCCCGACCGCGCTTCCCTGGAAGGAACTCGGCGTCGATATCGTGATCGAGTCGACCGGTCTCTTCACCGATGCCGAGAAGGCGAAGGGCCACCTCACGGCCGGCGCCAAAAAGGTCATCATCTCCGCGCCGGGCAAGAACGAGGACATCACCGTCGTCATGGGCGTCAACCACGAGAAAATCGACGTGGCGAAGCACCACATCATCTCCAACGCGAGCTGCACCACGAACTGTCTGGTGCCGCTCGTTCACGTGCTGCTCAAGGAAGGCTTCGGCATCACCGAGGGCCTGATGACCACGGTCCATTCCTACACCGCCACCCAGAAGACCGTCGACGGCCCCAGCCGCAAGGACTGGAAGGGCGGACGCTCCGCGGCGATCAATATCATCCCCTCGACCACCGGCGCGGCCAAGGCGGCCGCCCTCGTCATTCCCGCGGTGAAAGGGAAGCTCACCGGCATGTCCTTCCGCGTCCCGACGCCGACGGTTTCCGTGGTCGACCTCACGGTCATGACCGAGAAGGAGACCTCGTACAAAGAGATCTGCGCCGCCATGAAGAAGGCGAGCGAGACCTACCTGAAGGGGATTCTCGCCTACACCGAGGACGAGGTCGTCTCGAGCGATTTCATCCACGACACCCATTCCTCGATCTTCGACGCCGGCTCCGGGATCGAGCTCCACAATCGCTTCTTCAAGCTCATCAGCTGGTACGACAACGAGTGGGGGTACTCGAACCGCTGCGTCGACTTGGTGAAGTATCTGGCGGGGAAGATGTAGGGCGCGGCGGCGACCCGAATGTCCAGCGAACCGGGCGCGCTCTCGATCTGAGGGCGGCCCGGTTTACTTGGGCTTCGGGATCAGCGCCGGCGGGAATTCCAGCGTTCCATTCCATGGCGAATGGGTGGAGGCTTCGAAAGCGTTTCTGGGAGCAATCTT
>DASYIS010000354.1:0-4596 GCA_035997375.1 Chthoniobacteraceae bacterium
TCATCCGCCGCTCTTAGCTCAATCTCTCCGGGGCTCTCTGTGCCAATCCTGCAAATTTGCAATGTTTCCAAAACCCTCGGCGGCCGACGGGTGCTGGATGGCATCTCGTTTGCGCTGGAGAAGGGGCAGTCGTGCGCGATCATCGGTCCCAGCGGTGAGGGGAAGACGACGTTGCTCAAATGCCTCAATCTCCTGGTTGCCATCGACGCCGGTGAAATTTTCCTGGATGGCGCTTTGGTCGTTCGCGTGGAGGAAGGTGGACGCTTACCCTATCCGTCGATGGATCCCGTACGCCTGCGGCAACGGATCGGCATGGTTTTCCAAGAGTGGAACTTGTGGCCGAACATGACCGTGCGCAAGAATATCACCCTGGCCCTCCGGCATGTGCGGGGCCTGCGACGAAGGGAAGCGGAACAGGTGGCGGAAGCGGTCTGCGAGAAGGTGCACCTCCGCGAGAAGCTCGATGTCTATCCGTACAGTCTCTCCGGAGGCGAAAAGCAGCGGGCGGCGATCGCCCGTGCCCTGGCCATGGATCCAGAAATCCTGATGCTGGACGAAGTGACTTCGGCGCTGGACCCAGTGCTGGCCGCCGAAGTGTTACAGACTATGCTGGAGCTGAAACAAGACGGCCGCACCCTGGTGGTGGTGACGCACCACATCGATTTTGCACGGAAGATTGCCGACGAGGTGCTTTTTCTCCATGGTGGGCGCGTCCATGAAGCAGGCCCCCCCATCGTTCTCCAGCAGCCGCAAACCAATGAACTCGCCTCCTTTCTCCGGCAGGTGCGGCAAGTCCATTAGGAGAACAAGCGTAATGGGACGCTTCGAAGGGATCTTAAGCCGAGCCTATGACTTGGTTGCGCCCGCGGTCCTCGGATACCACGCCTTCGAAGACAAGCTTGCCGAGCGGGTCGCCACAGAGTATGTGACGCCGCTCATCCTCGATTTCGGCGTTGGGACGGGAATTACCGCCCGGGCGCTCCTCGAGCGAAATCCTGGATGCCGGGTTCTGGGGGTCGACAACGAAGCGGAGATGATTCATCAGGCATTGTCGAACCTAGGTGCAGAGGTGGCGATGGGCACCGTGGAGGTTCACTATGAGGATGGGCTGGAATACCTATCCGGCCTCGCCGATGGCTCGATCGATGTCGTAGCGTCCGCGTTTACGCTGCATAATTGCCTGCGACAATATGGTCACGCCGTGGAAGAGGAGTTCTTTCGGATCTTGAGACCGGGGGGCCTGTTCATCAACGTCGACAAATATGCGGCCGACGATGGTCGGGAATACGTGCGGGAGTTGACTGAACAAATTCTCAGATACGACGTGCTGAAAGAAAGTGGGGGCGAGGAATTACGGCGAGCGTGGATCGCTCACGAGATCGAAGACCAGATGCCCGAGCGGATCATGTGGGCGCGGAGTTCCTTGGAGCGACTAGGCGCGATCGGTTTTCACGACGTCACGCTGAGTCAAAGGCTGGCGCAGTATGCGATCGTGGCGGGGTACAAATCGTAAGCCGATTGGGAACCGGAAGTGGTCTTGTTCGAGCATCGACCGCCAGGCTGGCCTGCAAGCTCGTTGATCGGTGCAACCCGTTGTGTCACTTTGCTCTACGCTCCAACTCGTGCTTCGGGCTGAATCTTGTGGAATATGAACAGACTTCCGCGCTGTCGAAGTGTGGCGTGCTACCGCTCCCTTGCGTCGAGCTTCGTGCTGCTCTGCGCGCTATACCTGATCCTGCGGCGGCAGTTGCGGCCACACGGGACGTAGGCGCGCGCCGGAAGGCTGCTTACTTTGCCCGCATCCCGGCGGCGACCTGCTCCACGATCCACGTGGCGTCGCGTGGCGAGCAGCGGCTGAAGACGTGGCCGCTCCACTCGCAATTCGGCGCGTGCTTGCAGTGGTCGAGGCAGTCGACTTCACGCACCTCGACCAAGCCGGCGAGGCCGCGCTGGTCGAGGGCCTGGCGCAGGGCGGAGTCGAGCTCCCGGCCGCCACTGCGCCAGCAATTCTTCTTGCTGCAGACGTGAATCGGCGAGACGAGGAAGGCCGCCGGCGTGCCGGTGTCGAACCCCGCGGTCTGCACCTTGGAGACGGTGAACACGGTCTCGTGCGAGCGCTTCTCGATCTCCTCCTCGCCCCAGACGACGACCTCCTGGCCTTTCGTGAGCCGCGCCTCCAGGACGTGCCGCAGCTCCTTCGGAACCTTCAGCAGCAGCTCGTCGCCGGCGCGATGCAGCCGCATCCGGCGCTTGCCGAGCAGGGTGCGGACGAAGCCGGCGAAAACGCCGCGCAGGTGGGCGTTCTGCGTGATGACGGGCTCGGCGTTCATGGAGGCGGCTAGTGCGGTTCGGGCCGCTTCTTCAGGTCGGCCGAGGCGCGCTCCAGCCGGGCGCGTTCCGCGGCGCTGAGGCTGTTGAGGCCGGTGCGCGCGATCTTGTCGAGCAGCGCGTCGACGTCGTCCATCGTAGCGGCGGCCGGCTGCGTGAGCTTCACTTTCTGCACCGGCGGAGCAGCCGGACGGGGAACGACGTGGAATTTCGGCTTGCGCCCCGGGAGGCGGAACCGAAACGAGGGAAACGTGATCTCGCCCTTTTCATAGCGGACGAAGACGTACGCGGTGGCCACGCTCGCACCAAAAACCAGCAGATGGGTCCACTCGTGGTTGGCGATATCGGGAATGGTGACGACGGCGCAGAGGATGACGGCGACCCACTTGGCGGTGAGGGCGAAGAGCAATTGCGCGCGTGGATAGAGCGTGGCAAACGCCACGAAGATCGCGAAGTCCGCGCAGAAGGAGCCGAAATGAAAGTAGGGGATGGGCGGGAGCGCGACGCCATTGGGGCCGATCACTGCCGCCGGCGGGTTCAACCAGCCGCAGAGCAGGACGACGATGGGCGCCACCAGGACGAGGATGAGATACAGCTTGAGGAAATTGGTGCGCCCGAAAAAACGCTCCACCTCCCGCCCAAACATCCAGAGCATATACATCTCGAACGCGAAGTTAAAGGTGTCCCACACGTTGCCGGGCGGATGGACCAGGGCGTAGGTGAACGGTTGCCACAGCGCCCAATGCATCAGCGTGGGCGCCGTGACGACGACATAGCGCATCCATCCGGCATGGCCGGACGTGAAGATGAACATCCAGACCACCAGCATCACGACATGGATGACGACGAGCAGCGACCCGAGGTAGATGGGGTAGCCGTTCGGGAGCCGGTACGGCTGGTAGTCGCTCTCCCTCCTGGCATCGTAACTGGAGTCGTCGAAGTCCGGCATGGGTGGTGGAAGCATGCCGTGGGGAAGGCGCTCGCGCAAGTGGGGAGGCGGGGCTCACAAAATCCAAAACCCAAAGACCAGAGATCAAATAAGCTCCAAGGGCCAAAGGCCAAAATTCAAACGGGAACAGCGCGCGGCGGAGGTTTTCCTGGAGCTTGGAGCTTGGTCCTTTGGCCGCCGTTTATTTGGCCCTTGGTGCTTGGGATTTGGATTTTTTTTCATCCCACCAACACCCGCGCCTTTTCCAACTGCTCCGCGCTTCCCAGCAGCAGCGCGTGGTCCCCCGGCCGCAGCTCCTCATCCGCGCCGGGATTGATGATGTTCTGCTCCCCGCGCTCGATGCCGACGATGCTCGCGCCGGTCTGGCTGCGCAATTGCAGCTCGCCGATGAGTTTGCCGGCGGCGGATGAGTTTTCGGAGATGGGGAGCGAATAGAGCTCCGCCTGACGGAGGAGCGCGCGGATTTTTACCTGCTCCTCGGGGTGCCGCTCCACCGGCGGCTGCGCGAAGGTCTCGCGCAGCGCGCCCTGCGCCCGCGCGTGCAGGCGGATGGAGGAGCGCCAGAGCAGCAGTGCGGCGACGAGGAGAAAGAGGAGCGCCACGAGCAGCGCCTTGCGCGAGGGAAGGATGGCCGAGGAGAGGAGCAGCACGTAAAGGAGCAGCGCCGCCGTGCCCGCGGCGACGACCACGCCGGTCACCACCTGGCGTACCGCGAGGGTGTTTTCTCCGGCGCGCTCCTGGGTCACATGGACCTCGGAGAGCAGCATCGCGAAAGCCTGGAACTTGCGGAAAACGGCGATCAGCATCGGCAGGCTGAGGATGGACGCGGCGAGCCAGAGGATCGCTTTCACGCCCTCGAACCCGCCCGGCACCGCCGGCCAGTAGGCGAAGGCCCGCCCGCGCACCGCGACCGTGGCGAGGAAGACGCCGGCCACGAGCAGGAGGTTTAGGCCGATCTGCCAGCCCCATTTCCGCAGGAGCCGGCCGGCGAGATTTTGGTCGCGCGCGCCGAGTCCGCCGACCCACGCGGTGTACGTCTCCAGGGCGCTGTGCAAGCCGCCGGGCGCCGCGCGATCGAACCACCGCACGACCGGGTCGGCGCTGCGGATGAGGTACGGGGTGAGCACCGTCGTGACTCCGGAAACCGCGACGGCGATCGGGTAAAGGAAATCGCTCGTGACCTTCAACTGCAGCCCCATGGCCGCGATGATGAAGGAGAATTCGCCAATCTGCGCCAGACCCATGCCGACGCGCAGAGACGTGGCCTTGTCATTCCCGGCGATGAAGGTGCCGAAGGTGCAGGAGACGATCTGCCCGAC
>DASYIS010000355.1:0-16444 GCA_035997375.1 Chthoniobacteraceae bacterium
CCAGAACAACTTCGAGTCGACGACCCGCCTCGGCACCCAGGCCGACGCCGGCATCGGCTCGCTCGTCAAGGACCTGAAGGATCGGGGCAAGCTCGACGACACGCTCGTCATCTGGATGGGCGAATTCGGCCGCACGCCGAACATCAACAAGAACGCCAGCCGCGACCACTGGCCGCAGTGTTACACCACGCTGCTCGCGGGCGCGGGGGTGAAGAAGGGCTTCGTCTACGGCGCGTCCGATAAGAGCGGCGCCTACCCCTCCGAGGATCCGGTGCGTCCCGACGATCTCGCGGCCACGCTTTACCACCTGCTCGGGATTCATCCGAAAACCGAGGTGCAAATGCTCGGCGGCCGGCCCGCGCCGATCGCGGACGGCCATGTGGTCACGGGCGTTTTGAGTTGACCGGCCGCGGCGCAGCCGTGGTCCGCACAGTCCCCTGTGCGGCCGGCGAAGTCCCACGGGGTGGGCCACTCCCGCGGTTCTGGTGGAGCCGCTCAGGGACTGAGCGGACACTGCTCCGCCCCACCCGCAGCAGGCTGCGACCACCGCAAAGCGGCAGCAGGCTGCCGCAGTCCAAGGCCTTCGGCCTTTCGCGTCACTCACACTTGGCGCCCCTTAACTCAGGATGTCCTTCAGCACCCGGCCATGCACATCCGTCAGGCGCACGTCGCGTCCGCTGTAGCGGTAGGTGAGCTGCTCGTGGTCGAGCCCCATCTGATGCAACACGGTGGCCCAGAGGTCGTAGATGTCGCACGGATGCTCGACCGCCTTGTAACCGAATTCGTCGGTCGCGCCATAAGCGAGGCCGCCCTGGACGCCGCCGCCGGCCATCCAGATGGAGAAACCGTACGGGTCGTGGTCGCGGCCGTTGCCGCCTTGGGAAAACGGGGTCCGGCCGAATTCGCCGGCCCAAATGACCAGCGTCTGGTCGAGCAAACCGCGCGCCTTCAGGTCGGTGAGCAGTGCGGCGATCGGCTGGTCGACCTGGTTGGCGACCTTGCCGTGGCCGTTCTTGATGTCGCCGTGCTGATCCCACGGATTCGGCCCGTTGCCGCCGCCGATGTTGTAGCTCAAACAGGTGAGCTCGATGAAGCGCACGCCGCGCTCGACGAGGCGTCGCGCGGTGAGGCACTGGCGCGCGTAGGCGGCTTTTTTCGGCTCGGGGTCGTCGAGGCCGTAGAGCCGGCGCGTGGCGGCGGTTTCGCCGACGATGTCGCAGAGCTCGGGGACGGCGGCCTGCATCTTCCACGCGAGCTCGTAGTTGCGAATGGCCGTCTCGACTTGCGAATCCGCGCGCGTCGCGGCGACGAATTCGCGATCGAGCGCGCCGACGAAGTCGAGCTTGCGGCGCTGCGCGGCCTGCGCGTCGCGCGGCTTGATGTTTTGCAACGGCTCGCCGCTATCCGCGGTGATGATCGAGGCCTGATGCTGCGCGGGCAGGAAGCCGTTGCCGTACAGCCCGACGCCGCCGTGCGGAATGGTGGAGTCGCCGGCGCGCAGCACGACGTAGCCGGGGAGATTCTCCGACTCGGTGCCGAGGCCGTAACTCATCCACGCGCCCGCGCTCGGGTAACCGATAAAGGGGAAGCCCGTGTGCATGAAAAAGTTCGCCTGCGCGTGCTCGCTGAACTTCGAGGTCATGGAGCGGATGACGCACAGATCGTCCGCGCGCGCGGCCATCTGCGGAAACAACTCGCTGACCTCCAAACCGCTCTGCCCGCGCTTCTGAAACTCCCAATACGGCGGAGTGATCGCGCCGTTGTTGTTGAATGCCGTGCGTTCGATCTTCACCGGCATCGGCTTGCCGGCGTCGGCGATGAGGCGCGGCTTCGGGTCGAAGGAATCGACGTGCGAGACGCCGCCCGACATGTAGCAGAAGATCACGTTCTTCGCGCGCGGGGCGAAGTGCGGCTTGGGGCGCTGCTCGGGAGCGGGCGCCGCAGCGGCCTGGCGGCTCATCAGGCCCGCGAGCGCCATGAGACCGAATCCGCCGGAGAGCCGGCCGAGCGCCTCGCGGCGGGAACAGAGAGGAGAGGGCGTCATGGTGTTGTTTTGCCTACGAATCACTCGAATCACACGAATAGGGAAAATGCGCAGGGCGCCCAAAGTAGCCATCACGCTCCGCGTGATGAGCGATGCGCTCGGCAAGGAAAAAAGACGCCTTTCGCGCTTGGCTCACCCACGGATGGCCGTGCGCACGGCTCATCACGCGGAGCGTGATGGCTACCATGGGCGGCTCGCCCGCGCGCCGACGGCTGTTGGCAGGCAAGTGATGCATCGAGCGTTCAGTAGAGATAGATGAACTCCTTCGCATTGAAGAGCGCCTCCGCGAGGGCGTGCCAGTTCGGGTTCGTCGTGCCGAGAAAATCGCGGCTTTCGCTCAGTTCCTGCGCGGAGGGCGCGCGTCCGAACGCCTCCGCGAACATGGCGCGGATGCGCGCCTCCACATCGTCGCCGGGCAGGCCGAGGCGCGGCCGATCCGCCCATTGCGCGGCCCACGTGATGACCTGCGGCGCGTTGAGCAACGCAAGCGCCTGCGCGGGGACGTTGGTCGCATCGCGCCGGCCGCGGGTCGCGCTCGGGTTGGGGAAATCGAACGCGGTGAGCAGCGGGTCCAACCGGTTGCGGATGACGCGCGTGTAGACCGAGCGCCGGTAGTCGTCCTTGCCCGGCGGCGTCTCCACACCGGCGGCCGGCAGCTCGAGCCGGCCGCTGAGCGCGATCATGCTGTCGCGAATCCCCTCGGCCTCGAGCCGGCGCGCCTGAAAATGCGAGAGCAGGCGATTCTCCGGGTCGCTCACGAGCGCCTCGGCGGAGCCGCGCGAGGAGACGCGAAACGTGCGCGCGGTGACGAGCGTGCGGATCATTTGCTTGAGCGAGCCGCCGTTGGCCTCGAACTCCGTCGCGAGGTAATCGAGCAGCTCGGGGTTGGTCGGCAACTCGCCGAGCCGGCCGAAATTGTCCGGCGTGCCGACGAGGCCGCGCCCGTACACGTACTGCCAAAGTCGATTCACGATCACGCGCGACGCCAGCGGATTCGTCGGCGCGACGAGCCGCTCGGCGAGCTCTCGACGGCCGCTCAGTTTTGCGCCCGCGGTGAACGGCGTGGGATCGAGCGCCTCCAGAAAACGCCGCGGCACCGGGTCCGCCGGTTTCTTGTGATCGCCGCGCGTGAAGAGCGGCTGATCGAACGCGAAACCCTCCAGCACGCCGGGGACGCGGGTGGGCGTGGGAAGCTCACTCTCCAGCTTCCGGTACCTAGCCACGAGGGGGGCGATCTCCGGGTGGTCGGCCAGCTTGTTGGGCAGGATGTCGGCGCGCGCGAGCTGTTCGAGCAGATCCGCAGAATCGCCGGTTAACCGGCCGACCTGGAGTCGCGCCAGCGCGCCGCGTACTTCATCCACATACATCTGCACGAGTTGCTCCTCCGTTGGCGAACCCTGGGAAAGAGCGTGGCTGAAAATCAGCTCAGCTCCTCCGGGCAGCATCGGCGCGGTGGCTTTAACGTCGGCCGTGTAATAGATCTCGCTGATCCCGAACCACGAGCGCTCTTGGAAGCCCGTCTCCACCGGTTGATCACTTTCGGTGGTCAGCTCGATGTAAATTTGGTCGCCTTTCCAGTAGTCGATATTCCAGGACACCCATTGCTCCGCGGCCCCGACCAACTCCACCTTGGGGAAGACCGTCCCGGTGCGGGGATAGTTGTCCACCACGTAGCGTGCGCGCGCTTTTCCGTCGCCGCGCAAGCGAAGCCATAACGTGCCACCCTCGCTGCGAAAGCGGGGAGAGGAAAGGACGCCACGCTCCTTGTCGGACAGGAGCGAACTGTAGACACCGACCGACGGCGCGACTCTGGAAACGATGCGATCCCCTTCCCGGTCGATCATACAGTGGCCTCTGTCATTTGCCTCCACCCCGCGGCCGACCTTGAGAAAATCGTTTTCCATCGCCGCCGAACTCCACTGCGCCAGGACGGGCTGGTCGCGGAAATCCGCGCGGCCCATCCTTTCCTGAAACTCAGCGGCCAGGCGCTGCCACTCCGCCGGCAGCTTTCCAGGCGGCAGGCCGCGGAGCTTGATCCACGGCAGGAGCGCGCCGCTGCCGCCGGCGAGGAGGGCCGTCTTCTGCTTCTCGTCGGCAGGTTGCCAGGCGTTAAGTCGTTTCGCGATCTCGCCGGGCTGCGCGCGCCACGAGGCGATCAATTCGGATTCGATCTCCCGCTGCAACCCCGCCATCTCGTCCGTGATCCGCTTCGTCTTCTCCGGCAGATTCACATCGATGAGCGCCGGCCGGCAGCTCGCCATCACACCATAGAGCGCGTAGAAATCCGCCTGGCTGATCGCGTCGAATTTGTGGTTATGGCAGCGCGCGCACGAGACGGTGAGCCCGAGGAACGCCTTCGAAATCGTGTCGATCTGGTTGTCCGTGAACGTCACCTGTTCATCGAGGCAATCGGTCGGCGAAAAGCCGTGCAGGACGAAGCGATACTGCGCGCTGCCGAGCGCGGATTCGTTGATGCCGAGCGCCGCATTCGTGCGCGGGTGTTCGAGCAAATCACCGGCGATCTGCTCGCGCACGAGCTGCGGATACGGCACGTCCGCGTTCAGCGCGCGGATGAGGTAATCGCGATAGCGCCACGCGAAAGGAATCTGCGGGTCGCCCTCGCTCCCGTGAGTCTCCGCATAGCGCATCCAGTCCATCCAGTGCCGCGCCCATTGCTCGCCGAAGCGCGGCGAGGCGAGCAGGCGGTCCGCCGCGTCGGCAATCGCGGAATCGAGATTCGCCGCGGCGTCGCGGACGAACTGCTCCGTCTCCTCCGGCGTCGGCGCGAGTCCCGTCAGCACGTAGCTCAGCCGGCGCAGGATCGTGCGCGGCTCCGCATCGGCGGCGGGCGCGAGGCCGCGCGCGGACATCGCTTTTTCCAGGAAACGATCGACCGGCTGCGCCGACCAGTTCGTCGCGGCGGGCGGCGCGGGATGCTGCACGGGCTGGAAACTCCACCACCCTTTGCGCCGCTCGAGCACGGCCTGCCAGTCGCGATCCTTCGCGACCTCGGCTGCCGAGGGTGGCGCATCGCGCGGATCGGGCGCGCCCATTGCGATCCACTTTTCGAAGTCCTGCACCACGCGTTCCTCCAGCTTCGGGCCGCGCTTTGGCATCTTGAGATCGGGCTCCAGGTGCCGGATCGTCCGCATGAGCAGGCTCTCGCCTGGTTTGCCCGGCACGATCGCGTCGCCCGAGTCGCCGCCCTTCTGCCAGCCGGCGCGCGAATCGAGCACGAGCCCGGCCTTCTGCTTGCCGGCGGTGCTGTGGCATTCGTAGCAATCCTGCGCGAGGATCGGGCGGATGCGGCTCTCGAAAAACTCGATCTGCTCCGGGGTCGGCGCCGCGCGGAGGCTCGCGCCGGCGAGCAGAAGTGAGAGCGACGCGAAATGGGGAAAGCGAAGCCGCATGAGAGGGAAACCTTCATCAATCGCGGAGTTTAGGCAGGAAGCAAGCCCGGCGCGGGCGGCTTTGGCCTTGCACGCGCTTTCGCGGCTCGCATGATAGCGAGCCCGCGCAGACGCGCTCTACCCTCCATGAAATCCCTCCTCCTCGCTCTCGCTCTCTTCACCGCCGCCGTGCCGGCGCTCCGCGCCGCCGACCTTCCCGTGCCGGACGGCGTCACCTTTACGCGCGACCTCGAGTTCGCCAATCCCGACAACCAGCATCTCCAGGTGAACCTCGCGCAGCCGAAAGGCGACGGCCCTTTCCCCGCGGTCGTCTGCATCCACGGCGGCGGCTTTCGCGCGGGCAAGCGCGAGGGGTATGACAAGCTGTGTCTGACCCTCGCGCAACACGGCTACGTGGCGATCACCGTCACCTATCGCCTCGCGCCAATGTACCAGTTTCCCGCCGCCGTTCTCGATTGCAAAGCGTCCGTCCGCTGGCTGCGCGCCAACGCGGCGAAGTATCATGTCGACCCCGCGCGCATCGGCACCACCGGCGGCTCGGCCGGCGGACATCTCGCGCAGTTTCTCGGCGTCACGCAGGGAGTGAAGGAGTTCGAAGGCGAGGGCAATCTCGACCAGTCGAGCGCCGTGGCCTGCGTGGTCAATTTCTACGGCCCGAGCGACTTTACGAAATCGTATGAAAAGAGCACCGATGCCAAGGACGTGCTCCCGCTCTTCTTCGGCGGCGACCTGGGCACGAAGCGCCGCGAGCACATCGTCGGCAGCCCGCTCTACTGGGCGACGCCAAACGCCGCGCCAACCCTCGACGTGCAGGGCACTCTCGACGACCACGTCGCCTACGAGCAAGCCGTCTGGATGGTCGACCGGCTCAAGGCCTGCGCGGTCGAAGCCGAGCTGCTGACGATCGAAGGCGCCGGCCACGGGTTCAAGGGGGCGGATGCCGAGAAGGCGGAGACGGCGCTGCTGGCATTTTTTGACAAGCATTTGCAGCCGGGGAAGAAGTGAGGGTCCGGTGGCCGACGCGCTCCGCCAACTCGCCAACCACCGCAGCATCGATCCGAGCGGGTTCCGGCGCGGCGCCGCCGGCGCTAAGAAACATTGGCCGCCGAGGTGTTTCTAAACGACCCGTCCGTCCGTTCCGCCATGTGCCTGCCCCCGCGCATCCCCCCTCTCCTCCTCGCTGTGTTCTTCACGGCCGGACTGCCTGCGCACGCCGCGCCGGACCAGGCGACGACCTCGGAAGCGATGCACCTGCTCAAGAGCAACTGCTTCTCCTGCCACAACGGAGTGAAGAAGAAGGGCGGGCTCGTGATGACCTCGCGCGAGGCGCTGCTCAAGGGCGGCGAAAACGGTGCGGCGGTCGACCTGGAGGCGCCCGAAAAGAGCGCGCTGCTGGAGGCGCTCGCGGCGGGCGCCGATCCGCACATGCCGCCGAAGAAGCAGCTCCCGCCGGCGCAGATCGAGGCGCTGCAACGCTGGGTCAAGGAGGGCGCCGCCTGGGACGCGGCGTCGCTCGTCAACCTCCCTTCCGCTCCGCGGACGGTCGCGCTCGCGCCGCTGCCGGAGTCGTATCATCCCGTGCTGGCCGTGGCGATTTCGCCGGACTCGAAGCGGCTCGCGGTCGGCTGTGGAAATGAGCTCGTGGTCTACGACCTGACCACGCCGGCGCCCACCCAGTTGGCGCGCGCGAGCGTCCATGCCGATCCCATTCAATCGATCGCATGGTCGCCCGACAACGCGCACCTCGTGACGGGCGCGTTTCGCCGTGTGGTCGTCTGGAATGCGGAGTCGCTCGCCGCGGAGCGGACGCTCACCGAGGGGCTGACCGACCGCGTGGTGGCGCTGCAGTTTCTCCCCGACGGAAAGCAGTTCGTCATCGCCGATGGCCGCGTGGCGGAGAGTGGCACGATCCGCATCGCGGAGCTCGAAACGGGCGCCGTGACCGCGAGTTGGCAGGCGCACGCCGACACGATTTTCGATCTCGCCGTCAGCTCCGACGGCAAGCTCCTTGCGACGGCCGGCGGCGACAAGTTAGTGAAGCTCTGGAAGCTCGAGACGCACCGGGAAATCGCGAAGCTCGAGGGCCACACCGCGCAAGTGCTGGCGCTCGCGTTCGACCCGACGAGCGCGCAGCTCGTGACCGGCGGCGTCGATCAGCAGCTCAAGGTGTGGGACGTGAAGACGCGCGAGAAGATCAACACCCTCGGCACACAGACCGCGACGATCACCGCCCTCTCGTGGTCGGCCGCCGGGCCGTCGGTCATCGCCGCGACCGACGCCGGCTCGCTGTTGCGCTACACGAACCTCAAGAACCACACCGGGGCGCAGAGCAGCGAATCGGCGACGGAGCGCAAGCTCGAGAGCGCCGGGACCACGCTCCTCTGCCTCGCGGCGACCGCGAATGGCGAGCGGGTCTTCGCGGGCACGCAGGACGGGCGGCTCTTCGTCTGGGGCAAGGACGCGAAGATCGGCGCGAAGATCGCGGTGAACGAAAAGCCGGCGACGCCGGGACCGAGCTTTGTGCGCGACGTGCTGCCGGTGCTCGCCAAGGCGGGGTGCACCGCCGGCTCGTGCCACGCCAAACCGGAGGGCCAGAACGGATTCAAGCTCACCGTCTTCTCGTACGATCCGAAGGCCGATTTCCACAAGATCGTGGAGGACGCGCGCGGCCGCCGTGTCTTCCCCGCCGCGCCGGAGGAGAGCCTCATTCTGCTCAAGGCGACGGAGACCATTCCGCATGAAGGCGGCGAGCGCTTCGCCAAGGACTCGCCGGCTTACCGGACGCTGCTCGCGTGGATTCGCGGCGGCATGCTTTACCAGGCCGAGGGCGAGCCGGAGCTGCAACGCCTCACGGTGACGCCGGCAGAGCAGGTCTATAAGAAGGGCGCGACCCAACCGTTGCACGTCGAGGCGGCTTATTCCGACGGCTCGACACGCGATGTCACGGCGCTCGCCGGCTTCGTTTCGAATGACAAGGAGATCGCCAAAGTCAGCGAGGACGGCCTCGTCGCGATCGGGCAATTGAGCGGCCAGGCGGTCATCGTCGCGCGGTTCATGGGGCTGGTCGGCGATGCGCGCATCACCGTGCCGGCGGATCGGCTGTTGCCGGAGGCGGAGTACGCAGCGCTGCCGGCGAACAACTTCATCGACGAGCTGGCGTACGCGCAATTCAAGCGGCTCGGGCTCTTCCCGTCGCCGCCGTGCAGCGATTCCGAGTTCCTGCGGCGCGCGTCGCTCGATGTGATCGGGGCGCTTCCCTCGCCCGAGGAGACCCGCGCCTTCCTCGCCGACACCGATCCGCGGAAGCGCGAGCAGCTCATCGACCGCCTGCTCGCACATCCGTTCTACGGCGATTTCTGGGCGAACAAGTGGGCCGATTTGCTGCGGCCGAATCCCGACCGCGCGGGCATCAAGAGCGTCTACGTGCTCAACGAGTGGCTGAGGGCATCCTTCGCCGCGAACCAGCCGTACGACCAATTCGTGCGCGAGATCGTCCTCACCGAGGGCGACACGCACAAAGTGGGGCCGGCGGTCATTTATCGCGACCGCCGCGAGCCGCAGGACATGACGACGATGTTCAGCCAAATCTTCCTCGGCGTGCGGCTGGATTGCGCCAGATGCCATCATCATCCCAACGAGAAATGGGGGCAGGACGACTTCTACAAAATGGCCGCGTTCTTCGGCCCGCTGAAGCACAAGGGCGACGGCATTTCCGCCCCGATCTCGGGCGGGCACGAAGTCTTCTATTTCGAGCCCGGGCGCACGGTGAAACATCCGGTCACCGGCGAGCTGTTGAAGCCGCAGGCGCCCGACGGTCCGCCGCTCACGGTGGGCGACGACACCGACCCGCGCCGCGCGCTCGCCGACTGGCTGACCGATGCGCAAAACCCGTTCTTCTCCCGCGCCATCGCGAACCGCGTCTGGGCGGCGTTCTTCGGCCGCGGCATCGTCGATCCGGTCGATGATTTCCGCATCTCCAATCCGCCGTCGAATCCCGCCCTGCTCGATGCGCTCGGCCAGGAGATCATCCGCGACCGCTTCGACCTGAAGGCGCTCATGCGCACGATCATGCAGTCGCACCTCTACCAACTGAGCGCGCTGCCCAACGACTCGAACCGCGCCGACACGCGCAACTTCTCCCGCGCCTACCGCCGCCGGCTCTCCGCCGAGACGCTGACCGATGCGCTCGCGGACATCACGGACGTGCGCGACACTTTCGCCGGCCTGCCGCCCGGCAGCCGCGCCATGCAGGCGTGGACCTACAAGACCGATTCGCTGACGATGGACGCCTTCGGCCGGCCGAACTCGAGCACCGATTGCCCCTGCGAGCGCGACATGAAGCCGAGCATCGTCCAGTCGTTGCACCTGATGAATTCGCGCCTCCTCCAGGACAAGCTCGCGAGCAAAGCCGGCCGCCTCGAGCGCCTCGTCGCGAGCGACCTGGAGCCAGCACAAATCGTGGCGGAAGCGTACCTCGCCTGCTACAGCCGGCTGCCGGTGGAGGAAGAGGTGAAGCTCGCCACTGCCGCCTTTGCGGCCGAAGGTGCGACGCGCCGCTCGGCGACCGAGGACGTGTTCTGGTCGCTGCTCAACTCGGCGGAGTTCGTGTTCAATCACTAGCGGCACGCGTGCCCTCTTCTTACCGGAATGTCCTCGCCGCGCGGCTGAATCGAGTTAACATAATGCCATGAGCCACTCGACGATTGCAGTCCTGGAGCAAATCAAGGCCCTTTCCGACGAAGAACGGCGGGAACTGTTCGATGCTCTCCCGTCGCTGAATCCTTCCCACAAGATCACAACAGATGGTTTGGATCTGATTTATGAAGCCCTCGCATGGCGGTACGAAGGAGGACCCGACGACGCGGCACATGTCGACGAACTCCGACGGTGAAACCCGTATTTCTCGACACCGTCGGCATAGTCGCATTGTGGAACAAACGCGACCAATGGCACGCGGCTGCCAATGATGCATTCAGAGTACTGCTTGCGGAACGAGCCATCTTATACTCGACGACGTACGTGATCGCCGAATGCGCGAACGCTTTATCTCGTGTCCCAGTGCGAGGAAACCTGGCAAAGCTGGTCGCCGGGTTGAATAAGACCGGAGGACTGCACGTGCCAACCGACGTCGATTGGAACGAAGCGTGGGCGAGGTATGTGTCCGGTCCCAGCGGATCCCCCGGCATGGTGGACCGCCTCTCTTTCCAAGTCATGCGCCGATTCGGCCTGACTCGCGTCTTCACGAACGACCAGCACTTCTTCGACGAAGGGTTCTCGCCGCTCTTCTAGGCCGGCCCGTCTTACGGTTCCCCAACCACATTCTCGCCCACCCACCGCAAATACGCCTCCGACCCGCCGTGCACGGGCAGTGCGACGATCTCCGGAACTTCGTACGAATGCAGCTCCCGCAGCCGCGCCTCGAGCTTCGCGAAACCCTCCGCGGTCGTCTTCAAGATCGCCATCGTCTCCGTGGCCGTTTCGACCACGCCTTGCCAACGGTAGATCGACTCTACGGCGGGCAGGAGATTCGCGCACGCGGCCAGGCGTTCCTCCACCAGCCGGCGGCAAACGGTGCGCGCCTCTTCGATGCTCGGGAAGGTGCTCAGCACCACTCGGACATCCGATGTCATACCGCCATCGCGACTTGCGGCCGACAGATCCATCCGCCGCCCAGCACGACGTCGCCGTCGTAGCAGACGGCGGCCTGGCCGGGCGTCACGGCTTTCTGCGGAATGTGCAGGCGGACGCGCGCGGTGCCGTCGGGCTGCGGGTAGACCGTCGCGGGCGCGCCGGCGTGCGCGTAGCGGATCTTCACCGTCACGTCGAACGGCTCGTCGATCGGCCGATGCCAGAGCGCGTGGTCGATCTCGAATTCCTCGACCGTAAGATCCTCGACGTCGCCGACGATGACGCGGCTGTTCGCGGGATCGATGTCGACCACGTACCGCGGCTTTTCGCTGCCGCCGGGCAGGCCCTTGCGCTGGCCGATCGTGAACATCTCGATGCCGTCGTGCTCGCCGACGCGGCGGCCCTGCTTGTCGTAGATGCCGCCGGGATGAAACTCGCTCTCGCCGAGGTGGCTCTTCAGGAACGCCTTGTAGTCGTTGCCCGGCACAAAGCAGATCTCCTGGCTGTCGACTTTCTCGGCCGTCTTCAGCCCGAGTTGCCGCGCGATGGCGCGGATCTCCGGCTTCTCCATGCCGCCGAGCGGGCAGAGCGCGCGGCGCAGTTGCTCTTGCCGCAGCGAGAAGAGAAAATAGCTCTGGTCCTTGCGCGCGTCGCGCCCCTTGCGCAGCACCGCGCGGTCGGCGTGATGCTCGACGATGGCGTAATGCCCGGTCGCGATGAAGTCCGCGCCGATCGCCTCCGCCTTCTTCCACAGGTTGCCGAACTTCACCTTCTCGTTGCACATCACGCACGGATTCGGCGTCCGCCCCGCGCGGTATTCGCTCGTGAAATAGTCGATGACCAGCTTCTCGAACTGGTCCGCCTCATCCACCACGTAATGCGGGATCTTCAGCGCATGCGCCACCGCGCGCGCATCGGCGATTGCCTGCGGCCCGCAGCACTTGTCCTCGGCGCGGGAAAGGCAATCCTGCGGCCAGACCTTCATCGTCACCCCGATGACCTCGTACCCCTGCTGCTGGAGCAAAAAGCCCGCGACGCTGGAGTCCACGCCCCCGCTCATCCCGAGCACGACACGGGGACGGCGGGCAGGCGAATCGGAATGGGTGGCGACGGTGTTCAAGGAGCGGACACTAGCACAAGCGAGCCGCGCGTAAAGTTGCGGTGTCGATCAGGGAGCCAGCCGGCAAGGCTCGTTCGGCCCGGCAAACGATCTGCCTGCATCAGAACGAACGTCGGGCCGCAAGTGCCGCATTGGATTGTCTTATTTCGGCTTGGTCAACACGAGGTCGATGAACTCGGAAGCATCGACATGCATCTCCAGTTGCGCCTTGGCGGGCAGATCGGAGGGGCCGAGCGGACGGCCACGCTGAAGATCGCACATATCGAGGATCGCCTCCATGGACCGGGCACCGTGCTTGAAGGAGGCGACGCGGAGGAAGGCGCGGGCGACCGAGGATTCCAGCAAGCCCTGCTCCCGGTCGTTGCCCGCGGCGAAGTCCAGCTTTCGGCTCAGCATCCCGTGCAACATGATCGCGCGCCGGAGCAGGTACCGCGATTGATCCACATCATCCTCGGGCTTGTTGATTCCGCGAATGTTCATGTGGGCGCGGAGCCGGCTGATGAAATCCGGACCCTTGGCTTCCACGAACCCGGCATTGCGCAGGCGGCCGTTCATCTCCTCGAAGCTTCGGTTCACTCCGCCGGCGAAGACGATGACGCAGGCGCCGAGCCGAAAGATGCGGCCGCCGTCGGTGAATTCGCCATCTTGCATCGGGGCCAGGAAGTATTTCAGCCAGCCGAACGGGCGCCCCTCGAACGCGCTGTCGAACTCATCGAAGAACACGACAGGGATCTTCCCCTTCAACATCTCGTTGCGGACAAGCTGCAGCGCGGTGACGAGATCGTGAAGGGCGGTGAATTGGCTGACGTTGAAGGAAAGCGGCTGCGCACTCAGGCGGGAGCCCACCATGGACGCGGCATGCGCCACCACCTGCGTTACGCCAAAGGATTTGCCGGCTCCCGGCGCGCCGAACACGGCAATGTTCAGCGGCTTGTCCATGCCCGCCTTCTCATAATTCCGGATGGCATCGCGGAGGGCGAGGTAATCCTCGACTTCACGGCGGTCGCTCAGCGGCAGGCTTTCGATGGTCACGAGCGGCAGCGTCTTTTTCGGGTCGCTCCTGGGGTCGCCGGGAGGCAGCGTCAGCCATTTCATGGCGATGTCGGCAAACGTGATCTCGTAGTGCTCCGCCTTGGGATTCGGTTGTCGTTTCGCATCGGCGAGCGCGCTCTCGATCTTGCCCAGCCGCTCCGCCTCTTTGTGGTCCAGGCTCGCCGGCTCCCTGCGCTGCGCCTTGGCAGGATCCGGATCGAGCAGCCAATCACCCGCGAGGAACCACTGCGTGCGATGAGAAACCGCGTTGCCCACTCGCAATTGGACGTATTTCACCCGCTTCAGGCTCTCACTCAACTCGCCGTCCTTCCACTTCTCTTCGTTCTCCAGATAACGCCTCAATTCGTTAAAATATCGGTGGCGCGCTTCCCCCCAGTGCGCCGTCTCGATCGGCTCCCAAGTGGCTTTCGCGCGCGGCAAATCCGGCTGCCCGGCGAGTTCCCGCAGTGCCCGCACCCCTTTGCGCCCGATCTTTGGATGGTCCGCAGACGCCTTCCACTTCAATGGGTCACGGAGGTTGGGCGACTTGTCCTCGAAGAAGAGCTTCAGCACGCCCCGCTCGTGCTGCGCGACCTGCCACAGGATGCCGGCGCAAATGGCCTCGGTGATCCACGCTGGCAACGGCGGCGGCAAGTCAGGAGGGTTGGGGGGCCTCGCCGGCGGCTCCGCCATGTAGTTCATCTGCGCCCCTGCGGCGAGATGGACGGCGAGGAATCCACTGAAGCCGTCGACCCGCCCGAGCATCATGTCGTGCATCGGCGCCGGATGACGCTGGTGAAAGAAGAGGAAGGCGCTGTCAGGGACGTCCGAGCTCTCCCTTTCTTTTTCAATATTCGCGTGCGGATACCATCGATAAACGAGCGTCGCCGCATGATTGATCCGCACGATGATGTAAAGCTCGGCGGGCGCGGCTCCAGCAAACTTGCCTCGCTTGGTTCCCGCAATCGAATCGAAAAGCTCCGTGTAGTCTGGGTGCGGCGTGTAATTCCGCAATAAGCGAAGTATGTCGACCACGATCGACTCGTAAGAGAGCGACTTGCGAATGCGTAGTTCGAGGGCCAGGTCGCGCAGGGTGACGATGATGCACCGGACGCCCGTCGCCTCAATGCCGGGCCGCTGCCCCTGAAAATCAGTCAGGCCGATCTGAATGTGAATCCGGCAGGACTCGGCAACGGTCACCGGAGCTTGGCGCCTGGCAGCCCGAAGCAATTCCCGCTCACGGTGGGAGAGCTCTCCGCCGGCGATTCGCTCGAGCAGGATGTCGTCCTTCGTGATTCCCTCCTCCTTGCTCCCGTCCTGGTCGCCGGGTGCGAGTGAGGCCGGGAGGACGATCGGACCTCCTTCGCTCATGACATCGAAGACCGGCAGGGTTTCCCCGTATCGATCGTAATCCGGAATGACCTTCTTGGGGATCCGGATCTCGAAAAGTCTCGGCCGCCGGCCCTCCTGCCCCGCGCCCGCCGCCGACGGCAGGCGGAAGAGCTCGATCGCCCCCCCGCCCGAGATGCCGCGCAACGCCGCGCGCAGATAGGCGGCCCCGACCCGGAGGGAGAAAAGGATGTTTTCCTTGTCACTCCAAGGCGCACCAGCGGAGGGCGCAGGGTGCCCGCCGTCCCCTCCGGTGGACGGCTGACTCACCGCTGTCGGGGACTGCACCGCAGCTGGTTCTTCAGCCGTGGTTGGTTTCCTGGCGGCCTCCGGTGCCTCGGCGACGACTTCCGGCTTCGCCCAAGGCAACTTCACCGAGTTGGCGCGCAGCAGGAAATAGGCGTTGTAATTGTCTCCCTCGACAAAAATTCTCATGCCTTCGGGAGTGGCTTGACACTTGACTTGATCATTTCCACGGCGTGCGTGGCCGCGGCCTCGGCCTTGACGATGACCGCTCCAATCTTGGCCGCAGCCTTCGTCTCGTCGATGACCGCTCCGGCTTTCCCCTCGTCGTATTCTTTCGACCAGTGCGCCGCCCGGTCGAGACAGGCGAGCATTTGCTGTTGGATGACCTTGTAGACCCGAGCGGGCTCGGACATCCCGGTGGGCAGGACCCTCTCCCGCCGCCGGGCGCGCGACGCGCAGTAACGCAAGAGCTGGTTCCAGTTGAGGTACTCCATGCTCGGCACGTCATCCAACCCGTGCAGCTCAAAGAAATCCCGCCGGGTAGGGATGCCCGCCCCGCGCCGGGCGCGCTCTTCCGCGGCGCTGAGGGAGGTGATCTCCTGCAAGACTTCGCGGGCCAGGCTCGCGCTCCGCGCGGATCCGTGGATGCCATACATCCAGGAGCCGGTGCAGCCAAAGCCGGTCGCCACCGGAGGAGGAGCGCCCGTTTTCAAGTCGCCCAACCCGAGCGGAAGGAAGGGATTGTGATCGTAGCTGGAGAGAATTTCCGAAAGCCGCAGCGAGCCCGGATGGCAGAGCAGGCGAATCCGCAGCAGATGCCATTTCATGAGCTCCACCAAGTCGGGAGGCAGCGTCACGTAGGGATCGGGTGGATCCATCAACTCGGTAAAGACTGTGACGCTCGCCTCCGCGAGTTCTCTCAGCGCTTCGAGCCTGAAAGATGCGGGGGGTTGCACTCCGCCCGTCGGCGCCGGCCCCTCGGGCGCCGCCCCGGCGGACCTCTCCGCGTGGAAGCTCGAGCGCTCTTGGTCTTCGGCAGGGATCGGCGCGCCGGGCGGCAGCTTCAGTTTCGCAAACTGAGCATTCCAAAACGTCAACGTCGCCTGCCGCTCCTTTTCACGTTCGCTCTTCTTCGCGGCCGGCCTGGTCTTCTCCTTCTCCGGCTCTTTCAGCCAGCGTTCGCCTCGCGCCTGCAGTCGCTGGAGCCGGTCGCGCAGATCTTCGAGCAAAATCTCCCATTCGTTCGCGCCGGCTCCCTTCTCCCGGAGCCCGAGCGGGAAAAACGGCAGCGCCAGCAGGGAGGGATTCACGTTGCGAAGAGGCGGTGGGAGCTTGCCATCGCGCGGCCCTCCGCCTTCATCGTCCTTCCGGCGGTTCTGCTCATCCCACCGGTCGAGGTCCAGGGCGGACTGCAGTGTGCTGTAGAAATGGCGCGAGAAAAGGCTGTGCCGCGTCGTCTCCACGGAGGCGCGCACCGGCATCAAGTGCTCGAGCACCAGGAACATCAGGAGCTTCAACGCCATTCGGCAGGCCGCCGCATCCTGTTCGACTTGCAAAGCCGACCTCTGGTCGTGC
>DASYIS010000356.1:0-2519 GCA_035997375.1 Chthoniobacteraceae bacterium
CCCGCCCGCCCCGGAGGGCGTCTTCGCCCGACGCGAATAGCAGCCCTTCGGCACGCTCTTCGGAAATAATCGCGGCGGGCCAGATGCCCGCCGGGGCGGGCGGGACGCCCACCCTACCCGGGGCCAGGCGGCGCTGCGCGCCGAGATCTTCAAACGTCTCCATGTATCGCTCGTACGTTGGCCTGTTTCTCATCGCTCTTATCAGTCTTGTCGGATGCCAGACGCCCACGGTCTTCAGCCCGCCGACGGCCGACTGGCGGTCGTACCAAGGGCAGATGCACTACTCGAACGCGGCCGGCAAATCGGTCGTCGGCGAAGTGGTCGCGCGGCGCTCGCCGGATGGGAGCGAGTTCCAAATGCAGTTTTCCTCGGGGCCGGGTTTTCCGCTGCTGAAGCTCTGGCAGGCGGGCGACAATGCGCGCGCCGAGGGGGTCTTCGCGCGCGGAAGCTGGCATGGGCTCTCCGCGAAAGCGCCGCCCGCGCTGAAAAACTGGGTGCGCGTGCGCGAGGTCTTCGCGCAGCTTTCGCCGGGCCGCAACGACTTGCGCGGACCGGGTTGGACGGCCACCGCCGGCTACGGCGCGGGCGTGCCGCAGCGCTGTGACATCGCGTTCGCGGAAGGCGCCGAGCGCTTCGATTTCCAATTCAGCCGGTGAGTAGCGCGCCCCTTCCGGCGGCGGCCTGGCGGGAGACGCCGATCCTGCGCGATTCGCTCTACTCGCTCGGGGCGTTTCGCGCGGCCCGCCTGCTCACGCGCGTGCTCCCGCACGGGATCGGCTTGCGGCTCGCGCGGCTGATCGCGAAATTCTGTGCACCGCGCAATTCCCCCGGCTTCCAGTGCATCCGCGAAAACCTCCGCGTCGTCACCGGCCTCGGCGGCGCCCAGCTCGATCGCCTCGCGGCGGGCAACGTCACGCAGTTCGGCGCGATGCTGGCGGATTACTTTTACTCCACGAGCGACGATGGCCGCTGGGCCAAACGCCTGCTCGGCGAGTGGAGCGGCTGGGAGCACATCCAGGCGGCGCGCGCGGCCGGGCGCGGCATCATCCTCGTCACGGGGCATCTCGGGCACTGGGAGCTCGGCGGCCTGCTGCTCGCGCAACGCGGCGTGCCGCTCACCATCGTCACGCTCGAGGAGCCGAGCACCGGCCTCACGCGCTGGCGCGACGAAGCCCGCCGGCGCGCGGGGATCAAGACCATCGCCGTCGGCCCCGGCCGGGAGTTCGCGTTCGTCGAGATGATCAAAGTCCTCGAGCGCGGCGAATGCGTCGCGATGCTGGTCGATCGCCCGTACATGGGAAGCGGATCGCCCGTCACGTTCTTCGGCCGACCGGTCCAGTTTTCCAGCGCGCCCGCGCTTCTCCGGCAGCACACCGGCGCGGCCGTCGTGCCGGCGTTCGTCGTGCGCCATCGCTACGGGCGTTACCTCTCCTTCGCCGAGCCGGCGGTCGAGATGACGACCGAGCCCGACAAGCGCGCCGCCCTCCAGCTCAACACGCAAAGGATTGCCTCTGTCTTTGAATCCATTATCCGTCGCTACCCCGATCAGTGGTTTAATTATGTCCCCGCTTTCCCGCCCTTGTAGTTTCCTACTCTTACTCTTGCTCGTACTCGTAATCCCGAGCGCCCGCGCCGCCGACCTCCCGCCCGCTGAGACCGCCCAGCTCCTCGCGAAGCTCCAGGAGCACCGGACGAAATTCCCCGCGCTCACCGCCGATTTCACCGAGGAGAAAACGTCGCACCTGCTCGAGAAGCCGCTCGTCAGCAGCGGTACGATCGCCTTTCAGATCCCGAACAATTTCCGGCGCGAGCTGAAGGGGAACAACCCGAGCCTCATGGTCAGCAATGGCCAGAAGCTCTGGACGTACTACCCGAATTTCAAGGAAGCCGAGGTCTACAGCCTCGGCCAGCGCTCGTTCTTCGACCAGGCGATCGAGGCCCTGACCGCCGGCCTCAATTTCCACAACGTCGCCGAGTACTACCGCTACACCGCCACGCGCGACCCCGCCGGCTACCGGCTCGTCCTCACCCCGCGCTCCGGCAGCCTCAAACGCATCCTGAAGGAGATCACCGTCACCGTCGACGAGACGTACAAGATCTCCAAGACCGTCGCCATCCTGCCGAAAGGCGACCAGATCGTCACCACCTACCGCAACCAGCGCCCCGCGCCGCTCCCCGCCTCGACCTTCGAGTTCACCCCGCCCGCCGACGCGCACGTCTCGACGCCGCTGGGGAAATAGCCGGACGGCGAAGCCGCAGCCAATCGCCCCCGTGTGTAGAGGCCGCTCTCTGTGAGCCTAAGCGAACAGGTGCCGCCTCCATCTTTGTCTGGCGGCGCTGCTTGCAGCAGACGCTCAAGAAATTGGAGGCGGCACCCCATCGCCTAGGCTCAGGGAGAGCCGCCTCTACACATGTGGGGACGACGCCGCCCGGCGCGGGCTGCGCAGATCCGCGCCGGCCCGCTTGCAGCGCCCGCCAAACGGGTGCAAATTCAAATGGACAACGCGCCGGTCCCCGAT